>NZ_JALNWM010000139.1 GCF_023230885.1 Desulfocurvus sp. | reverse complement strand
CCTCCTGCCGCCGAAAGCCCTGGGCGTTCGCGGCCTCTCCGACGCCCCGGGTGGCCCAGAGCCGGGCCCCCGCTGTTGAGGCAATCCCCCCGAGGCCCCCGGCGCGCTGGCCAGGCGGCCGGGCGCGCCCGGCCTTGGCGAGGACGCGGTTCTGCGCGCCCTGGCCAGCCTCCGAATCTCGCACCCGGCGCCCCCGGCCCTCGCGCGGGGCGGTCCCGCCTTTCCGCATTTATTGCAATTTGCATATCCGTACCCGGCCCGCGCGCGGGGCGGTCCGGCGGCGCGGCCCTTGCCGGGGCCGCCGTCCCGTTGTATCCAGGGGCCCGGACGCCGCCTTTTGCCCAAGGAACCCACCCCGAGGAGGTAGCCATGAGACGGCCCCTGGCTTGCGCGCTGCTCGCCGCGGCGCTGGTGCTGGCCCTGGCGGGCGGGGCCCGGGCCCAGGCCCTGCGCCTGGGCATCCTGCCCGTGCTGGACACCCTGCCCCTGCATGTGGCCGCCCGCGAGGGCCTTTTCGCCGCCCAGGGGCTGGACGTGGAGCTTGTGCCCTTCGCCAGCGCCATGGAACGCGACACGGCCATGCAAAGCGGCCAGCTCGACGGCTATTTCGGCGACCTCGTGGCCACCTTGACCCTCATCCGCGCCGGGGTGCCCATGCGCGTGGCCACCGTGAGCTACCGCACCACCCCGGGCCAGCGCATGTTCGCCGTGGTGGCCTCGCCCAAGGGCGCGGCCGAGGGCGCGCCCCTGGGCTATTCGCGAACCACGGTCATGGAGTTCCTGCTCGAACGCATGGCCCCGGGCGACGCGGCCGGCGGGCAGCCCTTCACGCGCATGGAGGTCAAGAAGATCCCCATCCGCATGCAGATGCTCATGGCCGGGCAACTGGGCTACGCCATCCTGCCCGAGCCCCTGGCCTCCCTGGTGGAGTCGCGGGGCGGGCGGGGGCTGGCCACGGACGAGGCCCTGGGCCTGCCCCTGACCGTGGTCTGCCTGCGCCAGGAGCGCATGGGCGCCTGCGGCGCCTTCCTGGCGGCCTACTCCCGGGCCGTGGAGGCCCTGACCCGGCGCCCCGAGGACTTCCGGGACCTCATGGCCCGGGAATGCCGCATGCCCGACGCCCTGGCGGCGGCCTTCCCGGTGTACCGCTATCCCGCGCCCAGCCTGCCCTCCGAGGCCGAGGTGGCCCAGGTCCAGGACTGGATGCTCCGCGTGGGCCTGCTGGAGGCGCCCCTGCCCTACGCGGCCATCGTGCCGCAGCCCTAGGCCGTTCCCGTGCTGCGCGCCGAAAAGCTGACCATGACCTACCCGGGCGGGCGCACCGTGCTCGCCGGGGTGGACCTGGAACTGGACCAGGGCCGGACCCTGGCCGTGGTCGGGCCTTCCGGCTGCGGCAAGACCACCCTGCTCTACATGCTCTGCGGGCTGGCCGCGCCCTCCGCGGGCCGGGTGACCCTGGACGGCGCCCCGGTGGCCGCGCCCACGCCCGACATCGCCATCATCCTCCAGGACTACGGCCTGCTGCCGTGGAAGACCGTGCTGGACAACGCGGCCCTGGGCCTCACGGTCCAGGGCGTGCCCCGGGCCGAGCGCGAGGCCCGGGCCCGGGCCGTGCTGGCCGAGATGGGCCTGGCCGGACGCGAGCGCGACCACCCCGCGCGCCTGTCCGGCGGCGAGCAGCAGCGCGTGGCCATCGCCCGGGCCTTCACGGCGCGGCCCAAGCTGCTGCTCATGGACGAGCCCTTCTCCAGCCTGGACTTCATCACCCGCGAGAAGCTCCAGCAGGCCCTGCTGGACTCCTGGCGCCAGCGGGGCACGCCCTTCGTGCTGGTGACCCACAGCGTGGAGGAGGCCGTGTTCCTGGGCGCGGACATCGCCGTCATGGGCGGGCGCCCGGCGCGCCTGGCAAGGCTTGTGCCCAACCCCGGGTTCGGCGAACCCGGGCACCGCGACGCCCCGGGCTTCCACGCCACGGCCCGGGCCGTGCGCGCGGCCCTGGCGGAGGTCTGATGCGCGCACCCCTGCGCTACGCGGCGGTGGTGGCCCTGCTGGCCCTGGGCTGGAAGGCCCTGGCCCTGGGCCCGGCGGGCGACGTGCTGCCGCACCCCGAACAGGCCCTGGCGGCCTTCGCGCGCCAGCTCGGGCGGGCCGAGTTCTGGGGCCACGCGGGGGCCAGCGCCGCCCGCTCGGGGGCGGCCATGATCCTGGCCTGGGCCGTGGCCTTTCCCCTGGGCGTGCTCATGGGCAGCCTGCCCCGGCTCGACCGCGCCCTGGCCCCCTTCGTGACCCTGACCTACCCCGTGCCCAAGATCGTGCTGCTGCCGGTGTTCTTCCTGCTGCTGGGCCTGGGCGAGGCCTCGCGCGTGGGCATGATCGCCCTGATCCTGGCCTACCAGATCCTGGTCACCACCCGCGACGGTGTGCGCGCCGTGAACCCCAAGTACCTGGACACCATCCACTCCCTGGGCGGCACCTACCGCCACGCCCTGCGCCATGTGCTGCTGCCCGCCGCCCTGCCCCACGGCTTCACGGCCCTGCGCCTGGGCACGGGCGTATCCGTGGCCGTGCTCTTCTTCGTGGAAAGCTTCGCCACCCAGCGGGGCCTGGGCTATTTCATCATGGATTCCTGGGGCCGCCTGGACTACGCGGACATGTTCGCGGGCATCTTCGGCATGAGCGCCCTGGGAGTGGCCCTTTACGAGGGCACCGAGCTGCTGGAACGCCGGGCCTGCCGCTGGCGCGCCCGCCGGGGCGCCTGAGCCCGCGAGGGCCCCGGCGCCGGGGCCTCGGGCCGTGGAGCCCCCCCGCCCCGGTGCTCCCGGCGCTGGCCGTGAACGGTCAGGCTGCCGTGCCCGCCGCAGTTCCCCCCGCGCCACCCCGCTCCATTTATAGGTAGGGGGAACGGTATGGGCGCAGTGCCCCGCGCGCACCCCGCCCTGCCCGCCGATCCTTCAGCCCTTCGCCATTACCGTGAATATCATTCTTGACAATGGACATGAAATCGAATTTGATTCTCCAATCATGGTAAAAAACGGAACACTCGACGAAACGGACCGCAAGATACTGGACCTACTCCAGGCCAACGCCCGGACCACCAACGCCGACATCGCGCGCAGCGTGGGCAAGGCGCCCTCGGCGGTGCTGGAGCGCATCCGCAAGCTGGAGGCCAGGGGGGTGATCCAGGGCTACGAAACCCGCGTGAACCCCAAGGCCCTGGACCACGGGCTCACGGCCTTCACCTTCGTCCACGCCGAGGACGCCGTGGGCTCGGTGCGCTCGGGCCGCGAGCTGGCCGCCCTGCCCGAGGTGCTCGAAGTGCACCACACCGCCGGGCAGGACGCCTACCTGATCAAGGTCCGCGTGCAGGACACCGAGGCCCTGGGCCGCCTGCTGCGGCGCATCGGGCGCATCCGCTCCGTGCGCGACACGCGCACGACCATCGTGCTGACCACCGTCAAGGAAACCCTGGCCCAGAGCCTCGACCCCGGGGACAACGGCGCCCAGGACGACTGACCGTCCCAGGAGGGATCATGGACAAGACCCAACTCGAGCAGCGCATCGTCGCGCGCGGCAGGGAATTCTTCCAGAGCATCAGCGGCGAGGCCCCGTCCATCTTCAACAAGGGCTGGTGGACCGGCAAGGTCATGGACTGGTCCATGAAGAACGAGGACTTCAAGGTCCGGCTGTTCCGCTTCGTGGATGTCCTGCCCGCCCTGTCGACCACCGAGTCCCTGACGCGGCACATCGAGGAGTACTTCGCTTCGGATTCCGGCGACCTGCCCCCGGTGATGAAGGCCGGGCTGACCACCGCCGGGCTGGCCGGGAAGCTGGGCGGCAAGCTCATGGCCAAGGCCATCTCGGCCAATATCGAAAAGATGGGCCGCCAGTTCATCGTCGGCCAGGACGCCCGCGAGGCGGTCAAGAACATCCAGCGCCTGCGCAAGGACGGCTTCGCCTTCACCATCGACCTGCTGGGCGAGGCCACGGTCAGCGAGGCCGAAAGCGAAGCCCGCATGCAGGAGCACCTGGATCTGATGGACGCCGTGGCCGAGGCCAAGGACAAGTTCAAGCCCCTGAGCGACGGCGGGAGCGGCCTGGACTGGGGCGGCGAGCCCGTCGTCAACCTGTCGGTGAAGCCGTCGGCCTTCTACTCCCAGACCAAGGCCCGCGACTTCGAGGGCTCGGTGCAGGGCCTGTACAATCGCCTGGCCCCGGTCTATCGCAAGGTCGTCCAGATGGGCGGGGCCATGTGCATCGACATGGAGTCCCTGGACTACAAGGACATCACCATCGAGCTGTTCAAACGCCTGCGCGGGGCCGACGAGTTCCGCCACTATCCGCACCTGGGCATCGTCTTCCAGGCCTACCTGAAATGCACCGACCAGGACGTGGCCGAGATGCTCACCTGGGCCCGGACCCAGAACCTGCCCATCACCATCCGCCTGGTCAAGGGCGCCTACTGGGACCACGAAACCGTGCGCGCCAAACAGATGGGCTGGGAGGTGCCGGTCTACACCATCAAGGCCGAATCCGACGCGGCCTTCGAGCGCGTTTCGCGCCATGTGCTGGAAAACGCGGACATCTGCCGCCTGTGCTGCGCCTCGCACAACGTGCGCACCATCGCCGCGGTCATGGAAACGGCCCAGGCCCTGAACGTGCCCGAGTCGCGCTACGAGTTCCAGGTGCTCTACGGCATGGCCGAGCCCGTGCGCAAGGGCCTGCGGAAGGTGGCCGGGCGCGTGCGCCTGTACTGCCCCTACGGCGACCTCATCCCGGGCATGGCCTACCTGGTGCGCCGCCTGCTGGAGAACACGGCCAACGAGTCGTTCCTGCGCCAGAGCTTCGCCGACGAGGCCGACATGGCCCGGCTGCTGGAGGACCCGGCGGCCGCCGCCGAGCGCGAGCGCGCGGCGCGGCCCGTGGGCCGCGAGGCCGCGCCCGCCCCGGGCCCCTTCGAGAACCACCCCATGATCGACTTCACCCTGCCCGAGGCCCGCGAGGCGTTCCCCCAGGCCCTGGCGCGCGTCCGCGCCCACGGCCTGCGCGAGGTGCCGCTGTTCATCGGCGGCGCCCCCGTATACACGAACGACGTGCTCGACTCCTACAACCCCGCCGACACCGGCGAGGTCCTGGCCCGGGTGCACCAGGCCGGAACGGCCGAGATCGACCGGGCCCTGGAGGCCGCCGTGGCCGTGCGCGGCTCCTGGCGGGCCACCCCGCCCGCCGAGCGCGCCGAGTACCTGCTGCGCGCCGCCGCGCACATGCGCGCCAACATCCACGACCTCTGCGCCGTGCAGGTGCTCGAAGTCGGCAAGCAATGGGACCAGGCCCACGCCGACCTGGCCGAGGCCGTCGACTTCCTGGAATACTACGCCCGCGAGATGCTGCGCCTGGGCGCCCCCCGGCGCATGGGCCGCGCCCCCGGCGAGGTCAACCTCTACCAGTACCGGCCCAAGGGCATCGCGGCGGTCATCGCGCCGTGGAACTTCCCGCTGGCCATCTCCACGGGCATGGTCGGCGCGGCCATCGTCACGGGCAACCCCGTGCTCTACAAGCCCTCGGGCCTGTCGTCGCTGGTTGGCCACGGGCTGGTGGAGGCCTTCTCCGCCGCCGGGCTGCCCGCCGGGGTCTTCAACTTCGTGCCCGGGCGCAGCTCGGTCATGGGCGACTACCTCGTGGGACACAAGGACATAAGCCTCATCGCCTTCACCGGCTCCATGGAGGTCGGCCTGCGCATCATGGCCAAGGCCGCCGTGCCCGCCCCGGGCCAGCTCCAGTGCAAGAAGGTCATCGCCGAGATGGGCGGCAAGAACGCCATCATCATCGACGACGACGCCGAGCTGGACGAGGCCGTGCAGCAGACGGTCTACTCGGCCTTCGGCTTCCAGGGCCAGAAGTGCTCGGCCTGCTCGCGGGTCATCGTGCTGGACGCGGTGTACGACCGCTTCGTGCCCCGGCTGGTGGAGGCCTGCCGCTCCCTGCGCCTGGGCCCCGCCGAAAACCCGGCCAACGTCATGGGCCCGGTGGTGGACCGCGCCGCCCAGAAGTCCATCATGGCCTATGTGGAACTGGCGCGAAAGGAGGGCCGGGTGCTGGTGGAGCGGATGCCCGGGGGCCAGGACTGCGCCGCGGGCTGCTACGTCCCGCTGACCGTGGTGGAGGGCATCACCCCCGAGCACCGCATCGCCCAGGAGGAGATCTTCGGGCCCGTGCTGGCCGTCATGCGCGCGGCGGACTTCGACCAGGCCCTGGAATACGCCAACTCCACGCGCTTCGCCCTCACGGGGGCGGTCTTCTCGCGCAGCCCGCGCCACCTCGAACGCGCCCGCGCCGAGTTCAACGTCGGCAACCTGTACCTCAACCGGGGCAGCACGGGCGCCCTGGTGGAACGCCAGCCCTTCGGCGGCTTCAACATGTCGGGCATCGGCTCCAAGACCGGCGGCCCCGACTACCTGCTCCAGTTCATGGACCCCTATGTGGTCACCGAAAACACCATGCGCCGGGGCTTCGCGCCCATCGAGGAGGACGACGACTGGGTCTAGCCCCCTCGTCGCCGCCCGGCGCCCCGAAGCACAAGGCCCCCGCCCGGTTTTCCGGGCGGGGGCCTTCGCGCGGGTGCTTGCGGCCCCCGACGGAAGTGCTATACTGCATGCTCCGGGAGACACCCCGTACAAGGAGGATCGCCATGAAACGCGAATTGCACATGTGCCGCGCCTGCGGGCTGCTGCTGGCCCTGGCGCTCCTGCTGCCCTGGGCCGCCCCGGCCCAGGCGCAGGACGGCGAGCAGGTCGAGACCACGGTGGGCGGCCTGATGAACCAGATGCGCCAGGCCCAGGAGGCCATGGAGCAGGCCCAGATGTCCAACGACCAGGCGGCCAGGACGCGCACCCGCGAACGCATGGCCCAGTGCGAAAGGGATCTGGAGCAGGCCCGGGTCCGGGCCGTGGCCGCGGCCTCGGACCTGAGCGAGGAGCAGGTCGGCCAGATGCGCCAGCAAGGCATCGGCTGGGGCCTCATCGCCAAGAAGGCCGGAGTGGCCCCCTCGACCCTGGGCATTGGCCAGGGCATGGGCCAGGGCATGGGCTCCGGCATGGGCTCCGGCGGCAGGGGCGGCTCCGGTGGTTCCGGCGGCGGTTCCGGCGGCGGCTCCGGCGGCGGCGGCGGTGGCGGCGGTGGCGGCGGCGGAGGAGGCAAGGGCAAGAGCTAGGCCCGTTGCAGCCATCCCGGGCGCCCGGTCCGTCGGGCCGGGCGCCCGGCCTCACTCCACATGCAACACCACGGCGCAGGCGCCGCACAGCACCCACACCGCGTCGCCGGGGCCAAGACTCCTGGCGCGCGCCCAGGACGCGGGCACCAGGGCGCACACCCGCGTGGCCTCCGACACCCGCACCACGCATTCGGTATTGATGCCCCCCGCGCGAACCTCCTCCACCAACCCGGGAAACACGTTCTCCAGGCTGCTGGCCGGAGGCGGCGTCCGCGCGGCTCCCGCGCCGGGGCGCAGCAGGACGGACACCAGCGGCGCCTTGACCTCGGCGGTGACCAGCCGCCCCGGGCGCAGGCCCAGCCGCCGCACGCTGTCGTTGGTGACCAAGGCTTCCACACGCAGCCCGTCCAGGGTCGCCAGCTCCACGCGGGTCTGGATGTCCCCGGCGTCCAGGGCGCGGACCTTGCCGTAGAAGGAGTTGCGCGCGCTGCTGCCCCGGCTGGCCTCGCGCTCCAGGAACCCCCGGGCCACCATGCGGATATCGTCGGGCGAAAAGGACACATAGGCCGAGGTCGGCGCCGGGGTCACATGCCCCAGCATGGCCTGGACAACGGGCAGGGGCACGTTGCCCTGGAGCAGCTCCACGGCCCGGGCCTTGCGCAGCATCTCCGGCCCGCCCTGGCGCTTGTCGAAGCCCGCCGCCCGGGCCAGCTCGTAGAACTTGCGGCGCACGAACCCGGGGTCCAGCCCCAGGCCCGGGCCCGGCGCCCCGGCAAAGGCGGGTCCCTCCAGGATGGCGCGCAGCTCGCCCGCCAGCAGGGCCGACACCTGGACCTCGCGCGCTCCCGGCTGCCCCGCCGCCCCGCCCAGGCGCAACACCCCGCTCCCGAAGTCCACGTCGGCCCCCGGGTCCAGGGCCAGGGCCTCGCTGAGCTTGGCCCCGGTGTAGCGGATGAGCAGAAAGACCAGCAGGACGCGCTGGCGGGACAGGCGCGCCGCGGGGCCCGCCGCCGCGTCCACCCAGCTGCGGACGGCCTGCTCCAGGGCCGCGAGCTGCGTGGCGTCGAGGCAGTCGGGCCCCTCGGGGCCGGAGACGATGCGCCCGTGGCCGCTCCCGGCTCCGGGCCGGGACCCGGCGCCCCGGGCCGGGGCGGCCTGTTTTCCGGAAGGTCTGCTCCTGGGTGCCATGCGCGCCGTATCCTTGTTCCTGGCGCGGCCCGGCGGGCCGCGCGGGTTCGGCGCCCCCCGGGGAGGGGGCGCCCGGGCCGCGGGCTTGCGCCCGCGGCCCCGGGGCGCCCATCCTCGCCCAGACCGGGCGACTTGACAACTCCCCGGCCGGGCGGCTACAAAAAGTCACGAATTCGATTGGAATCGTGACCGAAGAGCCGCAGGCCGCAGGAGGTATCCATGTTCTTCCCCACCGCCGGAATCGAGGTCGCCCCCTGGGTGCCGCCCCTGGTGGCCTTCGTCATCTCGTTCTTCACCTCCATGGGCGGGGTTTCCGGGGCCTTCCTGCTGCTGCCCTTCCAGATGTCCTTCCTGGGCTACGTCAACCCCTCGGTCAGCGCCACCAACCAGCTCTTCAACGTGGTGGCCATCCCCAGCGGCGTCTACCGCTACTGCAAGGAAGGCCGGATGCTCTGGCCGCTGACGTGGATCGTCGTCCTGGGCACCCTGCCGGGGGTGTTCATCGGCGCCTATGTGCGCACCAGCTGGCTGCCCGACCCCCGGCACTTCAAGATGTTCGCCGCCGCCGTGCTGCTCTACATCGGGGTG
>NZ_JALNWM010000138.1 GCF_023230885.1 Desulfocurvus sp. | reverse complement strand
GCCCATGTCCGTCGAGGAGGCGGCCATGCAGCTGGAGAGCCTGGGCTACGAGTTCCTGGTGTTCCAGAACGCGCAGACCGAGCGCATCAACGTCATCTATCTCCGCAAGAACGGGGATTTCGGGCTTATCGATCCGGGGATGTAACGCATGATCATTGGTGATTTGCTGGAAGAAGGGCTGGTTCTGCCAGCCCTCGCGGCCAGGACCAAGAACGCGGTCCTGGCCGAACTGGTGGCCGCGGCCGGGGACAAGGTCCCCGGCCTGGACGCCGCCACGGCCCTCAAGGTGCTCAAGGATCGCGAAAAGCTCGGCACCACGGGCATCGGGGACGGCGTGGCCATCCCCCACGGCAAGATGGACTGCATCGAGAGGATCGTCCTTGTTGTCGGGCGCAGCGAGCAGGGCGTGGAGTTCGACTCCCTGGACCACAGGCCCTGCAACATCTTCTTCCTGGTCCTGGCGCCCGAGCAGGTTGTCGGCCAGCACCTGCGCGTGCTGGCGGGCATATCGCGCCTGCTCAAGGACGACGCCTTCCGCCGCTCCTTCATGGCGGCCGAGGGGGCGGACGGCCTGCTGCGGCTGCTGCGGGGCTGCTAGGGGAGGCGGACCATGACCCAGGCGGCGGCGGGCGGGCATATCCCCGTGGTCATCCTCACCGGCCTGTCCGGTGCGGGCAAGTCCACGGCCCTCAAGGTCTTCGAGGACCTGGGTTTTTTGTCCGTGGACGGGATGCCCCCGGGGCTCATCCCCGATGTGGTCCGCCTGTTCGACAGCCAGGCCGAGCTGCACCACCGCGGCCTGACCCTGGGCATGGACGTGCGCCAGTCGGACTTTCTGGTCCAATGGAAGGAAACCCTCTCCCAGTGCGCCGCCCTGGGCATCCGTCCGCGCATCGTCTTTGTGGAGTCATCGCGGGCCGTGCTGCTGCGGCGCTACGCCGCCACGCGCCGCCCCCACCCCCTGGAGGGGGCCCTGTCGCTGGAGGCGGCCATGGACCGCGAGCGGGAGATGCTGGCCCCGGTGCGCGAGCAGGCGGAGCTGGTCCTGGACACCTCGGGCTACTCCATCCACGACCTGCGGCGCACCCTTCAGGAAAAATGGAATTTCCTGCGCGACAAGCGTTGGGGCCTGCGGCTGTACATCCTGTCCTTCGGCTTCAAGCACGGCGTGCCCACCGACGCGGACCTGGTCTTCGACCTGCGCTTTCTGCCCAATCCGCATTTCGACGAGGCCCTGCGGCCCCTGTCCGGCCAGGACGAGGACGTCTCGCGTTTCGTGCTCGGGCGCGAGCCCGGCGCGGAGTTCCTGCGCCGCCAGCTGGACTATCTCAACTTCGTGCTGCCCCTGTACGCCCGCGAGGGCCGCTACCGCATGACCGTGGCCTTCGGCTGCACCGGCGGGAGGCACCGCTCCGTGGCCGTGGCCGAAGCAGTCTTTGACTCCTTGCGCAACTCGGATTATGCAGTCTTTCTCGAACACCGGCATATCGACCTGAAATGACGGCGCAGGGCCGCCGGGCTGGCGCCCGGGCCGCGCCGCAAGCACAAGCGAGCCGATGACCAAGGAAAAGAAAGCCAAGGGCGGCGACGTCGGAGTCGTCGTGGTGACCCACACCGACTACGGCACCCGCCTCATCGCCGCCGCCGAGATGATCCTCGGCTCCCAGCGCGCCTGCGTCGCCGTGAGCGTGGACACCGCGACGGAGATGGACAAGACCATGGACGCCCTGCGCCAGGCCGTGGCCAGCGTGGACGCCGGTTCCGGCGTCATGCTGCTCACGGACATGTTCGGCGGCACACCCACCAACCTGAGCCTCTCCCTGCTGGGCACCGGCAAGCTCGAGGTCATCACCGGGGTCAACCTGCCCATGCTGCTCAAGGTGCTGGGCATGCGCGCGCTGCCGCTCTCGCGGCTGGCCGACGAGGCCAAGGCCGCGGGCATCCAGGGCATCGTCGTCGCGGGCGAGGTGCTGCGCCAGAAGGTGGCCGGGGGCTAGCCGTGTTCTGGGTGCGCGTGGACAACCGCCTGATTCATGGGCAGATCATCGAAACCTGGCTGCCCTTCACACGTTCGCGGATGATCGTCGTGGCCAACGACGCCCTGAGCGCCGATCCCCTGCGCCAGGAGATCATGGGCCTGGCCATTCCCAGCCATGTGGACAAGGTCTTCGTCACCGTGGAGGGCCTGCACGGCTTCCTGTCCACGGCCTTCCAGGACGACGCCGAGCCCGACGTGCTGGTGCTCTTCGCCTCGTGCGAGGACGCCCGGCGCGCCCACGAGCACGGCACGGCCTTCAGCTGCCTGAACCTGGGCAACATGCATTACGGCCCGGGCAAGGAACAGCTCTGCGCCCATGTGGCCCTGGACGGGCGGGACAAGGTCTGCCTGAGCTATTTCGCCGCCCGGGGCGTGGCCCTGGATTTCCGCTGCGTGCCCAACGAGCCCGTGCAGGTGGGGCGGACGTGGTAGCCGCGCCCGTCTCCCCGGCGGCCCTGGCGGGCTGGACGCTGCTGGCGAGTTTTTTTTTGCCGTCTTTTCCTCGCTGCGCTTCTCGCTGAACCTGGGCATCCTTGAGCGCCCGCTGGTCCAGGGCCTGCTCTGGGGCATGCTCACGGGCGACGTGACCCAGGCCGTTTCCGTGGCCCTGGTCTTCGAGCTGCTCTGGCTCGACCTCATCCCCGCCGGAACCTTCATCCCCCCCAACCCCGCCGCAGGCACCCTGGGCGCCCTGGCGATCATGACGGCCTTCGGGCTGTCCGGGGCCTCGGGGGCGGTGTTCCCCATCCTCATCGGCCTGCCCCTGTCGTGGATGGCCGCCGGCATGGAGCGCATGCACCGCGCAAGGCAGAACGCGGCCTTCGACACCCTCCAGGGCTGGCTGAGCCCCGGGCGCCAGGGCGAATACGACCCGGGGGCGCTGGTGCGCCGGGCCCTGGCCCGCTCGGTGCTGACGCACTTCCTGTTCTTCCTCGCGGCCCTGGGCTGCTCCATGACCCTGGCGACCCTGCTCCTTGGCCGGGGGCTGATGCAGCCGTCGCCGGGGCTGTTCTCCTGGGGCCAGATATGGCTCGGGGCCAGCGTGGGCGGGCTCATGTCCCTGCGCGTGCCGCGTGCCTATGTGGTGCTGACGGTCTGCGCCCTGGCCGTGGCCGTGGTCGGCTTCCTGGGCTAGCTGGCTCCCGTTCTTCCTCTGCTTTTTTTGCTGTCGCGGCGGCTTGACCGCCCCGGTCGCGGAGGGCTGGTTTCTGGCCGTCGCCGTCGGGGCGGCGGCGAGGCCGCCCGGCCCGGCCCAGCCCGCAAGTCCTGTCCGGCGGGCATCTTCCCTTACGCATAGCCAAATCGGGGCTCCTGGCCGTGGCCGTCCTTGGCGCGTGCGCAGGGCGTGCCCGCGCGCCCGGGACGGGGGGCTCCCCGCCGGGGCGGCGGCGAGGCCGCCCGGGTGCGACCGGCAACAGGGGCAACACGTCGGCCCGGGAACAAGGGCAACCCTTTCAGGGCTGGCTCTCCGGCCCACGGGGCTGGCCCGCCCCGCGGGGCCGGTGCTTGTCCGCGCGCCCGGCAGGGCCCGCCCGGCGAGCATGTTCACATATGCACATGCTCGCGGCGGGCCCTGGGCACGCTGCGTGCATGGGCGCGAAGGCGGCGGGCCGGTGGCGGCAGGGCGGCGTTTTGGCGCGTGGTTCCCGGCCCGTTGCCGCCGCGCCTTTTCTGGGCTACAAGTGGTCGGTCTTGTGTTTTTTACGGGCGGCGGCGCGTTCTTTTCGCTTGGCAGCGTCCCGCCTTTGTGCTATTTGGCACAAACTCAATGCGCTCAATGGGACCTTGTTCCGCCAACTGCGTCAAATGTTTAGAGGAGGTTCTCAATGACTATGCTCGTTATGGGTCACATGAATCCGGATACCGACTCCATCGTGGCCGCCATCGCCTACGCCGACCTGGCCAGCAAAACCGGCAAGCCGGCCAAGGCCGTCGCCCAGGGCGCCGTCACCCCCGAGTCCGATTTCGTGCTCAAGAAGTTCGGCCTGGCCGCTCCCGAGATCGTGAAGGAAGTTGCTGGTCAGAAGCTGGCCCTGGTGGACACCACCGAGAAGACCCAGCTGCCCGCCGACCTGGACAAGGCCGAGATCCTGGCCGTGGTCGACCACCACAAGCTGGGCGACGTGACCACCCCCAATCCCCTGGAGATGTGGGTCTGGCCCGTGGGCTGCACCTGCACCGTGCTGAAGAGCATGTACGACTTCTACGGCGTGGAAGTGCCCAAGGGCATCGCCGGCGCCATGCTCTGCGCCATCCTCTCCGACACCGTCATGTTCAAGTCCGTCACCTGCACCCCGGCTGACAAGGCCGCCTGCGAGGCCCTGGCCAAGATCGCCGGTGTGGCCGACATGATGGCCCTGGGCATGGACATGTTCAAGGTCAAGAGCGCCGTGGACGGCACCCCCATGCGCGACCTGGTCTTCCGCGACTACAAGGACTTCGACATGGCTGGCCACGGCGTTGGCATCGGCCAGCTCGAGGTCGTGGACGGCGACATCCTCAAGCCCTACGTCGACGGGCTGTACGAGGAGATCAAGAAGCTCAAGCAGGAGAAGGGCCACCACACCATCATCCTGATGCTCACCGACATCATGAAGGAAGGCAGCGAGATGCTCTTCGTGTCCGACGACAAGAACGTCTTCAAGAAGGCGTTTGGCGTCGAGGCTGGCGAGCGCTCCTTCTGGCTGGCCGGTTGCATGAGCCGCAAGAAGCAGGTCGTGCCGGACTTCCAGGCCAAGGCCTTCGCGTAAATCGGCAGATACGTCCCCCTTCGGGCTTCCGGGGCCCGGCGCGGTTCGCCGCGCCGGGCCTTTTTTGCCGTCCTGGCCCTGCGCCTTGCGCAGGACGGGGCGGCCTTTTTGCTGCGGCGGATGCGGCGCGCGTGAAACGGCCTGGGCGCTCCCGGGCACGCGGAATGCGTTTCCGCATATGCGGAAAAACGGAACATGTCTTGCACCCTAAAGAATCCGGTTCGGTTGACCGATACGAATGATGTAATCATGCAACGGGAGGACGACCATGGTCGACGGCATCGGTGCGCAACTGGCGGCAGGGGGGGACTTGCAGAGCGTGCTGGAAAAACTGCGCAAGGGCGAAGGCGTCCTGCCGGAAGACGCCGTTGCGTCCGCCGCCGCCGGGGTGCCCCCCGGGGCATCCCGCGAGGCGGCCCCGGCCAACATGTTGGCGGGGAATTTCGTTTCCGAGCGGAGCGAGCCCTCGGAGTACGTTTCCGCGTTGCAGCTGAGCACGTCCCTTGAGCGGCAGATGACGATCACCCGCGTGAAGGAGGTTATCGCCAACGCGATGCCCGAAACGGTCAAGATTACGGCCCAGGCGCACAGCAGCCAGGCCATGCGCCAGGCGACCAAGCTCCGGGAGTCGCTGGAAGCCAACGAGGAAAATCTGGACAGGGCGCGGGAAAGCATCGAGGAGAAGGCCGAGCAGGCGGTTTCCGAGTCGGGCGCGGCCGCCGGAGAAGCTGTCGCCGCCCCCGCCGCGCCGGTTGCCCCCGCCGCGGCGGCTGCGGCGGCCGAAGGGGCTGACGCGGCCCCGGCCCCTGAGCCCGGGGCCCGGACTCGCGGAGGGGCTGCGGCCGTCCCGGTGGACATCGTGGTCTGACGGGCCGCTCCCGAGCCGGGCGCAGCCCCCGCCACAGGGCCGCCGTATCCGCCTGACGGATGCGGCGGCCCTGCGCGCGCTGGGATCCGTGCGTATCCGTGCGTATCCGGGTCCGGCGGGGGCGCAGGCCCGGGGGCGCGTCGTTCTTTGCCCCGGCGGGAGCGGGTGTTCCGGCTCGGGCCGAGGCTGCCGGGCGGTTGCCCCCTTGGGGCGGGCCCGGGTTCCCGCGCTGGCGGCACCGCTTCCGGCCGTGCCCCGTCCGGGTGTTTCCCGGAACTGGCAGCCGGAGGCCCGAAAGCGGCTTTCTCCCGGGAACCGCTTGCCTTTCCGGCCGGAAACAACAATGCTGGCGGTCAGGGCCATGCCCTGTTCCGGCCGGAGAGGGCACACGGCGGCCGGGCGCGACGCCCGGCCGCGAGTGCTTTGTGACCGGCTGCAACCTGCAAGACAGATACGGAGGATGCCATGTCCGGGCGACCGGCGCGCCCGGCGGTGCTGCTTACAGCCGCCGAGGCCGTTGCCGCCATTGGTTGCGACCTGCGCATGTACGGGGCGCAACTCGAAGAATTCTGTTCGTTGACCGAGGTTTTGTATGGCCAGGCGGCCCGCCCCGGGCGCCGGGGCGATGTGCCGGGGCTGGAGTTGCCGCCGCAGCCTGGGGCGGAGGAGGCCCGGTTCGTGGCCTGGAACGTCGCCGCCCGGTGGCTGGGCCTGGCCGTGCGCCAGCGCGCCTGCGAGCCCGAGGTCCTGGCCCGGCTGTGCGCCCTGGTTTTCGACCAGCGGGCCGAGGCCCTGCCCGGCGTTCCGGCCGATGCCCCGTGCATCCGCCTGGAAACGGGCATGCACGATTTCGCCTGCACCCGTTGCGGAAGCTGCTGCCTGGACCTGGACTACCACAGCGAGTGCACCGCCGAGGACGTGGCCCTGTGGCGCCGCCTGGGGCGGGAGGACATCCTGGCCTGGGTGGGCGAGGAGCCCGGGCCGCAGGGCCCGCGCTACCTGATCTGGCGGCGCCCGGGCACCCCGCTGTACGCCGAGCGCTGCCCCTTCCTGCGGCGGGTGCCCGGCGACACGGCCTTCGTCTGCACCATCCACGACGTGAAGCCCGCCATCTGCCGTTCCTATCCCGGGCTGCGCAAGCATGCCCTGCGCACGGGCTGCAAGGGCTTCCCCCGGGGCTGACCTCGGCCCGCGCCGGGCCGCGGTCAGGGCGCCGGGCACCGCTGGCGGGCCCGCCCCGCCCCGGCCATCTGGAGCGCCCCGGCCCGGCGCAGGCCATACGAAAAGCCCCCGGCCTTGCGGCGCGGGGGCTTTGTCGTTTCGGCATTGGGCCCCGGGGCGGGGCGTCCGGGCCGGATATGCAGCGGCAAGGCGCTGTCCGGTCCTCGCTTCAGCCCGGGGAGGGCGGCCTGCCCTGCAACTCCTGCGCCTTCCCGGCTAGATGAGCCCGGAAGCCTTGAGGGTGGCCTCCAGGCGGGCGTGCGTCTCGGGCTGCATCTCCACCAGCGGCAGGCGCAGCTCCAGGGCGATGCGGCCCATGAGCGCCAGGCTGGTCTTGACCGGGATGGGGTTGGTTTCGATGAACATGGCCCGGGCCAGGGGCATCATCCCGAAGTGCAGGGCGGCGGCCTTCTCGTTGTCGCGGTCGCGGTGGGCGGCGCACAGGGCGGCCATGGGGCCGGGCACCACGTTGGACACCACGGAGATGACCCCCGTGCCGCCCAGGGCCAGCAGCGGCAGCACCGTGAAGTCGTCGCCCGACAGGACGCTGAAGTCCGGCCCCAGCAGCTCGATGATGTCCGAGACCTGTTTCAGGTCGCCGGTGGCCTCCTTGACGCCGACCACCTCGGGAACGGCCTTGCGGATGCGCGCCAGGGTTTCGGGGGAGAGGTTCAGGGCCGTGCGCCCGGGCACGTTGTAGACCACGATGGGCATGGGCACTTCGCGGGCGATGGCCTTGAAGTGCTCCACAAGCCCGGCGGGGGTGGGTTTGTTGTAGTAGGGCGTGATGAGCAGGGCGCCGTCGGCTCCGGCGTCCTTGGCGTAGCGGGTCAGCTCCACGGCCTCGCGGGTGTTGTTGGACCCGGCCCCGGCCAGCACGGGCACACGCCCGGCCACCTGCTCGACGCAGACGCGGATGACCCTGCCGTGCTCGGCGTGGGACAGGGTGGCGGACTCGCCGGTGGTGCCGCAGGGCACAACGCCGTTGATCCCCTGCTCGATCTGCCATTCGATGAACTCGCGGTAGGCTTCCTCGTCCAGCTCGCCGTTGCGGAACGGCGTGACCAGTGCGGTGAACGCACCCGAAAAATGCATGGGCTCCTCCTCTTCGTGTCCCGTGCGGGCCTAGGGCAGCGTCAGCCCCAGGGAATCCAGAAACATTTGGCCTTGGTAGGTGACAACGGCGGGTCCTTCGAGGAAGACCGTACCGTTTTCGAGGCCGATTTGCAAAACCTCGCCGCCCGAGGTGGTCACCCGGACCTCGGTGCCCACCAGCCCCAGCGCGTTGGCCACCAGCACCGTGGCGGCGGCGCCCGTGCCGCAGGCGTAGGTTTCGTTTTCCACCCCGCGCTCGTAGGTGCGCAGGGTCATGGCGTCCGGCGCGTCCACCCGGGCGAAGTTGACGTTGGCTCCGGCGGGGGCGAAGTGGGGGTGCGTGCGCAGGGCGCGGCCCAGGGTGCGCACGTCCAGCCCGGCGAGCCCCTCGGGGAACACCACGGCGTGGGGCACGCCCGTGTCCACGAAATGCACGCTGTGGCGCTGGCCGTCCACGTCCAGGTCGGCGCCCAGGGCCAGCCCGTGGGGCGGGGTGAGCTGCACGCGGACGGTGCCCGCCCCGGGGTTGACCCGCGCGCGGATGGGCCCGGCGTCGGTGCCCAGCACATGCGTGGGCCCGGCCATGCCCAGGGCGTGGGCCAGGCGCGCGGCACAGCGCGAGCCGTTGCCGCACATGGCGGCGCGCGAGCCGTCGGCGTTGTGGAAATCCCAGACGTAGTCCGCCGGGCTTCCGGCCGGGGCCGTGTCCAGCAGGATCAGGCCGTCGGCGCCGACGCCGAAGGCCGTGCGGCAGATGCGCCGGGCCCATTGGGGCATGGCCTCGCGGGGCAGGCGCAGGGCGCGGTTGTCGATGAGCACGAAATCGTTGCCGCTGCCGTGCATTTTGTAAAAAGAAACAGTTGGTTGTGCGGATGTGTTCATTGTCACCTGCGGTTCCGGTTGCGGTGTTCCGTGCAGGACGGCGGAATCATGGCCGCTTTCCGGGCCGATGGCAAGGGGGGAGCGCGTACGGCGTGTGCGGTTTCGTGGCTTCGGCGCGCCGGGGGCCCTGGACGGCCCGCCGGGGCG
>NZ_JALNWM010000137.1 GCF_023230885.1 Desulfocurvus sp. | reverse complement strand
TCTCGGGGGTGCAGCCGCCGTCCACCTGGATCAGGCAGCGCGGGTTCAGCCGCTCGCGCAGGGCGGCCAGCTCGCGGATCTTGTCCACGGAGAAGGGGATGAACGACTGCCCGCCGAAGCCGGGGTTCACGCTCATGACCAGGACCATGTCCAGCTGCGGCAGCAGGTAGCGCACGGCGTCCACAGGGGTGGCGGGGTTGAGGGCCACGCCCACCTGCTTGCCCAGCTCGGCCACGGCGGCGCAGGTGCGCTCCAGGTGGCGGGTGGCCTCGGCGTGGACGCAGATGAGGTCCGCCCCGGCGCGGGCGAAGTCGGCCACATAGCGCGCGGGCTCCTCGACCATCAGGTGCACGTCGAAGAACAGCGAGCTGCGCCCGCGCAGGGCGCCGATGATGGGCGCGCCCAGGGTGATGTTGGGCACGAAGGCGCCGTCCATCACGTCCCAGTGGACCCATTTGAGCCCGGCGGCCTCCAGGTCGGCCAGTTCCCCGGCCAGGCGCCCGTAGTCGCAGGACAGCAGGGACGGCGAGAGCAGGAAGGGGCGGCCCATGCTACTGCTCCCCGCCAGCGCCCTGCATGGCGAAGTCGACCTTGATCTTGAAGAGCCGGGTGGCGGGCAGGTAGAGCACGTCCACCCCCGTGGCGGCGCTGATGTCCGCCAGGGCCCGCTGCACGGTTTCGGGGTCTTCGCCGATGAAGGCGAACCAGACGTTGAACTCGTGGTCGCGCAGGTAGTTGTGGGTCACGCCCGGGTGGGCGTTGACCGTGGCCACGAAATCGTCCAGCCCCTCGGGCGGCACCTTGGCCGCGCACAGGGTGGAGTGCCAGCCCAGGTGCGCGGACTGGAAATTGGCCCCGATGCGCCGGATGACGCCGGACTCCTTGAGGGCGCGCACCCGGGCCAGGACCTCGGCCTCGGTGAGCCCCAGGTCGCGGCCAAGCTCGGCGTAGGGCCGCGCGGCCAAGGGGAAGCCGGACTGGATCACGTCCAGGATTCTGCGGTCGATGGCGTCCATCACGACTTCTCCCCCTCGCGGCGCGCCCGGGCCGGAACGTGGGAGCACAGCGGCTCCTCGGCCATGTGGTCGCCGGACATGGTGTAGGCCCGGGCCCGGCAGCCGGCGCAGACCTTGTGGTACTCGCAGACCCCGCATTTGCCCGTGAACTCGTCCTGATCGCGGAACTGGTTGAATATTTTTGAGTTCTTCCAGATTTCCGGGAAGGGCGTCTCGCGCACGTTGCCGCAGTCGAGCACCAGGTAGCCGCAGGGCTGGACCTGGCCGGTGTGCGACACGAAGCAGAAGCCCACCCCGCCCAGGCACCCGCGCGACACGGCGTCGAGCCCGAAGTTCTCGAAGGTCACGGGGATGCCCTCGGCCCTGGCGCGCTGGCGCAGGATGCGGTGGTAGTGCGGGGCGCAGGTGGCCTTGAGCTGCATGGCCGTGGTTTTCTGGAAGTCGTAGAACCAGTTGAGCACGTCTTCGTACTCGGCGGCGCTGATGACCTCGGCGCCGAGCTGGGCCCCGCGCCCGGTGGGCACGAGCAGGAAGATGTGCCACGCGGCGGCGCCGAGCTCCTCGCAGAGTTTGAAGATGTCCTTGAACATCCCCAGGTTGCCGCGCGTGACCGTGGTGTTGATCTGGAATTCCAGCCCGGCGGCCTTGAGGTGCTCGATGCCGCGCATGGAGGCCGCGAAGGCCCCGGGCACGCCCCGGAAGGTGTCGTGGGAGGCGGCGTCGGGCCCGTCGATGGAGATGGACACGCGCTGCACGCCCGCCTCGACCATGGTCTGCGCGCTCTGGGCGGTGATCAGCGTGCCGTTGGGCGACATGACGCAGCGCAGGCCAAGGCTGGTGGCGTAGCGCACCAGCTCGGGCCAGTCCTTGCGCATCATGGGCTCGCCGCCGGTGAAGATCAGGATGGGGTCCCCGGCCTTGCGGAAGTCGTCGATGAGGGCCTTGGCCTCTTCCGTCGAGAATTCGCCAGGATAGGGCTCCTCGTGGGCCTCGGCGCGGCAGTGCTTGCAGGCCAGGTTGCACGAGCGGGTGATCTCCCAGGCGATGAGCCGCAGGGGCGGGGTGCCGTCGGCCTGGCGGGCGTCGTGGGGGTGGCCGCCGGGGGCCATGGGGTGGGCGCCGGGGTGGCCCTTGGGCGCGTGGGCCGCGCCGTGGGGGTGGGCGCCGGGATGCCCGCCGCCGTGCCCGCCCGGATGCCCCGGCCGCCCGGGGTGCTGGGCCGCGCTCATGCGTTTCCCCCCTGCTCCCCGGCGCGCAGGCGCAGGAAGTCCTCGGTGAAGTAGGTCAGGATCAGCTCGGCCCCGGCGCGCTTGAAGGCCGTCAGGCTTTCGAGCATCACGGCGGTCTCGTCGATCCAGCCGTTGGCGGCGGCGGCCTTGATCATGGAGTATTCGCCGCTGACCTGATAGGCCGCCACGGGCAGGTCGAAGGCCTCGCGCAGGCGGGTGATCATGTCCAGGTAGGGCATGCCGGGCTTGACCATGATCACGTCGGCGCCCTCGTCGATGTCGGCCTGGGCCTCGCGCAGGCCCTCGCGGGCGTTGGGCGGGTCCATCTGGTAGGAGCGGCGGTCGCCGAACCGGGGCGCGCTCTCGGCGGCCTCGCGGAAGGGCCCGTAGAAGGCCGAGGCGTATTTCACCGCGTAGGACATGATGGGCACCTGGGTGAACCCGGCCTCGTCCAGGGCCTGGCGGATTTCGCCCACCCGGCCGTCCATCATGTCCGAGGGGGCGACCATGTCGGCCCCTGCGGCCGCGTGGGACACGGCGGCCCTGGCCAGCAGGCTCAGGGTCGGGTCGTTGCAGACCTCGCCGGAGCCGTCGTCCTGGCGCAGGAGGCCGCAGTGCCCGTGGTCGGTATATTCGCAAAGGCATACGTCGGTGGCCACCAGCAGGTCGGGGTGGCGTTCCTTCAGGCGGCGGATGGCGCGCTGGACGATGCCGTCGGGGTCGTAGGCGCCGCTGCCCCGGGCGTCCTTGGCCCTGGGCAGGCCGAACAGGATGCACGAGCGCAGGCCCAGAGCCACGGCCCGGGTCACCTGGCGGTCCAGTTCGTCCAGGGAGAGCTGGAACTGGCCGGGCATGGCCGAGATGGGCTTGCGCAGGGCGGGGTCGTCGGTGTCGACCACGAAGTAGGGCATCATCAGGTCCTCGGGGCGGACGTGATGCTCGCGGAAGATGTCGCGCAGGGTCGGGGTCTTGCGCAGGCGGCGGCCCCGGAAGAAGCAGGGCTGGTCCATGGGATGGCTCCTTGGGCAGGCGCCGGGGCACCCGGAGGGCGCCCCGGCGCGTGGGGTCTCAACTAGCAGGGCCGCATGCGGCCGGCCTTGGCGCGCTCGGCGTCGCGGGCGGCCTCCTTGCGGGCCTCGGCCTCGGCCAGGCGCTCGGGGCTGAAGACGATCTCGCGGGTCAGGCCCTCGCCCTGGTCGCCGAAGTACTCGTCGCGCCGGGTGCTGGCGGCCTGCACCAGCCGGAAGCCCGCGCACGCGCGCGCGCGGGCGTAGCCGAACATGGACAGCCTCAGGCCCTGATCTCTTCGTCCGTCAAATAGCAGGCGGGATCCTGAGCCCAGATGTCCCCGTAGTAGGCTTCCGCCCGGGCCCTGAAATTTCCGCCGCAGATGGCGAGGTATCGGCATGTGGCGCACCTCCCTCCGACGTGTTTCTTCTTGTCCTTCAGCTTGTGCAGCAGCTCGATGGACGGGTCGTCCCAGATTTCGGAGAACGGGCGGGTGAGCACGTTGCCGAAGGTGTGGTTGCGCCAGAACTGGTCGGCGTGGACCTGCCCGTCCCACGAGATGCAGCCGATGCCGCGCCCGGAGTTGTTGCCTTCGTTGAAGTCCAGCAGGCGTTTGACCTCGGCGGCGCGCGCGGGGTCTTCCTTTTGCAGCCGCAGGTAGACCAGGGGGCCGTCGGCGTGGTTGTCCACGGTCAGGACCTCCTTGGGCTTGCCCTTGTCGAACAGCTCGCGGGTCTTGTCCATGATCAGGTGGACGGCCTCGCGGGTTTCGGCGTGGTCCAGGTCCTCCTTGATCAGCTCCGAGCCGCGCCCGGAGTAGACCAGATGGTAGAAGCAGATGCGCGGAACCTCAAGCTCCTCGATGATCTGGAACAGGGTCGGGATCTCGCCCTGGTTGCGCTTGTTGATGGTGAAGCGCAGCCCGACCTTGAGCCCCTCGGCCTGGCAGTTCTCCACGCCCTGCAGGGCGCGCCGGAAGGAGCCGGGCACCTTGCGGAACTTGTCGTGAATCTCCTCGCCGCCGTCCAGGGAGATGCCCACATAGGACAGGCCGATCTGCTTGAGCTCGCGGGCCTTCTCCTTGGTGATCAGCGTGCCGTTGGTGGAGATGACCGCGCGCATCCCGTTGGCCGTGGCGAAGCTGGCCAGTTCGGGCAGGTCCTGGCGCACCAGGGGCTCGCCGCCGGAGAAGAGCATCACCGGCGCGCCGTAGTCGGCCAGGTCCTTGATGATGCCCTTGGCCTGCTCGGTGCTGATCTCGTCCTTGCCGTCGGGGTCCACGGCCTGGGCGTAGCAGTGCACGCATTTGAGGTTGCAGCGCCGGGTCATGTTCCACACGACCACGGGCTTCTTGTCCTTGGAGAATTGCAGCAGGTGGGAGGGCAGGGTCTTGGAGTCCCGCCCGTAGCGCAGGGCGTCGGACGCCTCCACCGCGCCGCAATAGAGCTTGGAAATGCCGATCATGAAAAAACCTCCGTGTGGCGGGGGCGCACCGGGCGCGCGCCGTCCGGCCGGGATTGCTTGGACCGCCGCACAGGCGGACCAGCACCATAGACCGCCTGGGCCATGGAGTCAAAGGGACAGGCCCGCGGGAAGCGTTGATAACCGTAATCATCCGGCGGACGATGGCAACCGCGGCGCCTGCGGCGGGAGGGGCACCCGGGGCGCGGGCGCCCGGCCCTCAGATGCGCGCCACGCCCAGGAACGCCGCATGGGCGCTGACCGCCAGCACGGCGAACAGCGCCCGGGAGCGCGCCGGGGACAGCCCCGGAAAGCGGTAGCCCAGGGCCGCGTGGGGGCAGCGGGCCACGCAGTCTCCGCACAGGGTGCAGGTGCCCCCGGGGCGGCCCAGGGCCAGGCGCTCGGGGCTCAGGGCGCCGTAGCGGCAGGCGCGCAGGCAGGCCCCGCAGTCCGTGCAGCCCGGGCCCACACGCACCCGCAGGGGATGCAGCCGCCCCAGGAGGGTGGCGGCCAGACCCAGGGGGCAAAAGGCCGTGCAGTGGACCATGAGCCCCCGGCGGCGGCTGGCGGCGAGCATCAGCGCCACCCCCGCCAGCCCGAAGGCCGCGGCCAGCCCCCCGGCCAGGGCCACGGGCGCCCCGGCCGCGCGCAGACCCCAGGCCGCCAGCAGCACCAGCGCCGCCAGGGCCGCGCGCACCGGCCCGCGCCAGGGCGGCAGGGGTCTGGGCGTCCGGGCCCGGGCCGCCGCCGCGCCGTCCCATGCGCCGATGTAGCACAGCCAGCTGCACCACGCCGGGCCGACCACGGCCACCGTGGCCAGGAACAGCCCGGCCATGAACAGGCCCTGGCCCCGGAACACGGGCCCGGCGGCGATGAGCGCGGGCACGGGCAGGTGTGTTTCGCCGGTCATGAGCAGGCGTTCGGCCCCGGCCAGCCCCAGCAGGAGCTGGGCGAAGAACAGCGCCGAGAACAGGCCCCAGGCCCGCAGGCGCAGCCGCCCCCAGCGCCCGGCCCCGCCGCCCGGGGCCAGGAGGGCGCGCGTGAGCCATGCGGCGTAGGCCCCCAGGGCCAGCACCAGGAGCCAGCCCGAGCCGGGCCAGAAACGGTCGGGCAGCAGGATGGGGAAGGGCACCGTGGCCCGGCAGGCGGCCAGCAGGGCCACGGTGAGCGCCAGGGCCAGGGCGGGCGGCCAGTGGGGGGCGGGGTCGGCGCCGTGGCGCCGGGCGGCCGGGCCGCGCTCCAGCAGGGCCAGGCCCGCCACGGCCAGGAGCATCACCGCGCCCAGGATCAGGGCCAGCCGGGCCCAGGGCTGGTCCAGGGCGGCGCGCATCTGGATCAGCTCGCCCCCCGCGCGGGCCCAGACCAGCACGGCCCAGGCCAGGGCCAGCTGGGCGGCCCGGCGAGTCCAGCCGTGGGGCAGGGCCAGGAGCAGCGGCGCCAGACCCCAGGCCAGGGCCTGGCCCCAGTCCCCGGCGCGCAGGGCGTGGGCCCCCAGCAGCCACAGGGAGAGCGCCGCCGGAAGCAGGCTGGCCGCCAGGGCCGGGGCGGCCATCAGTCCCGCCCCGGGGCGCGGGCGTCCCCGGCCAGGGCGGCGGCTCCCAGGCGGGCCACCACGTCGCCGGGGCGCTCGTGCCCGTGGCGCGCGGCCAGGCAGGCGGCCAGAATGGCCGAGGCCCGGGCGGGCAGGGCCTCGGGGGCGCACAGGCCGGGCAGCTCGTCGGCCAGGCGCGGGTGGCGCCCCAGCTTGCCGCCCGCCAGGACCCGGAAGCCGCGTCGGGCGGTGGCAATGGCCTGGGCCGGGCAGACGGCGGCGCAGTCCCCGCAGCCCAGGCAGCGCGTGGCGTCGATGCCCCGAATGGCGCCCAGGCCGTCCAGGTCCACGGCGCTTTCGCGGCAGGCGGCGGCACAGGCTCCGCAGGCCACGCAGGCGGCGGGGTCCGCGGCGGGCGTGGCCGCGCCGATGGCGCCCACGTCGGCGATCTGGGGCTGGGAACAGGCGTTGGGGCAGTAGGCCACGGCCACGCGCAGCAGGGTGTGGGCATGGGCCGGGGCGGGGGCGGCCCCGGGGGCCAGGGCCTCCAGGGCGGCGGCCAGGGCCCGGGGCAGGCCGGGCGCATCCAGGACGCGGCGGGGGCAATCCTGCGCCCCGCGGCAGGCGGTGACGCGGAAGCCCGGGCCGTCCAGGCGCAGGGTGCGGGGGGAGGGGCTGCTCATGGCGCCACTGTGCCCGGGCGGGGCCGGGGCGGCTTTGACCGGGGTCAAATCGGGCGGGAAAAGGGAAGGATTCCGGGGTGCGGCGGGCGCGCCCCGGATCCGTTGCGCCGGGCTATTCCAGGGCCGAGGGCGCGTCCTCGCCCTGCTCGGGCTGGCCGTTGTTCCAGGCGGCCACAGGGGCGGCCATGTCCTCGGCCAGGGCGGTCATGATGGCCTGCACCGGCTCGGCGGGCAGGCGGGACTTCTTGGTCAGCAGGATGAAGTCGCGGGTCTGGGCGTTGCGCATCTCCCCGGCGTGGGCCATGGACCACAGCAGGGTGCCCGCCGCCGCGTCGTAGATTTCCAGGCGCACGGAAACCTGGGTCGTGCCCGACGAGCCGCCGAACATGACGTGGGTGATCTCGCCGCCGACCACGAGGTCCGCCGAGCCGTCGGCGAGGAGCATGGCCTGCTGCGGGCCGCGCCAGGTCTCGCCCTGGGCGAAGGCCAGCCCGGGGAACACGCGCTCGCGCAGCCAGGTCTGCCAGAACACGCGCGACATCTCCTCGGCGTGGGCCTGGCCGTTGGCCATCTGCACGCGCAGGCGCAGGGGGAAGAACACCGCCCGCAGCGGGCGCATGGGCGGATTCTGGGGCTCGACGTAGATTTCCGGCTGCCACGCGCGGGTGACCATCTCGTCCACATGGAGCACGGGCGGGTTGGCGAAATCGCCCTCCAGGGCGCAGCCGCCCAGGAGCAGGGCGGCAAGCAGGCAGGCCGAAACGAGCAGGGCCGGACGTGCGGACATGCGGAACCTCGGGGAGGCTGGCGTTGCCGGGCGCGCGGGCGCTCCGGCGCCGGGATGCCCCCGGCGCCGGGAGGATAGCAAGATGCGTACCGCCCGGGGCGGTCACTGGATGGTGGTGGTCGGCGGCGGCGAGGCCTGCATGGTCTCCAGGAGCTGGTCGCGCGACAGGATCAGGCTCCTGCGCAGCTCCAGCCGCTTTTGGGGCGACAGGCGCCGGAACTCCGGGCGCTGGGCGATGCGTTCGAGCTGGTCCATCTCTTCGAGGATGCGCCGGGCCCGGGCCGAGAACGAGGGATCGTCCTGCCAGAGTTTTGACGCCGCGAGGGCGATCTCGCGCAGCTCCCCGGCCATGGCCAGGAACACGGCGGGGTCGATGTCGCGGGCCAGCCTGCGGGCCTCGCTCCACTGGCGCCAGCGTTCCCTGAGCCTGGTCAGCAGCCCCATGACGGCCCTCCGCTACAGCCCGGCGCCCTGGGGCATGCCCTGGAGGGCAGCCACGACCAGGGCCAGGGCCCCCAGGGTGTACAGCCCCACGGCCAGGGCGGCCTTGGCGAAGGATGTCTTGTGCACCCCGCGCAGGGCATAGACCAGCATCACGATGCTCCAGGCCGAGCCGACGTACATCCCGGCCACGGGCACGGCCATGCACAGCGAGGGCAGGGCCGTGTACGCCACCGCGCGCACCGTGGCCTGGAGCCCGCCGGACACGCCCTGCATCAGGGTCAGCAGCAGGTGCAGCACCGCCGAGATGCCGAAGAGGAAGAAGCTCAGGAGCAGCGGCCCTGCGGCGAGGACGAACAGGTACGAGGCGCCCACCGCCGCCCCGGCGGTCAGCCCCTGGACCTCGGCGGGCAGGTCGGCCCCTGCGGGCGCCTGGACGCCGTGCATGGCGAATTCCACGGCCAGCTGGAGCATCACGGCCACGATGTTCAGCAGCACATAGAAGACCGCGGGCCTGCCGTAGCCCCGGTCCACGGGCATGGTTTCGAAGAACAGGCGCGGCGCGGTGGCGGTGCGCTTGCAGGTTTCCCACAGCCCGCCGAAGAAGCCGAAGCGGTCCAGGCGTTCGAAGGGCACGTCCACCACGGGGTGCCCCTGGGGCTGCGGCCCGTCGGGGTCGCGCTCCTCGCGGCCCGGGTGGCTGTCGCCCAGGTCTTCCAGGCGGTCCCAGATGTCCCCGTCCCGGCGGCCCTGGCTCGCGGGGGCGTCCTGGTCGCCCGGGGCCGGGTCGTCCCGGAGCAGGCCGATGTTGCGCACGGGGCGGGGGTCCGCTCCGGGCTCGGGGTCGTTGCCGGGG
>NZ_JALNWM010000136.1 GCF_023230885.1 Desulfocurvus sp. | reverse complement strand
GGCTTGGCGCTTTTCCAGGCGGCGAGCACATGTCGTCTCTTCAGCTCGGCCCGCCGCCCCGGCGCTTCGCCCCGCCCCAGCCGACGGCCAGCCCGTCGTCTCTTCAGCTCTGCACGGGGAGCCCCGTGCAGAGCGGGTGTCGCGTTCTCCGCCCTGCGCCAGGGCCTTCGGGGGGCAAGCGTTTTTTCCGTCGCGGCATGCGGCGGGGACATGCGGCCGCATCCTGCGGCACGTCGCCGGGGTTGCCGGGACTGGCCCGGGGGCATCCGCAGACAGGCCGCCGGGGGGCGCCCGGGCGGGGCGGACGGGGCGCCGCGTGAACAGGCGGGGGCGGGGAGGGGGTTCCAGGGGCGGCGTCTGCCCGGGCTCCGGCCCGGCGGGCGGGGCGGCCTGTCCGGCCCTTGCGGCGGGTGGCGCTTCCGCCTGGGCAACGATGCCCCGAGGCCCGGCGCCGATCATCCGTCGCGCGGGGGCGAACCGAAAGCCTTGCGCCCCGCAGAGGCAAGCGCCCACCCACGGGTGCGCGGCCCTGGCTGCGGCTGGAAGGCTCCTGGGGCGCCGGGCAGCTCCGGTCCGGGCGGGCATCCCCTCGACCTCGGCGCGCAGGCTTCTGGCGCGCCAGGTTCCTGGCGCGCCGGGGCTGCTCTTCTGGGCTTGTTGCGCCTGGGGATGTGCCGCGGGTTCGTTGCGCCGGGGGGGCGCCCGGGGGCAGCCCGGTCCGGGGCAGGGGTTCTGTGCGGGCGGGCCCGCCCGAGCCGCCTGCGTTTCGCGCAGGGGGAGCGCGGCGGGGGATGCGCTTGCCGGGAGGGCGCCCCTTGGCGCGGCTCCGGCCCGGCGGGCGGGGCCGCTGCCTTTCCGGGGGCGGCTGCCCGCGGGGGTCAGGGCGTGTCGGGGTCGTGGACCTCGATGCAGTCGTGGGGGCACCAGGCCACGGCCTTGGCGAGGTCCGGGGCGTCGGCGCAGTCCTCGCGGACCACAACCTCGCCGAGTTCCTCGTCCCAGGCGAACAGCTCGGGGCAGGCCTCGACGCAGGCCTGGCAGCGGCTGCACTGGGGCTGGATGATGGAGCAGCTGACGCGGGGCATGGCGGTCAGTCCTTCTGGATTTCCTGGCGCAGCAGGTGGGCCAGGAGCAGGGCTTGTTCGCGCAGGGCGGGGATGGCGGCCACGGCGGCGTCCAGGTCGCCGCTGCGGGCGGAGTTCTCCACCCGTTCGGCCGCCTCGCGCATGGCGGGCGCGCCGATGGTGGCCGAGGCGCCCTTGAGGGAATGGGCGGTGCGCAGCAGGCCCTCCAGTTCGCGCTGTGCGGCGGCCTGCTCCAGGGCTTCGAGCTTGGCGGGCAGGTCGTCGATGTAGACGCGAAAGAGGGTCAGCAGGAAGTCCCTGTCGCCCTTGAGCCGGGCCATGGTGGCCTCCAGGTCGAGGACACCGGTCTGATCGAGTGGCATGAAAATCCCCCTCATCCGTCGGGGGCCAGGCGTTGGCTCCCGGGTCGGCCAGCAGACCCTAGCACAGCGCGGAACGGGGGCCAAGGTTTTCCAGGCTCTTCGTACAAAAGTTTTGTCAGCAATTCCCTTATGTTCGCTTTGTAACAAGCCGCCCGGGCGGCAGTTCCTGCCGGGGGGGGCGCGGGCCGGGCCCGGCGCCGGGGCGGCTGGGCGGCCGCAGCCCCTGCGCTTTGCGCCCGGGAATAATTGAAAAAAAGGCGCCCAGGTGGGGAACCGGGCGCCTTCAGGAGGAAAAGCTGTCGTTTCGTGCGTCAGCTTTCGGATTTTACAAGCAAAAGTCGTGCCTCCAGCCTGGGGTCCTGGCCCCGGAGCGCTCCCTTAGCAGTGCTTCCCAAGATATTCAAGAAACTTGCGGCCTTCCTTGAAGTCGGGGTTCAGGCCGAGGGCGATTTCGATGTGTTGCAGGCAGGCCAGCTCGTCGCCCAGCTCGAAGTGGGCTCGGGCGAGGTTGAAATGCAGGTGCTCGTCGTCGGGGTCCACCTCCAGGGCGCGGGAGTAGAAGCGGATTGCGTCCTCATGCAGGCCCTGGCGGCGCAGGCTGATGCCGAAGGTGTTGAACTGGCGGCGTTGCTCCCGGCGGAAGGCGTCGTCGTTGTTGAGCAGGATGCCCACGATCTTGCGGACCTTGGCGAAGCGGCCCTGCTCGCTGTAGACGGCGCCAAGGCCCAGGTTGGCCTGGGCGTTGTCCTCGTCCATCATCACGGCCTTGAGGAATTCCTTTTCGGCCTGGCCGAGCAGCCCGTCCTGGAAGAAGCGTTCGCCCATTTCGACCTTTTTCTGGAGCGACTTGAGGGCGGGCAGGGTGCGTGTCTCGTAGTAGCCGGGTTCGGGGTGGAAGGCCTTGATGAATTCGCCCTTGCCCAGGGTGGTGCGCATGCCCGAGGGGACGTGGCTGGTGTTCAGAGGCTGGACCTCGAAGGCGTCGTCGGACAGGCGCCTGGCAAACCAGTAGGTCTGCTGGGCGTGGTTGCGCGTCGTCGTGCCGAAACCGATGTCGCGGTCCTGCTTGCGGGAATAGACGCCAAGAATCTGGGGGTACATGCGCTCGTCCTGGTTTGCGGCCCGCCCCGGGCGGCCCGGAGGCCGGAGCCTAGCGCAAAGCGTCCCCGCTGCCAAGGCCGGAACCCCCAAGCTGCTTGCGGCAGTAGCGCTGGAATTTCCTGGCCACCTCCAGGTCGGGGTTGATGGCCAGGCAGCGCTCCAGGTGGTCCAGGGCGGCGATGTGGTCGCCCTTGTCGAAATGGACCCTGGCGAGGTTGAAATGCAGGTTCTCGTCTTTGTCGTTATACTCCAGCGCTTTGCGGTAATATTCCAGTGCCTCGTCGAGCATGCCCTGCTTGCGCAGGCTCATGCCCAGGGTGTTGAAGCGCGCGCGCTGCTCGGCCTGGAAGGTCTCGTCGTTGTTGAGCAGGATGCCCAGGGCCTTCTTGACCTTGTGGAACTCGCGTTTTTCGGCGTAGACCGCGCCCGCCCCGAGGTTGGCGGGCACGCTCAGCTCGTCGATCATCAGCGCCTTGAGGAAGGCGCGCTCGGCCTCGTCCAGGCGCCCCAGGGCGAACTGCTCCTCGCCCTCGGCGATCTTCTTTTGCAGCGACTTGAGGGCGGCAGGGTGTTGCGCTCGTAGTAGGCGGGCTCGGGGCTGAAGGCGGCCATGAACTCGCCCTTGCCGAACACGCTGCGCAGGCCCGAGGGCACATGGTTGGCGTTGATGGGCTGGACCTCGAAGGCGTCGTCGCCCGTGCGGCGGACGTACCAGTAGGTTTTCTGGTCGTATGAGCCCCGGGTGGTTCCGGCGCCCACGTCGGCCGTGACGTTGCGCACATAGACCCCGAGGATTTGCGGGTAGGCGGACATGGGCCCTCCTTGCTGGCCTGTTCGCGAGGCGGGAGCGGGAAACAGGGTAGCGTAAAAGGCCGGGGGCTGCCAAGGAGAACGCGGACCGGGGGAAAGCGGCTCAGGCCAGGGGCAGCCAGACGGGCGCCGTGTCCCGCTCGCCGTCGCGGCGCGGCAGGGACACGGTGAACACCGCGCTGCCGCCCTCGCGGGTCATGGTCATGACCCCGCCCATCCGCTGGACCATGCTGTAGCAGTTGGGCAGGCCGAAGCCGCCGTCCTCGTAGGGCAGGTAGAGGCGCTCGGGGTCGATGTCGCGCAGGCTGCGCAGCTCGTAGTCGAAGCTGGCGCACACGGAGTCGCCGGTGGCGAAGGTGCGCACGTTGAGGGACCCTCCGCTGGTCAGGGCCCGGGCCGCGTCCTGGAGCAGGATGGTGAAGACCTGGTCGAGGATGTCGGGGTCGGCGCAGGCTTCGGGCAGCCGGGGCTCGAACAGGGCCTGCACGGCGATGTCGGCCTCGGTCAGCCCGGGCATGAGCCGCTCCAGGGCGGCGGCGAGCACCTCGCCCAGGGCCAGGGGCCCGGTGCGTACGTCCAGGGGGTTCAGGTAGCCGCGGATGCGCTCCAGGAGCTTTTCCAGGCGGCGCGACTCGCGCAGGATGATCTCGGTTTCGGGGAAGTCGGGGGCCTTGGCCGACAGGCGCCGCGCGAAGCCGCCGATGGACATGAGCGGGTTGCGGATCTCATGGGCCACCTCCTCGGAGATGGCGCCGATGGTCTTGATCTTTTCGGCCATGACCCGCGAGTGCTCCAGGTAGATGCGCTCGGAAATGTCCATGAACACGCCGTCCAGGATGGCCGCGCCGGGCTCGGGGCCGCGGGGCATGGTCTTCAGGATGCCGTGGACATCGAACCCCCGGCGGTGGACCAGGCGGCATTGGACCGTCAGGGGGTACTTGCTGGAGAATGCCTGGGCCAGCACCCGGCGCACGCGGCCCCGGTCCTTCATGCGCACGCGCGAGGGCAGCCAGCTGTCGCTGGCCGTGGCCTCCTCGGGCGCGAAGCCGAGCATGGGCTGCACGGCGTTGTTGACGAATTCCAGGCTCAGGTCCTCGCGCAGGCGGAAGATGAGCAGGGGCACATTCTGGATCAGGGTGGCGTAGCGGCGCTCGGCCAGGGCCGCCCGGCGGCGCAGGGCCAGCCGCTCGTGGAAGCGCGACAGGCAAAGGCGCAGGGCCTCGGGGGTGTAGGGCTTGACCAGGTAGTCCGACGCGCCGAGTTGCAGGGCGCGGATGACGCGCCCCGAGTCCGCCGCGCCGCTGACGAAGACCAGCTCGATGCCGGGCCACTTCTCGCGCAGGCGCGCGGCCAGGTCCAGCCCGTCCATGTCGGGCATGACCACGTCCACAAAGGCCAGCACGGGCGCGGTGCCTTCGGCCTCAAGGGCGTCGGCCCCGCGCATGTGGGGCTCGGCGGCAAGCCCCGCGTCGGTTAGGGCCCCGGCCAGGGCGTGGCAGACAATGGGGTCGTCGTCCACCACCAGGGTGCGCAGGGTGTGGTAGTTCTCGTGCCAGTCCACGGGGTCTCCGTGAGGTTTCGCCTCAGGTTTCCATTGAACACCAAGGGCCGGGGAAAGGCAACCGCTTTCCCCGGCGCCTGCGGGCGGCCCCGCCCCGGCGCCCGGGCTGGAAAAATCGCCCCGGCCCGGCTATGCTGGACGGCATGCGACAGGCGCCGCCCCGGCGGCCCGTCGCCAACGGAGGTGGATCATGGCGCAACGTGTTGGATTCGTGGGCCTGGGCATCATGGGCCGGGCCATGGCCGAAAACGTCCTGCGGGCGGGATTCCCGCTCACGGTCTACAACCGCACCCCGGACAAGGCGGCCATCCTGGCCGAGCTGGGGGCCCGGGTGGCGGCCACCCCGCGCGAGCTGGCCGAGGCCAGCGACGTGGTCGTGGCCATGCTGAGCGGCCCGGAGGCCGTCTATGCCGTCCTGGCCGGGGAGGACGGTGCGGCGCGCGGCCTGGACCGGGGCAAGATCTTCGTCAACATGAGCACCATCTCCCCGGCCTACGCCCGCGAAATCGCCGGGGGCCTGAAGCCCCTGGGCGTGCAGTATGTGGACGCGCCGGTTTCGGGCTCCAAGCGCCCGGCCGAGGAGGGCTCCCTGGTGGTTCTGGCCGGCGGGGCCGACGCGGCCATCGACGCGGTGGAGCCCCTGCTGCTGGCCGTGGGCCGCAAGGTGGTGCGCTGTGGGGCCGTGGGCCAGGGCTCCCTGGCCAAGATGGGCGTGAACCTCCTGCTGGCGGGCATGGCCGCCGGGCTGGCCGAGGCCCTGGCCCTGGTGCGCAAGGGCGGGCTGGACGGCGACATCCTCATGGACATCGTGGCCTCGGGGGCCCTGGCCTGTCCGCTTTTCGCAGCCAAGCGCGAAATGCTCGCCAGCGGGTACTATCCGCCCCAGTTCCCCTTGAAGCATATGGCCAAGGACCTGAAGTTCGTGCTGGACACGGCCTACGACACGGGCGCGGCCGCGCCCCTGGCGGCGGTGCTTTCGCAGCTCTACGGCGCGGGCCGGGCCCGGGGCCTGGGCGACCAGGATTTCGCCGCCGTGGCCCGCGTTCTGGAGGAGCTGGGCGGCGGCAGGGCCGAGGGCAAGGGCTAATCGGCCGGGGCGTCGGCGGCCCGGCCGGGCGCCAGGCGGCGCTTGGCCGCGTCCAGGTAGCAGTAGTAGATCGGCGTGAAGTACAGCGTGAGCACCTGGGAGATGAGCAGCCCGCCGACCACGGCCAGGCCCAGGGGCTGGCGCGCGTCGCCGCCCGCGCCGATGCCCAGGGCGATGGGCAGGGCGCCCATGAGGGCGGCCAGGGTCGTCATCATGATCGGCCGGAAGCGGATCAGCGCGCCCTGGCGGATGGCCGCCAGGGGCTCCAGGCCCTGGTCGCGCTGGGCGGCGATGGCGAAGTCGATCATCATGATCGCGTTCTTCTTGACGATGCCCACAAGCATGATGATGCCCACGAAGCCGTAGATGTCCAGTTCCTTGCCGAAGAGGGCCAGGGTCAGCAGCGCCCCCGCGCCCGCCGAAGGCAGGCCCGAGAGGATGGTCAGCGGGTGGACGAAGCTCTCGTAGAGAATGCCCAGCACGATGTAGATGACCACCACGGACATGAGCAGCAGCAGCCACATGCCGGACATGGAGTCCTGGAAGGCCTTGGCCGTGCCCTGGAAGCTGGAGTTGAACGAGGGCGGCAGGGTTTCGGCCGCCAGGGCCGAGATGGCCGCCACCGTCGGCCCCAGGGACTGCCCCGGCGCCAGGTTGAAGGACAGGGTCACCGAGGGCATCTGCTGGGTGTGCGACACCGAGGAGGGCCCCGTGGCCAGGGACAGGGTGGCCACGGCGTCCAGGGGCACCAGGACCCCGCTGTCGGCGCGCACGCGCAGCATCCGCGCGGCGTAGGGCGTGCGCTGGAAGCCCGGGGCCAGCTCCATGACGACCTTGTAGTCGTTGGTGGGCGCGTAGATGGTCGACACCTGGCGCGAGCCGTAGGCCAGGGACAGGGCGTCCTCGATCTGGCGCGGGCTCACGCCCAGGGCCGCCGCGCGGTCGCGGTCGATCTGCACCCGCAGTTGCGGGCTGTCGAGCTGCATGGTGCTGTCCACGTCCCGGAGCTGGGGCATGGCGCGCATGCGGGCCAGGAACTGCCCGGCGTGGGCGTAAAGCTCGTCGGTGTCGGGGTTTTGCAGGGTGAACTGGTAGAGCGCCTTGGTGGTCCGCCCGCCGATGCGCACCGGCGGGGTGTTGCGCGGCACGGCGACGATGCCGGGGATGTCCGCCAGCTGGGGGCGCAGCCGGGCCACCACCTCGTCGGCGCTGGCGTCGCGCTCCTCCAGGGGCCGCAGCTTGCCCATGACGCGCCCGGAGTTGGCGCTGCGGTTGGGCCCGCCCGAACCGACCACGGACATGGTCGACTCCACGGCCGGGTCGGCGGCCACGATGGCGTCGACCTTGCGCTGCAACTCGTTCATGACCTCGAAGGACGTGCCCTCGGCGGACTCGGTGGACACGTCCACCCGGCCCTGGTCCTCGCTGGGCAGGAAGCCCTTGGGCACGGCGATGAACAGCCAGACCGTGAGCCCGAGGATGGCCAGGGACAGGCTCATGGCCAGGGCCCGGTGGCGCAGGGTGGCGTCCAGGGTCCGCTCGTAGCCCCGGCGCAGGGCCTCGAAGCCGTGCTCCACGGCCATGTAGAGCGCGCCGTGGCGGCCGTGCCCCCCGTTTTTCGAGTCGCGCAGGATGACGCGGCAGAGCATGGGCGTCAGCGTCAGGGACACCAGCCCCGAGAGCAGGATGGCGCTGGAGATGGTCACCGCGAACTCGTTGAACAGGCGGCCCACGATGCCGCCCATGAACAGCACCGGGATGAACACCGCCGCCAGGGACAGGGTCATGGACACGATGGTGAAGCTGATCTCCCGCGAGCCGTCGAGCACCGCGCGCAGGGTGGGCTTGCCCATCTCCTTGTGGCGCACGATGTTCTCCAGCATGACGATGGCGTCGTCGACCACGAACCCCAGGGACAGGGTCAGGGCCATGAGGGAGATGTTGTTCAGGCTGAACCCGGCCAGATGCATGACCGCGAAGGTGCCCACGATGGACAGGGGCAGGGCCAGGCTGGGGATGATCGTCGCCCGCAGGGTGCGCAGGAACAGGAAGATGACCAGCACCACCAGCACGGCGGCTAGGTACAGGGTGAACTCCACGTCGGCCACGGATTCGCGGATGGACTGGGAGCGGTCGTACATGACCTCCAGGTCCACCGAGGCCGGGATCTGCGCGCGGAACGAGGGCATGAGCCGCAAAACGTCGTCCACGATGCGCACGGTGTTGGAACCCGGCTGGCGCGAGATGGCCAGGATGATGGCCGGGTCGCCGCCAAAGGTGTTGCTGCGGCGCTCGTTCTCCACCCCGTCCTCGACCACGGCCAGGTCGCCCAGGCGCACGGGCGAGCCGTCCACATAGCTGACCACCAGCGGGCGGAAGGCCTCGGCGTCCATGAGCTGGCCCGAGGAGCGCACGGTGTACTCGCGCCCCGGACCGGCCACGGAGCCTGTGGGCAGGTTCACGTTGGCCCGCTGCACGGCGGCCATGACCTCGTCCAGCCCGATGCCGCGCGCGGCCAGCACCTCGGGGTCCACGCGGATGCGCACGGCGTATTTCTGCGAGCCGTAGACGTTGACCTGGGCCACGCCCGAAACCATGGATATGCGCTGGGCCATGATGGTTTCGGCGTATTCCGTGACCTCCGACAGGCGCAGGGTCGGCGAGCTGACGGCGATCATCAGGATGGAGGATGCCGCCGGGTTGACCTTGCGGAAGTACGGCGGGGTGCTCATGTCGTCGGGCAGGGAACGCATGGCCGAGGAGATGGCCGACTGCACGTCCAGCGCGGCGTCGTCTATGTCGCGCGCAAGGGAGAACTCCAGGGTGATGCGCGTGGAGCCCTGGGTGCTCTCGGAGGTGATGGACTCCAGCCCCGCGATGGCCGAGAACTCCTTCTCCAGCGGCGAGGCCACCGAGGAGGCCATCGTCTCGGGGCTTGCGCCCGACAGCGAGGCCGAGACCTCGATGGTCGGGAAGTCCACGTTGGGCAGGTTGTTGATGGGCAGCAGGGTGTAGCTGAACAGGCCGAAGACCAGCAGCCCGAGCATGAGCAGCGTGGTCATCACCGGGCG
>NZ_JALNWM010000135.1 GCF_023230885.1 Desulfocurvus sp. | reverse complement strand
TCCGCCGCCAGCGAGGAGATCAACCGCTCCGTGGAGGAGGTGGCCGAGATCGCCGCGCGGACCTCTGAAGGCATGGCCCGCTCCGCCCAGACCATACTCCATGTGGCCCGCCTGTCCGAGGATCTCAGAGGACTCATCGGCGAATTGAACGCCACGCGGGGATAGGCCGCCGGACAACGGCCGCAGGCCCCGGCCTCCCGGCCCGGGGATTGCCCCCTTCCCCGCGCGGGGGTAGAAAGGCCCAGGGCCGGGCCCCGCCCGCCAGGAGGAGCCATGTTCCGCATCCGGCGCATCTTCGACGACACCCTGCCCCGCGACCGCCAGGCCGTGGCCCGGGTGCAGGAGATTCTGCGGGCCCAGTTCCGCGACGCCCCGCCCGGGGAGTACCAGGACATCCCGGCCAAGCTGCGCGACCCCCTGGGCTACCGCTTCAAGACCATCCTGTTCGTGGCCGAGCAGAAATACGACGTGCGCGGGTTCGCCCTGCTGCTGCACGCTCCGGACCTGTCCTTCTGCTACCTGGACTATATCGGCGCCGTGCCGGGGCGCACCAGCCGGGGCATCGGCGGGTCGCTCTACGGCCGGGTGCGCGAGGAGGCGGCCCTGCTGGGCGACCGGGGCATCTTCTTCGAATGCCCAAGCGACGACCCGGCCATCTGCCGCGACGCCCCGCTGCTGCGCCAGAATGCGGCCCGGCTGCGCTTCTACGAGGGCTTCGGCGCCCGGCCCATCGTGAACACGGCCTACGAAACGCCCCTGACCCCCACGGACGACAGCCCCCCGGTGCTGGTGTTCGACGGCCTGGGGCGGCTGGCCGCGCCGCCCCTGGGCCCCACGCGCGAAATCGTGCGCGCCATCCTCGAACGCAAGTACGCCGACCGCTGCCCCCCGGGCTATGTGGACGCGGTGGTGGCCTCCTTCGGCGACGACCCCGTGCGCCTGCGCCCGCCGCGCCACGCCCGGGCCGGAGCCGAGGCCGCCGGGCCCGCGCCCGGCGCCTCGCCGTGCATCCTGCTCACGGTCAACCGCGACCACGACATCCACCACGTCCATGAGCGGGGCTATGTGGAATCCCCGGCGCGGGTGCGCTCGCTGCTGGACGCCCTGGAGCCCACGGGGCTCTTTCTGCCCACGGCGGCGCGGCGCCACCCCGAGCGCGCCATCCTGGCCGTGCACGACGCGGGCATGGTCCGCTATTTCAAGGCCGCCACGGCCAAGCTGCCCCCGGGCAAGTCCATCTACCCTTACGTCTTTCCCATCCGCAACCAGGCCCGCCCGCCCCGGGAGCTGCCCGTGCGCGCTGGCTACTACTGCATCGACACCTTCACCCCGCTGAACGCCAACGCCTACCGCGCGGCCCGGGGCGCCGTGGACTGCGCCCTCACCGCCGCCGACGCCCTGCTCGACGGCCAGCGCCTGGCCTACGCCCTGGTCCGCCCGCCGGGGCACCACGCCGAACGCCGGGCCTTCGGCGGCTTTTGCTACTTCAACTCCGCCGCCGTGGCCGCCCACCACCTGGCGGCCCACGGGCGCGTCGCCGTGCTGGACATCGACTTCCACCACGGCAACGGCACCCAGGACATCTTCTACGCCCGCGACGACGTGCTCACCGTATCCATCCACGGGCACCCGTCCTTCGCCTACCCCTATTTCAGCGGCTTCGCCGGGGAGCGCGGCGAGGGCCGGGGCCGGGGCTGCAACCTGAACCTGCCCCTGCCCGAGGAGGCCGACGGCGCGCTCTTCGCCCGGGCCCTGGACCGGGCCCTGGAGCGCATCCAGCGCTTCGCCCCGGGGGTGCTGGTGGTCAGCCTGGGGCTGGACACGGCCAAGGGCGACCCCACGGGCACCTGGGCCCTGACCCCCGGAGACTTCGAGGCCAACGGCCGGGCCATCGGCGCCCTGGGGCTGCCCGTGCTGGTGGTCCAGGAGGGCGGCTACCGCATCCGCACCCTGGGCCAGAACGCGCGGCGGTTCTTCCTGGGCCTGCGGGCCGGGGCCCACGGGCTGGCCCCGGGCGGGGGCGACGCCCCGGGCACCCGGAACGGCCGCCGGGGCTCCCCCGCGCCCGGAGCCTGAGGCGGGCGGCCCGCACGGCCGACGCGGCCTGCGCGCAGGCCGCGCCCCGCTTTTTTCTTGACCGGCGCCGGGCCGCGAGAGTAAGAAGCCGGGTGCCCCGCGAGGGGCCAGCCAACGCCCCCGTAGCTCAGTCGGTAGAGCGCGTCCTTGGTAAGGACGAGGTCAGCAGTTCAATCCTGCTCGTGGGCTCCAGCCGCCATGCCCCGGGCCCAGGCCCGGGGCTTTTTCGTTGCCCCCCGGCCCCATGTTTTCCCCATGCGTCACGAAAATGTCACCCGCCCCGTAACGACAAAGGCGTTGCGTCTTTGCTATTCCCGCCCACAGGCCGCGCGCACGGCGCCGCCAGGGGGACGGACATGAAGCCTTTGGACCGGAGCGCTTCGCTGATCATGTCGGGAATGCTGCACGTAAACCCGGAGCTGCGCGCACGGCGCGCGCCGTCGGCCTGCGGGTTCGTGTCAATGGAAAACTTCCGGGCCCTTGCGCGCGACATGCGCGAGGGCACCGTGGGGCTGGTGACCCTGGACTGCGTGGACTTCGAGGCCCTGGCCGCCGGGTTCGGCGAGGACCTGGGCCTGGCCCTGCTCGGGGCGCTGCTGGACAAGGCCCTGGACAGTTTCGCCCAGTTCTTCCCCCACTGCCGGGTCACGGGGGTGGAGAAGACCGGCATCGGCGGCTATGCCATCTTCTTTGGCACCGACCCGGCCGGGCGCTGCGACCTGTTCGACGCCTACGCGGGGTTCCGCTTCCGCGTGCAGGAGGCCCTGACCGCCCAGAGCGCGCGCTACCTGGAGCACCCGCCCGGCCTGCGCATCGGCCTGGCCCTGCTGGAGCCGCGCCCCGGCGAGGACCTGGACAAGACCCTCTTCCGGGCGCTGCTCCAGGCGCGCCGCGTGGCCGAGAGCAAGCCCGACTCCGAACGCTTCGCCATGCACCGCGAGTTCATGGACATGCTGGCCCGGGGCGACGTGCGCACGCTGTTCCAGCCGGTGGTGGACTTCTCCTGCGGCGGGGTGCTGGGCTGGGAGGCCCTGACCCGGGGCGGCGGGCAGGGCCTCATGGCCGACGCCCGCACGCTGTTCGGCTTCGCCGCCGAGGCGGGCGAAAGCCTGGCCCTGGAGCGGCTGTGCCTGGCCCGGGCCCTGGGGGCCGTGCCCCCGGGCTTCCAGGGTCGGCTGTTCCTCAACGTGCACACCCAGTCGCTGCACGACGCCGAAGCGCTGTTCGCCGAGGTGCGCGACCTGGCCGGAAAGGCCGGGGTGGCGCCCTCGGACGTGGTGCTCGAATTCTCCGAACGCAACCTGGTGGCCGACCAGGACGCCCTGCAGCGCAAGCTGGAACTGTGCCGCGCCGCCGGGCTGCTCATCGCCGTGGACGACGTGGGCGCGGGCACGACCAACCTGCACTTCCTCTCCCAGGTGCGCCCCGACTATATCAAGGCCGACGGCTCGCTCATCCGGGGCATCGAGTCCAACCCCATCAAGCGGACCATGATCGAGACCCTGGTGCTGCTGGCCCAGAAGGTCGGCGGCAAGCTGCTGGCCGAAGGCGTGGAAACGCAGACGGAATTCAGCTCCCTGGTGAGCATGGGCGTCTACGCCGGGCAGGGGCACCTCTTCGCCCGGCCCGCCGAAACCCTGGAGCGGCCCCGGGTGGAGGTGCCAAGCAAGATCGACGTGCGCGGCATCGAAAGCGGCGAACTGAACTGCCGCCTGAAGTCGCGCGAAATCGCCCAGCCCACCGTCGCCATCGCGGCGGGCACGCCCATCAGCGAGGTCAAGGCCGCCCTGGAGGGCAAGCCGCCCATGAGCAGCATCGTGGTCGTGCGCGGCGACCGGCCCGTCGGCCTGCTCATGAACTACAACCTCGACCGGCGCCTGGGCACCAAGTACGGGGTGTCGCTCTACTACAACCGGCCCGTGGACGCGCTCATGGACACCGCGCCGCTGGTGGTGGACGCCGACCAGGCCATCGAGGAGGTGGCCGGGGCGGCCATGCAGCGCGCCAACGACAAGATCTACGACGACATCGTGGTGGTGGAACGGCGGCGCCTGCTGGGCACGGTCTCGGTGCAGAAGATGCTCGACACGCTGATGCGCGTGCAGATCGAGCTGGCCAAGGGCTCCAACCCGCTCACGGGCCTGCCCGGCAACGTGACCATCGAGCAGGAGCTGGAAAAGCGCAACCGCCAGAAGACGCCCTCGGCGATCATGTACCTCGACCTGGACAACTTCAAGGCATACAACGACGTGTACGGCTTCAAGAGCGGCGACCGGGTCATCATGGCCACGGCCCAGGTCATCCGCGCCGCCGTGGCCGCCCACGGGACGCCCGCGGACTTCATCGGCCACATCGGCGGCGACGACTTCCTGGTCATCGGCGGGCCGGAAACCATCCGTGCCGTATGCGACGACATCGCCACCCAGCTGGAGGAGCGCATTCCCGAGTTCTACGAAGAACAGGACCGCCGCCGGGGCTACATCGAGGCCAAGGGCCGCGACGGACAGCCCGCGCGCTTCCCCCTGGTCTCGGCGTCCATGGGCATCCTCGACGCGACCTTCGAGTTCCCCGTGTCCCAGGAGGAGCTGTCCCACCGCGCGGCGGAGATCAAGAAGTTCGCCAAGAGCCTGGCGGGCAACTCCGTGGTCCGCGACCGGCGCGCGCCCCTGGGCTCCCAGCTCCCGGGCTGAGCCACGGCCCGCCCGGCTGCCTGCCGGATTGCATTCGGCGCCGGGGCGCGGTACAGCGGCATCCCCGGGCCGGAGCCCGGGCGGACGCGCGGCCAGGGCCGACGGGGAGGAGCGATGATCCAGGACACATTCGTCATGGGCAGCCGGTACGCGGCCCTGAACCCGGGGCTGGCCCGGGCCTTCGAGTTTCTGGCCCGGCCCGGCGTGGACGCCCTGCCCGAGGGGCGCCACGAGGTGGACGGCCAGCGGGTCTGGGCCGTGGTGGCCCGCGGGCAGGGCCGCGACCGGGGCGAGGCCCGGCTGGAGGTCCATGACCGCCACATCGACGTGCAATGTATCCTGGCGGGGGTGGACCGCATGGGCTGGAAGCCGCGCGAAGCCTGCCGCAGGCCCGCGGGGCCCTTCGACGCCGGGCGCGACGTGGGCTTTTTCGACGACGACCCCGACGCCTGGCTGGACACCCGCGCCGGGCAGTTCGCCATCCTCTTCCCCCACGACGCGCACATGCCCATGATCTCCGCAGGCGCGATCCACAAGATCATCTTCAAGGTCGCCGTGGACCAGGGCTGAGGCCCGCCGCCCGGGCCCCGGGCGCGCAGCGGTCCTGGCACGGGCGGACGCGCGGGCGGGGCATCCCGTGCCCCGGGTGCGCCCGGGGCGCGGAAAAGCGGATTCTCGGGGTGTACATGCCCGCGCAGGGAAACGGACCCCGGGCGCGCCCGGGCGCGGAAAAGCGGAGGGCCGCGAACCCCATGCCCGCGGCCCCGGCGCTTACCCGGCCCGGATCGCTCCGGGCGGCGGCCTTCAGGAAGAGTCTCCCCTCCCCCTGCCGGTCCGCCTGTCTCTGGTTATCATGAGACTATTTGAGCACCCGCATCTCGCGCTCCCTGAGCAGCCGTAAAAGCTCCGGCCTGGGCGCGGCCCGGCCCACAAGCCGGGGCGCGACGATCCCGGACCCGGCGGGTCGGCGCGCGGCAAAGGCCCGGGGCACGCGATACGCGGGACTGTCCTGCAAGAAAGTCATATACCACCAGATATCGTCCAGGCTCACATGGCGGCGCAAGAACGCCTCGGGCCCGCTGTGGCTGAAATGGTGCACCACCGCGTCGGTGGCGACCACGGCGCGGCGCCCCGTGGTGCGCAGGTGGCCGTTGATGTGGAACTCGTCCACCCGGCCGACCCCGGCGGGCACGCGCATGGGAATGGGCACCACCGCGTCCATGAGCCGCCTGTCGAACATCACGCAGTCCACGCTGATGTGGCCGAGGTAGACGTGCCTGGGCCGCTCCAGGTCCAGGTACTTCTCCACCAGCCCGTGGTGCAGGATCTTCTCCCACACGAAGCGGTGATAGACCGCGTTGGCCTCCATGGGCAGATGCGGCAGGCGCGAGCGCTCGTCCGGGAAATGGGCGCGCAGGGCGCGGTCCATGACCTGGCGCCCCGTGCGGCTCACGGGGGTGACGCACGAGGCCAGGGGCACGGAGTCGTCGCCCCGGTGCAGCTTGTAGGCCGCCAGCAGATGGTCCAGCCAGTTGGGCGTGACGAAAACATCCTCCGACAGGCGGACGATGACATCGTCGACATGGCGGGCCAGGATGAAATTCTGCATGGAAACCACGGCGGGGATCAGCCCGCGCGGCGTGACGTGTACGTCGATGACCCCCCGGTGGCGCTGCTGGAAGGACTTGATGATCACCGCGTGCTCGTCGCTCACCGCGTTGGCCACCACATAAATCTTCTTGAACCGCGAAAGGTCCGTGTAGAGCTCCAGGCACTTGACGCACAGCAGGAAGCAGTCCAGGCGGTGCGACGTAAGCAGCATCAGCACGGGCTGGATGTCCCGGGAGCGGGGGGTTATGTCGATGATGCGCGCCATGTGGCCTTCCTCTTCCGTTGGGGGCGGCTTCGCCCGGGCGGAGTCGCCCTTCTTGTTGCAAGTCTTATCGGGCGATATGGGGGGAACTTAAGGGCCCCGCATGAAAAAACCTCCGCCCCTCGCACAACATCCCGCCCGGACTGAATATAACAGAAAAACAAAAATCGATTCCCCGCCCTGCCCTGTCCGGCAAATTCCCGGGGTCGGGGCCGTATTCCCGCCCGGGGCGCGGCCCGCAACCGCTTTCCCGGCCGCCCGGGCCCGCGAGGGGGAGCCGGATAGCCGCGCCCGCAATGCGCCAGCCCCTTGACCTTTTCCCTTATCAGTAATAGTTATCAATCAAAGACCAATATGAGGACACCCCCATGGCCGAGCAAAGATCCCAACGCATGACCCGCCAACGCAAGATCATCCTTGAGGAATTGCGCAAGCTCAAGACCCACCCCACCGCCGACGAGTTGTACGACGCGGTGCGCGAGCGGCTGCCGCGCATCAGCCTGGGAACGGTATACCGGAACCTGGACGTGCTCCAGGAGAACGGCGAGGTGCTCAAGCTGGAGTCCGCCGGGAGCCAGAAGCGATTCGACGGGGACATCCGCCCGCATTACCATGTGCGCTGCGTGCGCTGTGGCCGGGTGGGCGACGTGGAGAACGAGGTGGCGGACCTGGACGTGAGCGGCGTGAGTGCCCCCGGGTTCACCATCACCGGGGGGACGGTGGAATTCTACGGCGTCTGCGACATCTGCCGCAACCAGGAGAAGGCCTCCAGGCCCGACGGCCCCCAAGGCAGGCAGTAACGCCCCGAAATCCGGGCCCACCCCGCACGGGCCCGTGTGCGCCAGGCCAGGAGCCCCCCCCCGCAGACCATCAGTGCATGGCGCACAAAAAAAACGCCCCCGGTTCCCCGCCGGGGGCGTTCCCGTCACGCACAGCAAGGCGGCGGCCTCAGCCGTCGCGCGCGGGCAGGCGCTCCCGGTGCCGGGGCGCCTTTTCGACAAGGTCGAGCAGCAGGAGCGCGGCGGTCATGTCCCTGCCGTTGCGGCGGTCCATCTCCTCCAGGATATAGTTCTTGAGCGACGCCGTGGCCTCGCCCAGCAGCGCGCCGTGCTCGGCGTCGAAGTGATAGGCCGCGTCGAGCACCTGGAGCGCCAGGTACTGCCACTCCTCGTTGGTCTGCACATGATAGCGCAATATCTCGCGAATTTTGAGCACGGCGAAGACGATTCCGTCCAGCTTGGAATAGTCGCGCGCGAAAATCTGCCCGTCGTTGATGCGCGGCGGCGGCGCGAGGAGTGTGCGCAGCTCCCCTTCGGGGTCCTTGCGCATGCGGTACTGGTCAAGGGCTATCACCGTGCCCATCGTGGCCTCCTGGGATGACAGGGTCTGCACGCCAAAGAGCGTTGCCATCTCATCGGCCATGCCCGCAAAAACCTTAACGCCTCCCCGCGCGTCGGTTCCCTGACTTTCGCGGGGGAAAACCCTGCCCCGTAAAGGTCCGTTAAGGACGCAAACTGCTACAATTCAAACATAAAATTCGAAACACGCCCTTTGGCCCGAACCTTGCTTGGCCGCAACCAAAGACCCCAACGCCCGCCACGGCGGCTGCAAGGAGAGCACGCATGCGCATTCTGGACATGGAACCCAGCCCCGAGGAAATCCGCGCCACCTTCGAGAAACTGCGCGCGAGCCTGCGCCCGGAGGTGCTTTGCGAGCTGCACAGCGGCGGCTTCCGCGAGGCGATGATCGAGGAGTACGGCGCCCTGGCCAGCGCCGCCAACGACCTGTTGAACCTGTTGCGGCGCAACAACTTCGCCGCCGGGCTGGACGAGGCCGACGCCGGGGCCTACGAGCACATCCTCGCCCGCCTGAGCACCGGCGCCCAGCGTTGCCGCCTCATCGTCGAGGAATCCGCCTCGGTGGACGAGCAGGCCATGCTGGCCATTGCCGCCACCCCCACCCGCGCCGTGAACTAGGCGCGCCGAGCACCAAGACCTTCAGGGGGCGGCCGTTTTCTGCGGAAAACGGCCGCCCCTTCGCCTTTGCCCGCCCTGCCGACCAGCCCGCTCCCGCTTCCGCCCTGCGCCCCTGGCCGCGTGCGGAGCCAAGGGGGCGTTGCCCCCCTGCGGGGCGCCGGGGGCGGAGCCCCCCCCGGCCGGGGCCCGGGGCAGCGCCCCGGCAGGCGGAAGCCGCGCAGCCCCGGCCCGGAACGGCCGCGCCGACCGCCCTGGCCCGGGCAGGGGGATTCGACTGCACCACACAAAAAACGTATAAACAATAAAATTATTTGCTAGACGTATTGACATGTAGGCGATTTTAGCCTAATAGCGGGACACACAGAAACACGCCCTCAAAACCGTATCCGGAGGTACGCCCATGTCCCGGTTCGTCCGCTCCACGACACCCCCCCCCCCCCCGGGGCCGCCCCCCCCTCCCCCTGGGGAAATCTTTCCTACCGTTGTCGTCCGGGCCGCCCCCGCCCGGGGGGGGGCGG
>NZ_JALNWM010000134.1 GCF_023230885.1 Desulfocurvus sp. | reverse complement strand
CTGGCTCATCCCGGCCCACGCCACCACCCTGGCCCCGCCCGCCGCGCCCCAGGGGCTGGCCGCCGTCTGGTCCGGCGCCGCCTGGACCCTGGCGGAGGACCACCGGGGGCGCCGGGGCTGGCTGGACGGCCAGCCCGCGACCGTCACCGAGCTCGGCCCCCTGCCGCCGGGCTGGGCCGACGCAGCGCCCGAGCCCGGCCCCGGGGAGCTGGCCGCCGCGCGGCGCGCCGAGCGCGACGCGCGCCTGGTCGCCTGCGACTGGACGCAGCTGCCCGACGCGCCGCTGGACAACGCCCAGCGCGCGGCCTGGGCCGAGTACCGCCAGGCTCTGCGCGACGTGCCGGGGCAGCCGGGGTTCCCGGGGGCGGTGCAGTGGCCCGCCCCGCCCCTGGGGTAGGGGCCGCAGCCTTTTCCCGCCGGGCGCCCCTTCCCGGGCGCCCTTGTCCGCCCTCCCGCCCCCCCCGGGGCGCGGCCCGTGGCCGGGGCCCGGCTTTTGCCGGGCCCCCGGCCCTTCCCCCCGGGCCCAAGCCCTGGTAGACAGGGCCTGCCATGCCCGTCACCCTCGTCGTTGCCGAGAAGCCCTCCGTGGGGCGCGAGATAGCCAAGGTCCTGGGCCTGCCCGGGCGCGGCTCGGGCAGCATTTCCGGCCCGGGCTATGTGGTCACCTGGGCCGTGGGGCATCTCATCGGCATCGCCGAGCCCGGTGAGCAGGACCCGGCCTGGGCCGGGCGCTGGCGCATGGCCATGCTGCCCATGATCCCCGCGCGCTTCCGGCTGGCCGTGCTGCCCGAGTCGGCCCGGCAGTACGAGATCGTGCGCGGGCTCATGCTGCGCGAGGACGTGACCGCGATCATCAACGCCACCGACGCCGGGCGCGAGGGCGAGCTGATCTTCCGGCGCATCGCCATGCTCGCCGGGTGCGACAAGCCCGTGCGCCGCCTGTGGGCCAGCGACATGACCGAGCAGGGCCTGAAGAAGGCCCTGGCGGGCACCGAGCCCGCCGAAACCCGGCGCAACCTCGGTCTGGCGGCCTTTGCCCGCGCCGAGGCCGACTGGCTTGTGGGCATGAACTACTCGCGGTTGTTCACCCTCAAGGACGGCTCGCTGATCACCGTGGGCCGGGTGCAGACCCCGGTGCTCAAGCTGCTGGTGGACCGCCGCCGCGAGATCGAGCTCTTCGCCCCGCGCGACTACTGGACCGTGGAGGCCACCCTGGCCCACGGCGAGGAGGCTTTCGCCGCCCTTTGGCACGCCCCGCCGGACTACAAGGAAACGCGTATCGACCGGCGCGCGGAGGCCGATGCCGTGGTGGAGGGCTGCGCCGGGCGCCCTGGGGTGGTGCTCTCGGTGGAAAGCGCCGCCCGCCAGCAGAAGCCGCCCCTGCCCTTCGACCTGACCACCCTCCAGCGCGAGGCCAACGCGCGCCTGGGCCTGTCGGCCAAGGACACCCTGGCCGTGGCCCAGGCGCTCTACGAGCGGCGCAAGCTGATCACCTACCCGCGTACGGACTCCCGGCACCTGACCCGCGAGCTGTTCGCCGAGATCCTGGAGCCCCTGCGCGCGGCCTACGCCCATTTCCCCGCCGAGGCCCAGGCCGCGGCCGAGGCCGTCAAGGCCGGGTCGCGGCGCTTCGAATGCGTGAACGACGCCAAGGTCACCGACCACCACGCCATCATCCCCACCGCCGCCCGGGCCGCGCGCCAGGCCCTGTCTGCCGACGAGTGGAGCGTCTATGAGATGATCTGCCGCCGTTTCTGCGCGGCGTTCATGGCCCCGGCCAGGTATTCGGCCTCCACCGTGTGGGCCGAGGTGGCCGGGCAGCGCTTCAAGGCCACGGGCAAGGTCTTCAAGGAGCTGGGCTGGCTGACCGCCGAGCCCTGGCGCGCGGCGGCGGACAACCCCCTGCCCCGGCTGCGCAAGGGCCAGGCCGTGGCCGCCAGAGCCCTGGAGGCCCGGGCCCACCAGACCAAGCCCCCGGCGCATTTCACCGATGCCACCCTGCTGGGCGCCATGGAGACGGCGGGCAAGCTGGTGGAGGACGGCGAGCTGCGCGAGGCCATGAAGAAGCGCGGCCTGGGTACCCCGGCCACCCGCGCCCAGATCATCGAGACCCTGGTCGCGCGCAAGTATGTGGCCCGGGACGGCAAGAAGCTCGTGGCCACCGACGCGGGGCGCCATGCCGTGGAACTGGTGGAGGCCCACCTGCCGCAGATGGTTTCACCCGAGCTGACCGGGGAGTGGGAAAAGCGCCTGGCGGACATAGAGCAGGGCCGCGACACCTATCCGGCCTTCATGCGCGACATCCGCCAGGCGGTCGGCCAGGGGGTGCAGGCCGTGCGCGACGCGCCCCTGGTGCCGCACGCCCGGCTCTTCGGCGCCGGGGTGGACCGCGACGGCTTCCCCCTGGACGCCGCCCCGCCGCCGCCCGCCGCCCCGCCGCCCGCCCCCGTCGCCCAGGGCGCCCCCGCGTCCGCCCCCGCTCCCGCCGCCTCCGCGCCCGGCCCGGGCGTCAGGGATCGTGACGGCTTCCCCCTGGAGGAGCCCCCCCGGCCCGGCGGGGCGCCGGAGGAACCCCTGGGGCCCTGCCCGCTGTGCGGGCGGGGCGTGGTGGAACGGGCCGGGGCCTTCGAGTGCCAGGCCGCGGCCACGGGCGAATGCGATTTCGCCATTCCCCGGCGGCTGTTTGGCGGCGAGGTGCGCGCGGCCCTGGTGCGCGACCTGCTTTCCAAGGGCCGGACCTTCAGGCGCACGCGCTTTGTCTCGCGCGCGGGCAAACCCTTCAACGCGCATCTGCGCCTGGCGGGCGGGCGGGTGGAGCTGGATTTCAGCGACTGAGGGGCCGGGGCGGCGGCCCGGCGCACGGCGGCCTGCGGAGCCGGGGGCTCAGCGCGGTTCGCGGCGGTCGGTGATGCGCACCGTCCCGTCGGGCAGCACATGCACCGTGTAGCTGCGCAGGGGCAGCAGGAATCCCGGGTCGTTCCGGGCCTCGGGGATGGTCGGGGGGTGGGCGCAGGTGGCGCCCTCGGGCAGGCGGTAGACCGCAAGCTTGCCGATGGCCCGCAGGGGCGGCGCCTGGAAGGTCTGGGTGTTGCCGGGGGCGCAGGTCAGGCTGCGCCGGGCCGGGCCGCTGGCGTCCCACAGGTCGAAGGCCACGCAATAGCTGGCGTCGGGGGATTCGTTGCGCAGGGTCAGGCTGCCGCAGTGGGCGGGCTGCGCCAGGAAAAGGACCACCAGCGCGGCGGCCAGGAGGGGCATGACGGTTGTGCGGAGCATGGCGCGTATTCCGTCGCCTGGCGGCGACGCTTCTGGCTTCATGCTATAGCCCGCGCCCGCCGGGCGCGGAATAGGGGAATTCCTGTATTCTCGCATGGTCCCGGGGGGCCGCCCGGCCGGGCGTGTCCCGCCGGTCCGTGGCGGTTTCGCGGTGGCGCCCGGGAGGCGCCGCCTAGCTGGTCCGGATGCCCCGGACCAGCTCATGCAGCCTGCGGGCCTGCTCCTCCAGCCCGCCGATGATCCTTGCGCTGTTGGCCATTTCCTCCAGGGTGTCCTGGGCGATGGCGCTCACGTCCTCCACGGCGCGGCTGATCTCCTCGCCGGACACGGCCTGTTCCTCGCTGGCGGCGGCGATGGTCCGCACCTGGTGCGCCGTGCCCTCGACGAGGGCCACGATCTCGCGCAGGGCTTCCCCGGAATGGCGCGCCAGCCCGGTGCTTTCGCCCACGGCCGCGAAGGCGTCGCGCGTGGCCCGGGCGCTTTCGGCCGTGCTTTTCCTGATGCCGTCCACCGCGGCGGTCACCTCGCGGGTGGCGTTCATGGTCTTTTCGGCCAGCTTGCGCACCTCGTCGGCCACCACGGCGAAGCCCCGGCCCGCGTCGCCCGCCCGCGCGGCCTCGATGGCGGCGTTCAGCGCCAGCAGGTTGGTCTGGTCCGCGATGTCCTCGATGACGGTGATGACGTGGCCGATGTCCCCGGCGCGTTCGCCCAGCTCGCGCATGTCGGCGTCCAGGGTCCGGGTCCGCTCGCGGAGCTGCTCGATGGACGCGATGACCCTGGCCACGGCGGCGTCGCCTTCCAGGGCCTTGGCCCGGGCCGTGTCGGCGCCCTGGGCGGCGGCCCCCGCGCTCTTGGCCACGTCGCCGGTGGCGGCGCTCATCTGCTGCATGCTGGCCGCGGTGGTCAGGGTCCGCTCGTTCTGGCGCCGGGCGCCGGCCTCGGCCTCGCGGACCTGGCGCAGGAGCTCCGTGGCCGCCTGGGAAACCCCGGCGGCGATGTCACCGGCCTCGCGCGCCGTGCGGGCCATGCGTCCGCCCTGCTCGAGGGCGGCACGCTCCTGCTCGCGGATGGGCGTCAGGTCGAAGTACAGGGCGAACACGCCCAGCAGCGCGCCGTCCAGGTCATAGACCGGCGTGGCGCTGACGCTGACCGTGACCCGCCCCCCCGGGACGGGCAGCTCGACTTCGCGCTCCTGGCGCTCCTGCGCGCGCAGGGCCTCCAGGCAGACGGTGTCGCGCCCGGCGGCGCCGTGGAAGAATCCGCTCGCGCACATGCCCGGAAAATCCTCGGGCAGGCCGGGCTTGCCCAGCAGGCGCAGCAGGCGCTCGTTGACGAAGGTGATCCGGCCTTCGCGGTCGAGCACCAGGCAGGGCACGGCCACTCCGGCCAGCACGCCCTGGGCGAAGCCGAGCTTCTTCTTGACCTCGGTGAACATGGCCCGCACCCCGTCGGCCAGGGCGGCCATCTCGGCCCGGAAGCGCCCGCGCAGGGCGGCGTCGAAGTCCCCGTCGCCCACGCGGGCCAGGAACCGGCGCACGGCCTCCAGGGGCCGCAGGATCTCCACGCGCACGAACAGCAGCGAGCCCGCCCCCGCCAGCAGCGAGACGGCCAACCCCGCCGCCACCGCCGCCCAGCGCAGGGCGCGCACCGGCGCGAAGGCCTCGTCCGTGCCCATCTCGGCCACCACGGCCCAGCCCAGGCCCCCGGCCTCCAGGGGCGCGAAAGCCGAGAGCACCGGGCGGCCCAGGTAGCCGTCGATTATCCGCGTGTCGGCTTCGCCCGCCAGGGCTTGGCGCACGGCCTCGGTGTCCACGCGGCCCCGGTCCGGGGCGGCGAAGCTGGCGGCCACGGTGCGGTTTCCGGGATCCAGGCGCGAGGCCGAGCGCATCAGCCCGTCCCGGCCCACGAGATAGCTCTCGCCGCTGGCGCCCATGCCCTCGGCCCCGGCGGCCATGACCGCGTCGATGGCTCCAAGGGGCAGGCGCAGCACCGCCGCGCCCTGGATCTCGCCGATGTGCGAGCGTACGGGCGCGGCCACGAACATGGCCGGGCGGCCGTCCAGGGCCGGGTAGGGCGCGGCGTCCACCAGTACCGTGCGCCCGGCCAGGGCCTCGCTCCAGGCCCGGGCCAGGTTCGAGCCGGCCAGCAGGGCGCCCTCCTTCACGTCCTCGCCCAGGTCGCGGCCCCGGGCGTGACTGTAATAGACCCGGCCGTCATCGCCGATGAGCAGCGCGTCCTCGAAGCCCAGCACCTCCACGAAGGGCGCGAACGCCCCGCCCACATACCCCAGCAGATCCACGAAGGCCGGATCGGCCACGTCCATGCGCACCCCGGCCCGGGCCGTGCCCCAGGCGTGGTCGCGCAGCATGCCCAGGGCGTTGTAGACCTCCTTGACCCCGGCGTAGAGCGTCGCCTCGTGTGTAAAGCGCGCGAGCAGCGCCTCCAGCTCGTGCAGCCGCGCGTCGCGCACCGAGGTCAGCCGCTGGCGCGATGCCTCGTCCAGGGCGCGCGCGGCCATGTGCACGCTGAAGGCGCCCACCGCGGCCACGGGCACCAGGCACAGCAGCAGGCTGAAGGTCACAAGCTTCATTTTCAGGGTCATGGGGGCTCCTCGGGGGTGGCGGTGGCGGCCCTGCGGCCAGCCAATCCCGTAGTCCACGGCGGCATATTTTCCGTGAAGGCGGGGTGACGATTGCGTGACGCCGCTGGCGGGCAAGGCTTTTTTGTCGGCCTCCTGCCGCGCCGCGCCGCCCCGGAGCCCCGCGCCGGGCGTTGACTTGAGTCGCAAAGAGTTCATACTCGCGGGCCTTGGAGCGCCAATGACACATGTGCATCTTTTCATCCCCTGCCTTGTGGACCAGTTCATGCCCGAGGCGGGCGAGGCCGCCGCGCGCGTCCTGGCCCGCGCGGGGGCCCGGGTGGACTGCCCCCGGGGCCAGACATGCTGCGGCCAGCCGTTGTACAAGTCCGGCCACGGCGACCAGGCCCGCGCCCTGGCCTTGCGTTTCCTGCACCTGTTCGCCGACGCCGAGGCCGTGGTCGCGCCCTCGGGCTCGTGCGTGCATATGGTCCGCGCGGTCTACCCCGCCCTGCTGGCCGACGACCCCGGCGCCCACGCCTCGGCCCTGGCCCTGGGCCAAAGGACCTTCGAACTGACCGAATTCCTGGTCCGGCGCATGGGTGTCACCGATCTGGGCGCCCGCTTCGCGGGCCGCGTGGCCTACCACGATTCCTGCCAGGTGGGCCGGGCCCTGGGCGTGCGCGCCGAGCCGCTGGCCCTGTTGCGCGCCGTGGACGGACTGACCCTGGCCGAGGTCGAGGACGCCGACCAGTGCTGCGGCTTCGGCGGGCCGTTCGCCGTGCAGTTCGAGGACGTGTCCGCCGCCCTGCTGGACGACAAGCTCGCCGCCCTGCTGGCCGCCGCGCCCACGGCCCTGACCGCCGCCGAGCCGAGCTGCCTGCTGCACCTGCGCGGCGGGCTGCAACGGCGCGGCCTGGCCCTGCCCGCCCTGCACATCGCCCAGATCCTGGCCTCGGAGGCCCCATGACCGGCTCCACGCCCTTTCGTGCCGCCGCCGCCGCCGCCCTGGCCGACCGGCGCCTGCGCGCCACCCTGAAGAGCGCCGTGGCCGTGTTTCGCGGCAACCGCGCCCGGGGGCTGGCCCTGCTTGCCCCGGCCGAATTCGAAGCCCTGCGCCACCGCGCCGCCGAGGTCCGCCGCCGCTGCCTGCGCTCCCTGCCCGTGCTCCTGGAGCGCCTGGAGCACAACGTGGTGGCTGCGGGCGGCCATGTCCACTGGGCGCGCACCGGCGCCGAGGCCAACGAGATCGTGGCGCGCATCGCCGCCGCCGAAGGCGTGCGCCTGGCCGTCAAGGGCAAGTCCATGGTCACCGAGGAGACCGGCCTCAACGCCGCCCTGGCCGCCCGGGGCGTGGAGGCGGTGGAGACGGACCTGGGCGAATGGATAGTCCAGCTCGCGGACGAAAAACCCTCGCATATCGTGGCCCCGGCCATGCACAAGAACCGCCGCGAGGTCTCCGAGCTGTTCCACAAGCACCTGGGCGAGCCCCTGTCCGACGACATCCCCGAGTTGACCCTCATGGCCCGCCGGGCCCTGCGCGCACGCTTCCTCGCCGCGGATATGGGCATCACCGGTGCCAACATGGCCGTGGCCGAAACAGGCAGCGTCGTCCTCGTGGAGAACGAGGGCAACATCCGCATGAGCACCACACTGCCGCGCGTGCATGTGGCGGTGATGAGCATCGAGAAGGTCGTGGCCACGCTGGACGACATGGCCGCCCTGCTGGCCGTGCTGCCGCGCAGTTGCACCGGGCAGACCCTGTCCTCGTACACCTCGATCCTTTCCGGCCCGCGCCGCCCGGGCGAGGCCGACGGCGCCCGCGTCTTCCACCTCGTGCTCCTGGACAACGGCCGCTCGGCCCTGGTGGCCGATCCCGCCATGCGTGACGTGTTGGCCTGCGTGCGCTGCGGCGCGTGCATCAATGTCTGCCCGGTCTACGCCCATGTGGGCGGACACAGCTACGGCTCGGCCTATTGCGGGCCCATGGGCTCGCTGCTGGCGCCGCTGCTGGCCCGCGCCCAGGGCGCCCCCGAGGCCGCCACCCTGGCCGAGCTGCCCTTCGCCTGCACCACCTGCGGCGCCTGCGCCTCGGTCTGCCCCGTGCGCATCGACCACCCGACCCTGCTCCTGGAGCTGCGCCGCCGAGCGGCAAACGCCCCGGAAACCGCCGGCCTGGCACCCCTGGGTCCCCGCGCCGCCGCCGCCTTCGCCCGGCTGGCAACGCGCCCGGGGCTGTGGCGCGCCGCCGCCGCCGCCGCCCGCGTCCTGGACCCGGGCCTGCTCCTGGCCCGGCGCATGCCCGGCGTGGGCACGGCCATCACCCTGTGGGCCCGCAGCCGCCGCCCCCCGCGCCTGCGCAGGCCCTTCTCCGCCCGCTGGCCCGCCCTGCGGCGCTCTCTGGAGGATTCCAATGGCTGACGCCCGCAGCGAAATCCTCATGGCCCTGCGCCTGGCACTCACCGACTGCCCCGACCCCGGCCCGGCGCCCCGGCCGGGGGCCGACGCCGCCTTCGGGCCTGCCGACCCCCAGGCCCTGGCCGCCGCCTGCGCCCGCTGCGGCGTGCGCCTGCTGCCCGTGGCCGACTGGGCCCAGGCCCGCGCCGCCGTGGCCGACCTGCTGCGCGAACTGGACGTGCGCAGCGCCACGTTCTGGAACCATCCCGACCTCGCGCCCCTGGACCTGCCCGCCCTGTGCGCCGCCCGGGGCATAGAGGTCATCCCCGCCCGCGAGGAATCCATACGCGACCTCGCCCGCGCCGATATCGGCATCACCTCCGCCCTGGGCCTGCTGGCCGAGTCCGGGTCCATCCTCGTGGCCGCCGGGGCCGACACCCCGCGCAGCACCTCCCTGCTGCCCGAGACCCACCTCGCCGTGGTGCCCCCCGGACGCACCGTGCCCGGCATCGCCAACCTCGCGCCCCTCCTGCGCTCCCTGGCCGACGTCCAGGGCCGCCCGCCCTCGGCCCTGCACGCCATCACCGGCCCCAGCTCCACCGGCGACATCGAAATGGTCGTCGTCAAGGGCGTCCACGGCCCCGTGCGGGCGGTGGTGGTGGCCGTGGCGGCGCAGTAACCCGGCGGCAGGCGGGGCGCAGGGCAGGCAACGGCGGCGAGAGAGGGGGGCGGGGGAGACTTTTTCTGGCGCCAAAAGCGGTATTATGTATCAAACGTACAACGCGGGACCTGGATTTTTGTCTTTAGTCGTGTAGCATCCAAAGATGCTGAAAGACGATACTATAAAAGACTTGGTGCGGCTGAAAACGGAAATGGAACGCAAGGCGGATAGCGTCCGCAGCGAACTGACGCGCATTGAAGGGGATATCCATGCCCTGGACAAGCCTAT
>NZ_JALNWM010000133.1 GCF_023230885.1 Desulfocurvus sp. | reverse complement strand
ATGCTCTTCGCCCATGTGCTGACCACCGAGCGCATCCCGCACCACATCGCGGAGCTCATCGTGAACTGGAACCTGCCCTCCTGGGGGTTCCTCATCGTGGTCAACGTCCTGCTGCTCATCGCGGGCAACTTCATGGAGCCGTCGGCCATCCTGCTGATCATGGCGCCCATCCTGTTCCCCATCTCGCAGCAGCTCGGCATAGACGGCACCCACCTGGGCATCATCATGGTCGTGAACATGGAAATCGGCATGATCACCCCGCCCGTGGGGCTGAACCTGTTCGTGACATCCGGCATCACCGGCAAACCCCTGACCTGGGTGCTGCGCGCGGCGCTGCCCTGGCTGCTGGTGCTGCTGGTCTTCCTGGTGCTGATCACCTACATTCCGGAAATATCCCTGGCCCTGCCCGACTACATCGACACGATGCGCGGCTACAAGTAGCCGGGGCGCGCCCTGAAAACCAAGGCCCCCGCCGGAGGATATCCGGCGGGGGCCTCTTGTCGGCGCGGGCGCGGGGGCCGCGGCTATTCGGCCTTGCCCTCGCGGCTGGCGATGAGGATCAGGTGGAACCCGAACTGGGTGCGCACCGGGCCGTGGACCTTGCCGACCTCCTCGGTGAAGCAGACCTTGTCGAAGGGTTCGACCATCATCCCGGGGCGGAAGGTGCCCAGGTCGCCGCCCTGGCGGCCCGAGGGGCACTTGGAATGCTCGCGGGCCAGGGCCTCGAACTCCTCGCCGGCCTCGATCCGGCGCTTCAGTTCCAGGCAGGCCTCTTCCGTGGGCACCAGGATGTGCTTGGCGGTACACGTCAGCATGGGATCTCCTTGCGTTTTTCTGCATTGATGGGTGCCCGGCGCGGACGGGGCCGCGGCGGGAGGGGCAGGGTCGCACAAGCCCCGGCCCTTGGCAAGCCGCCCGTGCCGACTTTTCTTGACTCCACCGCGCGGGCACTGTACGGCTATTCTTCCGTTTCCCTGAAACCGTGGAGAACCGATGAAAATCATTGTGCAAATTTTTGCAGTTGCCCTGCTGGCCCTGGCCGTATGCGCCGTGGACCCGAGCCCCGCCGACGCCGCGCGCTTCGGCGGCGGCAAGTCGTTCGGCGGCAGCCGCTCCTTCAACCAGAACTACTCCAAGCCCGCCGCGCCCCAGCGCCAGACCGGGCAGCAGCAGATGGCCAGCCCCGCCCGCCCGGGCATGGGCGCCATGGGCGGGATGCTTGGCGGCCTGCTGGCGGGCACCCTGCTCGGCTCGCTGTTCTTCGGCCAGCCTTTCGCCGGGGGCGGCATGCTCGACATCCTGCTCATCGGCGGCGTGCTGTTCCTGTTGTTCCGCCTGCTGCGCGGGCGCAGGCCCGTGGCGCAGCCCGCCGGGGCGGGCATGGGCCACGGCGGAGCGGGCCCCGGGCCCTTCATGACCCGCGACGCGGGCTCCGGCGCCGCCTGGGGCGGGCTGGGGGGCGGCCCCGACGCGCGCCCCGAGGTCAGCACGCCTCCGGGCTTCGACGAGGCCGATTTCCTTCAGGGGGCGAAGGCCGCCTATGGCAGGCTTCAGGCCTCGTGGGACGCGCGCGACCTGGCCGACATCCGCCAGTTCACCACCGACGCCGTGTTCTCGGAGATCAGCGCCCAGGCCCAGGCCGACCCCGGCCCCTCGCGTACCGAGGTGCTCATGGTCGACGCCCGCCTGCTCGAAGCGCGTGCCGAGGGCCCCGCGACCCTGGCCACCGTCTACTTCGACGCCCTGCTGCGCGAGAGCCGGGGTGGCGGCACCGACCAGGTCCGCGAGGTGTGGCATTTCCGCCGCCAGGACGACATTGCAAACGGCATGTGGCTGCTCGACGGCATCCAGCAACTGGAGCAATAGGCGCCCAAGCGGGCCGGGCAAGGCCCCCCTGCCGCCCCAAGGCCCCCCGAAGAACACCCCAGAAACCACCGGGCCGGATTTCCACCAGGAAATCCGGCCCATCGCATCCCCCACGGAACATCCCCCCGCCCCAGGGCCGCGCGGCGCTTCGCCGCGCGGCCCTGGGGCGGCATGCGGGGTCCAGGGGCCGTTGGCCCCTGGCGGGGGTGCAGGGGGCGGAGCCCCCTGCCGGGGGCCCGGGGGGCGGAGCCCCCCGCCTTCGCCCAACCTTCGCCAACCTTCGCCCAACCTTCGCCAACCTTCGCCAACCTTCGCCAACCTTCGCCAACCTTCGCCCAACCCCCGCCCAGCCTGCCCCCGCCCCGGCCCCTGCGTCCCGACCTCAGGCCCCGTGCCAGAAGCGCAGCACATCGGCGCTGGTTTCGCGGGGCTTGAGGCATTGCGCCCGCCCCGCGCAAACGCCAAGGACGGCGGGCATGGGCCGGGAGTTGTAGCGCGACCACATGGACAGGGTATAGGCGCCCGCGTCGAGGAACAGCACCCAGTCGCCGGGGTCCAGGGCGGGCAGGGGCGCCTGGCGGACGGGGAAATCGCCCTGGAAGCACAGGGGCCCGGCGATGGCCTGGGCCACGGCGGGGCCGGACTTGAGGGCGCCGTCGGGCCCGGCGGCGGCGGTGTCGTGGTGCCAGTCGGCGGGGTTGTAGCAGGGGCGCAGGAACATGTCGGCGCCCAGGTGGGTCACGGCGCAGCGGACGCCGCCGTATTCCTTGACGTATTCCACACGGGCGGCGGCGAAGGCGGCTCCGGCGTGGATGGCGCGGCCGAATTCGGTGATCAGGCGGTGGGGTCCGGCGAAGAGCTCCGGGCAGCCGCGGCGCAGGGTGGCGGCGTAGTCGGCCAGGGAGGGCTTGGGGTCGTCGGCGCGGTAGGTCGCGGGCAGGCCGCCGCCGATGTCGATGGCGGCCACGGCGCCCCCGGCGGCGCGGATGGCGCGGGCCAGGTGGCAGACGGCCCGGGCGGCGGCCACGAACTGGCCCGGGGGGCAGCCCTGGGAGCCGACGTGGCAGTGCAGGGCGGTGAGCCAGGGGTGGGCGGCGAAGGCGGCGACGATGGCGTCGCGGCACTGGTCCAGGGGCAGGCCGAACTTGGAGAAGGCGTTGGCCACGGAGGTCGCGGCGATGGCGCCCGCGCCGACCTGGGGGTTGACGCGCAGCCCCACGGGGCCCTGCGGCGGGCCAGTTTCGGCGACGATGGCGGCGATGCGCTCCAGTTCCTGGAAGTTGTCGGCGTTGAGGTGGACGCCCAGGGCCAGGGCGCGGCGAAGCTCGCCGTGGGTCTTGGCGGGCGAGTCGAAGACGATGCGCCCGGGCGGCAGCCCGGCGTCCAGGGCCAGCTCCAGCTCGGGCAGGGAGGCCACCTCGGCGCCCAGGGCCGGGTCCAGGTCCGCCAGGCGGCGCAGCAGGGGCGGCAGGGGGTTGGCCTTGACGGCCACGGCGTGCAGGGTTCCGGGGGGGAAGGCGGCCAGGGCTTCGCGGGCGCGGGCGTCCAGCCGGTCGAGGTCGTGGAGGATCAGGGCGGTGTCTTCGGGTCCGGCCAGGCCGCCTTGCAGGGCCAGGGTCAGCATGGCCGCCGCCTCGCGGGGGGAGATTCGCGGTTGCATGGGCAAAGCATAGCCCAGGGACCGGGGGTTTGGAAGCCCGCTCCCGGTCGGGCGGCAGGGCCGCCCCCCGGCCGGGCGAGGGGCCGCGGGGGCGCCAAGCGGCTTTACCCGCGGCGGGCAAAAGCGTACAACGCCGAAGCGGGCGCGGGCCCCGCAGCGGCCCGGAGGCCGCCCGGGTGGACGATCCGCCACGCCCGCGCGACGGCGACGGAAGGGACGCGTGGCCGAGCCACGGAAGGAACGCATGGCCGAGCTGACAAAACAAAGCACCGACCTTCCCTGCGTGACGCTCATCGGCATGGCCGGGGCAGGCAAGTCCACCGTGGGCCGGGCCCTGGCGCGGCTTCTGGGCTGGGCGCACCTGGACACGGACCACGTCATCGAGGCCGACCTGGGCCGCCCGTTGCAGGACGTGTTCGACGGCCTGGGGCGCGAGGCGTTCATCAAGGCGGAGGAGCGCATCGTCGCCGCCCTGCGGCTCAAGCGCTGCGTTGTTTCCACTGGGGGCAGCGTGGTCTACGGCCCGGCTGCCGTGGCCCGGCTGCACGAGCTGGGGCCGGTGGTCCACCTGCACGCCGACCTGGACATCGTGACCCGGCGCGTGGGCGAGGGCAAGGGCCGGGGGCTGGCCATCGGCCCGGGGCAGACCGTGGCCGACCTGTATCACGAGCGCCAGGCGCTCTACGAGGCCACCGCCGACCTGACGGTGGACTCCGGAGCCCTGACGCCCGAAGACTGCGCCGGGGCCATCGCCCAGTGGCTCCGGAGCACGGGGATCCTGACGTGAAAAGCACCCGGACCGCCATCTTCCGCCGCCTGGAGGCGCTGTACGCGCGCATGGGCCAGGGCTACGAGGCCGCGGCCCGGGGCACGGGCTTCACCTGCTCCGGCTGCGCCGACAACTGCTGCACAAGCTATTTCCAGCATCATACCTATGCGGAATGGCTATATTTCTTCAAGGGCCTGGAGGCCCTGCCCGCGCCCCGGCGCGAGGAGTACATGGACCGCGCCCGGGCCTGCGTGCGCCAGACGCAGGAAGCCCTGCTGCGCGGGGAGCGCCCCGCCGTGATGTGCCCGGTGAACGACGACGGGCTGTGCGGCATGTACGCGCACCGGCTGATGATCTGCCGCCTGCATGGCGTGCCGCACGTCCTGGCCGGGCGCGACGGGGTGCCCCAGGCATACCCGGGTTGCCACCGCTTTCCCGCGCCTGCGGAAGCCGGCGCGGCCCCCGCGCCCCTGGACCGCACCCCCCTGTACCGCGACCTGGCGCGCATTGAGATGGACCTGCTGGGGGCCCGGCTGCGCGCCCTGCCCCGGGTCAACTTGACGCTGGCCGAGATGATGGTGCAAGGTTCCCCCAGGCTGACCCCGTGACTTCTGCCCGCAGGACAACCGCCATGCCCCGCCGCATCCTCCTTCCGGCCCTGGTGGCCGCCCTGGCCGCGCTGCTGCTGACGGCCTGCTCGCAGACCAGCGTGCGCCACCTGGAGCGCAACGCCTGGGAGCTGGAGGCCGACCGGTCCCTGGCCATGAAGTTCTGGCGCTTCGACTACCGCATCGCGCCCCTGGGCGACCAGTTCGCCGTGCGCGGCAAGGCCGTGCCCGACACGGGCGCCCTGCCCTCCTCGGTGCACTGGATCGACGATCTCTGGCTGGCGGCCTACCTGTGCGACGCCCGGGGCACGGTCATCGCCCAGGACCTGCGCGTGGCCGAGCCCGGCCCCCTGGCCCCGGGCCTCGGCGTGCCCTTCGAGTTCACCCTGCGCCCCGACGCCCTGCCCAATGCGGGCGAGCTGTACATCACCTTCGGCTACCGCATGAAGCTTGTGCCCGAGGGCCCCGGCGAGGACGAGGACGAGCCGCGCCGCACCTTCGCCCCGGCGGATGTCTTCTTCGCCAGCGAAGGCGCCATGACGCGCCTGTAGCACGCCCCCCGGCCTTTGCGCCTGTGGCACCCCCTTGCGCCCGGCCACGCCCCGCCGTTGCACGAGAACGCGGGGAACCCTGCGGATTCGCGTCCCTGCCGTCCCCGGGCCGCCCCGTGGGCCAAGGCGTGGGGCGGGCCCGCCCCGGCGCCCGCCGCCAGATCGGCGCCGCCCCCGAACGCCCGGCCCCCCTCCCGCCGAAACCACGGCCCCGGCCGAAACAACCCGCGGGCCCGGCACGCACAAGGGCCGCCCGCCGCGCGGTTGCGGCCCCGGCGGTTGTGGCCCCGGCGGAAAAGGGCTACATATCGGACAGGTACCTGGCCCGGCCGGGGCCAGGCCAAGGGGGGGCGTCATGGGTCTGCACAGGAATGCCTTTCTCGTAAAGAATTTCCTTAAATATTCCGTGATATTCGGCGAAGGCTCCCGGGGGGACACGGCCTACCTGCTCCAGGAGGGCCGCGTGGAGATATCCAAAATGGTCGAGGGCCGCAAAAAGGTCCTGGCCATACTCTCGCCGGTGTCCATGTTCGGCGAGATGGCCATCCTGCTGGGCGACGAGCGGCGCACGGCGACGGCCGTGGCCCTGGAGGAGTCCAAGGTGGTGGAAATCCAGCGCCACGCCTTCGAGGACTACATCCGCCAATCGCCGCCCATGATCAACTCGCTGGTCACGGTGCTGGTCCACCGGCTGAAGACCGCCACGGTCCGGTCGCTGCATGTGCCCAACCTGTTCCTCGGCGTGTGCCAGACCCTGGCCCTCATGGCCCGCCACGGCGCGACGGACCTGAACTACCTGGACACCCTGGCCTCGCTGACGGCGGCCTTCAACGTGGCCAAGGAAAGCGTCGAGGCCGTGCTGTCCACCCTGGCCGAAGACGGCATCGTGGCCTTCGAGGTCGACGCGCAGCGCGAGCGGCGGATCGTCATCCGCCAGACGGAGGCCCTGGTGGCCACGGCGGCCGCGCGGCGCAAGGCCGCCCAGGAATAGGCCCGGCCCAACCCCGAGCATGGAGCGTGGACGCCGATGAAGCCCGGCCCCAGACACGACTGCGCCCAGGACCCGCCGTCCGCCGGGGCCAGGGCCGTTGCCCGGCGCATCCGCGACAAGGCCGGGGACTATGAGCGCTACGCCTTCGACGAGGCCCGCAGCGGCGCCCTGAACATCTTCTTCGACCTGGTGCAGGAGTTCGACGCCGAGGAGGACTTCCTCCACGTCTGCACCCTGGTGCCCCGGGAGCTGTTCGGCCTGGACTGCGCCCTGTATCTGGTGACGCGCGACCTGGACCTGCGCTGCGCGCGCGCCAGCGGCCCGGGCACGCTGGCGCCCCGCCGGGCGCTGGCCGACGGGGTCCGGGTGCCCGACCGCCCGGCCCGGGGGGCGGGGCATCTCTACTTCCCCATCCGCGCCAACGCCGACCACGTCCAGCAGCTGCCCTTCGACCCGCCCGGCGGGGTCATCGGCTGCCTGGAGCTGTTCCCCGCCGAGCGGCTGGCCGAAGGCGACAGCCTGTTCTGGGAGAAATACGCCAACCGCATCGGCTTCCAGATGCACAACCGCATCGTGCAGGACGCCAACCGCCGCCAGCTGCGCTTCATCCGCAACCTGGCCAAGGACATCGGGCACAACGTCATCGTGCCCAACATGTACTTCAAGCTGTTCTTCAACCGCCTGAAGCGGACCATCGACCAGCTCGGCGAGGTGCCCGGGCGCCACGCCGCGCCCTCGTCGGAATCGCGCCGCGAAATCCTGGCCCTGCACCAGGCCCTGCACGACCAGTACGACGAGATCTCGCGCCACTACGAGCAGACCAGCCTGTACCTGGAAACCCTGCTGCGCCAGAGCCATTTCGAAAAGGGCCGCTATGTGCTGGAGCGCCGCCCGTGCCATGTGCCAAGCCAGATCATCGCCCCGCAGCTGCACCAGTTCCTGCCGCGCTTTCGCGAGCGCGGCATCGCCGTGGCACCCTGCCCGGAGCTGGCCGACGATCCGGCCATGACCCTGTCGGTGGACGTGGGGCTCATCGCCCAGGTCTTTTCCAACCTGTTCTCCAACGCCCTGAAATACACGACACCGCCCCCGGGCGACGGCCCCCGGGCCGTGGCCTGCTCGGCGCGCGCCGTGCCGGGGGGCCTGGGGCGCCGGGGGCGGCGCACCGGCGGGCGCGACGCCGTTGAGTTTCGCGTGTTCAGCACCGGCGAGCCCCTGGGCGAGCAGGACGGGGCCCGGGTCTTCGAGGCCGGATATCGCGTCGGCGACAACCTGGCCGACGGAACGGGGCACGGGCTGTTCTTCGTGCGCCAGATCGTGGAGCTGCACGGCGGGCGCACCTGGCACGAGGCCGTGCCGGAGGGCAACGTCTTCCACGTCCTGCTGCCCGCCGGGGAGCCCGCCGACGGGGCATAGGCCGGGCATGGCCCCCCAAAAGCGGGACGCCCCCGCCCCTCCGGCCGGAGGGGCGGGGGCGTCCCGCTTTGCGCCCGCCGGGCGGGCCTAGTTGTCGCGCGAAACGACGTGCACCTCGCGCTGGGGGAAGGGGATGGAAATGCCCGCGGCGTCCAGGGCGGTCTTGAGCTTCTCCGTCAGGTCGAAGCGCGTGGGCCAGTACTCGTCGGTGCGCACCCAGGGGCGGACCACCAGGTTCACGCTGGAGTCGGCCAGCTCGGCCACGGCGATCTGCGGCGCGGGCTCGGCGAGCACGCGCGGTTCGGCGGCCAGCACCTCGGCGACCACGGCCTTGGCCCGGGCCGCGTCGTCGCCGTAGCCGATGCCCACGACAAGGTCGATGCGCCGGGTGTCGTTGGCCGTGACGTTGCGGATGATCTCGCCGGTGATCTTGGTGTTGGGCACCAGGATGCGCTGGTTGTCGGGAGTGACGAGCACGGTGGTGGTCAGCGAGATGGCCTGCACCGTGCCCTGGACCCCGGCGACCTCGATGTAGTCGCCCAGGGTGAAGGGCCGCAGCAGGATGAGCATCACGCCCGAGGACACGTTGGAGAGGTTGTCCTTCATGGCCAGGCCGATGGCCAGGCCCAGGGAGCCGACCACGGCCAGGAAGGAGGTCGTGTCCACCCCGATGCGGCTGACGGCCGCCAGGAACACGGCCACGGCCAGGGCCCAGTAGACCAGGTTGCCCAGGAACTGAACCAGCAGCGGGTCCACCTTGCGGTGGCCCAGGGCGGCCCGCACCAGGCTGCGCACACGCCGCCCGATCCACAGCCCGACCACGACGATGAGCAGCGCCAGCACAAGCTGCGCGCCATAGGCCGCAAGCCAGGTCACAGCCATTTCCTGGTAGCGGCTCAGCTCCGCCACCGGCATCAGATCGTCCATTCCACTTCCTCCAAACGGTTTGAAAATACCCCTGCGGCCAATTCTACACCCGCCGGGCGGAGGGGGCAATCCCGGTTCCGGGAATGCGCCGGGCGGCCCGGGCTTGACAACGCCACCTCAATCAGGAATAATTCCTGATAAGAGAATATACACAAGCCGCAAGGAGTACAACGATGCAGGATCAGGTTTTCAAGGTTCTGGAAGAGGCGGGCAAGCCCCTGCGCCCCGGCGACATCGCCAAGGCCCTGGGCGCGGACTCCAAGGACGTGTCCAAGGCCATCGACGGGCTGAAAAAGGCCGGAAAGGTCAGCTCGCCCAAGCGCTGCTTCTACGCTCCGGCCTAGCTGGCCGCCGAGCTGCTGCGCCAGCGCCCTGCGCTGGAGATCGGGGGCCTGGGCGGCCCCATGCTGGCCCGGGCCGGGGCCAGCGTACACTTCCCCATGAGCCGGATATGCTTTTCCGGTTT
>NZ_JALNWM010000132.1 GCF_023230885.1 Desulfocurvus sp. | reverse complement strand
GGGCGACCTGCTCTTCGCGCGCAAGGCCGGGCGACCCTTCTGGCGGCTGCAAGCCATCGTCAACCCCTGCACCGGGGTCAGCGACTATGTGGACATCGCCGTGGAGCACGAGCCCTGAGCCGCGCGCCGGGGGAGCGGGCACGGCCCGCGCCGCCCTGGTCACGGGTGCATGCCTTCCGCCCTTCGGCCGGGGGGCGCGCTGTTTCGGCGCGGCGCCTCGGGCCCGGCTGCTTGCGGACGCCATCCGCCCTGGCGCCGTGTGGCTCCGGCCCGGCGTCTTGAAGCGATCCGTGTGCAACCGGCGGAAAGGGTAACGCGCCTGTCCGGGGACAGCGGGAACATGTTCAGGGCGGAACCTTCGGCCCCACGGGATCGACCGACCCCGTGGGGCCGACGTTTTCCAGCACATCCGGCAGCCCTCCGGTGTGGATGTCCAGGCGCCGCTTGTGCTGCCAGGCCGCCTACGGGGCCGCAGGCGGCTCTTGGCTGATGTGGCGCGGCTTTCCGCCCCGCTCCGCGCGCCGGGCGGCGCGGTGCTTCCGTGCCCGCAGGGGCTGACATCGGCGCGGTACGGGCCGTAGGGCACGATGGACGGTGCTTCTGTGCCCGCAGAGGTTGACAGCCACATGGCGACCCCTGCGCGCCGGGGGGGGCGGAACTGCCCATCCCTTGCTACAACCCCGGGCAGGCGGCTCGAAGGCCGCGCGCCGGGGGCGAAGGCCAGGGGCGGGGGATGCGCGCGGCGCGGACCTGCGTCCCAGAGGCTGACGCGCGCGGCCCCGGTCCCGCGCCCCTCCGGCGCGTTTCCTGGCCGGGGCATGGAGCCGGTTTTTCCCACCCTTGACATGAAATGCGACTCGGTTGCAAAAGAGGGCCTCGGGACTGTAATCCCCAAGGAGTTCGTCATGACGAAAAAGATGCTTTTCGTGCTGCTGGCTGCCCTGGTCTTGGCCCTGGCCTCCGGGGCTGCGCCCGGCTTCGCCGCCCAGGGCGGGCCGCTGCGCGTGCTGGTCACCGTGGAACCCCAGGCCTGGCTGGTGGAGCGTGTGGCCGGGCCCCTGGCCCGGGTCACGGTCATGGTGCCACCGGGGGCCGACCCGCATACCTTCGAGCCGCGCCCGAAGCAGATGGCCGAGGTGGACGCCGCCGACCTCTACCTCGGCCTGGGCATGGAGTTCGAGACCGTGTGGCTGCCGCGATTCCTGGCGGCCAACCCCGGCCTGCGCGTGGCGGCCATGGACGCGGGCATCGCCAAGCTGCCCATGCCCGTCCATGAGCACCACCACCACGAGGGCGAGGATCACGGCCACGACCACGCCGCCGAGGGCCACCACCACGACCATGACCACGCGGGCCTGCCCGACCCCCACATCTGGCTGGCGCCGGAGCTGATGCAGGTCATGGCCGCCAACACCCGCGACGCCCTGGCCCAGGCCGACCCGGCCAACGCCGGGGCCTATGCCGCGGGCTGCGAGGCCGCCGTGGCCGAGGCCCGCGCCGTGCATGACGACATCGCCGCCCTGTTCGCGGGGCTGGACGAGCGGCGCTTCATGGTTTTCCATCCCTCCTGGGGCTATTTCGCCCGGGAGTTCGGGCTGGTGCAGATGCCCGTGGAGGGCCGGGGCAGCGAGCCCGGCCCAAGGACGATGGTCAGGCTGGTGGCCGAGGCCCGCGAGCACGGGGTCCGGGCCGTCTTCGTCTCGCCGCAGTTCTCCCGGCGCTCCGCGGGGGTGGTGGCCCAGGAGCTGGGCGGCTCGCTGGTGGAGGCCGACCCGCTGGCCCGCGACTGGGCCGTCAACCTGCGCGCCGTGGCGGAGCGCATGGCCCGGGCCATGCGCGGAGGGAACTGAGGTGGTGCAGCTCGGCAAGGCCGCGCCCGGCGCGCCGGTCCCGGTGGTCGAGTTCCGGGGCGTGGGCTTTGCCTACGGCCCCGGCCCCGAGGTCCTGCGCGACCTGAACTTCTCCATCGCCGCCGGGGACTATGTGGCCGTGCTCGGGCCCAACGGCGGGGGCAAGTCCACGCTGCTCAAGCTGATCCTGGGCGTGCTGGCCCCGGGGCGGGGCGTGGTGCGCGTGTTCGGCGGGCCCCCGCGCGGGGCTGCGCGGCGCATCGGCTACATGCCGCAGTCCACGGGCATGGCCCGCCAGCTGCCGGTGACGGTGCTCGACGTGGCGCTCATGGGCCTGCTGGGTGCCACGGGGCGCGGCCCGCGTTTCACCCCGGCCGAGCGCGCCCGGGCCGAGGCCGCCCTGGAGCGCACGGGCATGCTGGAGCTCAGGGACCGGCTGGTCTCGGACCTCTCGGGCGGCCAGCGCCAGCGGGTCTACATCGCCCGGGCCCTGGTGGCCGACCCGCAGATGCTCATCCTCGACGAGCCCACGGCCAGCGTGGACGCCCAGGGCCGCTGCTCGCTGCTGGAGCTGCTGGCCGAGCTGAACCGGGACATGACCATCCTCTACGTCAGCCACGACCTGTCCATCGTGGCCGGGGGCGTGCGCTCGGTGATCTGCGTCAACCGCACCGTGCACCTGCACGGCCGTCCGGAGGTCACCCGCGACATGCTGACCATGATGTACGGCGGCGGGCACTCCTGCCCGGTGGAGATATTCACCCACGGCGAGGTGCCGCACCGGGTGGTGCCGCGCCACGGCGGGCCCGACTGCCCCGGCTGCCCCGGCTGCCAGGGCGACGCGGCCCCGGGAGGCGAGGCATGATCCAGGCCCTGTCCTACGAGTTCATGCAAAACGCCCTGTGGGCCGGGCTGCTGGCCAGCGTGGCCTGCGGGATCATCGGCACCCTGGTGGTGGCCAACCGCGTGGTGTTCCTGGCCGGGGCCGTGGCCCATGCGGCCTACGGCGGGGTGGGCCTGGCCTATTTCCTGGGCTGGCCCGTGCTGCCGTGCACGGTGGGCTTCTCCGTGGCGGCGGGCGGGGCCGTGGCGGCGGCCACGGCGCGCAGCCTGGACGGCGCCGACCGGCTCATCGGCGCCCTGTGGGCCGGGGGCATGGCCACGGGCGTCATCCTGCTCGACCTGACCCCCGGCTACAACGCCGACCTGATGAGCTTTTTGTTCGGCAGCATCCTGGCCGTGCCGCGCGCGGACCTGTGGCTCATGCTCGGGCTGGACGCGGCCATCGTGGCCGTGACCCTCTTTTTCCACAAGGAGTTCACGGCCCTGGCCTTCGACCGCGAGTTCGCCTCCGTGCGCGGGGTGCCGGTGCTGGCGCTGCATTTCCTGCTGCTGGCCCTGGTCGGGGCTTCGGTGGTCATGGTCATCCGCGTGGTGGGGCTGATCCTGGTCATGGCCCTGCTGACCATCCCCCCCGGGCTGGCCTTGCCCGCGTCGCGCTCCCTGGGCGGGATGATGGCCCGCTCGGTGGCGCTGGCCGCGCTGTTCTGCACTGCGGGCCTGGCCCTGTCCTACGCCCTGGACCTGACCTCCGGGGCCAGCATCATCGCCGTGGCCGTGGCGGCCTTTGCCGCCGACGCCCTGCGGCGGCGCCTGGCGGGCCGGAGGCGGGCGTGAGCCGGGCGGCGCAGCTGCTGCGCGCCGCCGGGGTGCGCGCAACGCGCAAGCGCGTCGAGGTGCTGGCGGCGGTGCTCGGCGCCGACCGCGCCGTGGCGCCCGCCGAGCTGTGGGAGCGCTCCGGGCTGGCCGCGTTCATGGACCGCGCCACCCTGTACCGGACCCTGGACCTGCTGGCCGAGCGCGGGCTCGTCCTGCGCACCCTGGGGCCGGACCGGGCCTTTCGCTATTGCGCGGGGGGCGGCGCGCCCGCAGGGATGGCCCACGGGCATTTCTACTGCCTGTGCTGCCACGCCATGCGCTGCCTGCCCCAGGCCGTCCTGGCCGTGGAGCAGGCCCTGCCGCCCGGGGCGGCGGCGGGGCATGTGGAGATCCGGGTGGACGGCCTGTGCGCCGCCTGCCGCGCCGCAGGGGCTAGGCCGGAGGCGTGAAGCGGATGGTGAAGCGGGCGCCGGGGGACAGGGTGGTGTCCAGCGCGCCGCGAATCTGGTGGACCAGGTTGATCACCAGCTGCATGCCCAGCGTGTCGGTGGCGCTGATGTCGAAGCCCTCGGGGAAGCCCCGGCCGTCGTCGCGCACCTCCAGCTCCACGGCGTCGTCCGCCCGGCGCAGGGCCAGGGTCAGGGTGCCGGGGCTGTCGTCGTCGAAGGCGTACTTCAGGGCGTTGGTCATCAGCTCGTTGACGATGAGGCTGCACGGGATGGCCATGTCCACGGGCAGGCAGATATCGTCGAGGTGCAGGTCCAGGCGTACGGTGCGCTGGCGCTGGGGATAGGCCTGCATGATGGAGCGGGTGAAGCTGGCCAGGTAGTCGCGGTAGTTGATGCGCGCCAGGTCCTCGGACTGGTAGAGCTTCTCGTGGACCAGGGCCATGGAGCGCACCCGGCCCCGGCTTTCCATGAACAGCTCCCGGGTCCGTTCCTCGTCGATCTGCTGCGACTGGAGATAGAGCAGGCTGGAGATGATCTGCAGGTTGTTCTTGACCCGGTGGTGGATTTCCTTGAGCAGCACCTCCTTCTCGCGCAGGGAGCTGCGGATGCGCTCCTCGGCCAGCAGGCGCTCGGCGATCTCCTCGTTCAGGCGCTCGTTGCTCTGGCTCAGCTCCGCCGTCCGCCGCCGGACCTCGCGTTCCAGCTCCTCGCTGTAGCTCTCCTTGCGCCGCAGAAGCTCGGCCCGCTCCAGGGCCTTGGTCACCGCGTGCTCCAGGACGGCCATGTCCTGCACGGGTTTGGTCACATAATCCCACGCGCCCAGGCGCAGAGCCTCGATGGCGTCCTGGAGCACCCCGGTGCCCGAAACCACGATGATGGGCGTCAGCGGGGACTCGCTGGTGACCTTGGCCAGCACGTCCAGCCCGTCCACCTCGGGCATGCGCAGGTCCACAAGCACCAGGTCGGGCCGTTCGCGGCGGAAGACTTCCAGCCCCACGCGGCCGTTTTCGGCGTGGATCACCGCGAAGCCGCTGTCTTCCAGGTAGGCCTCGATGCTTTCGCGGATGATGTCCTCGTCGTCGATGGTGAGGATTTTCGCCTTGGGATTGGTATGCATGCCTCGGGTCCCGGGTTCCGGTTGCGGCGGGGTGTGCCGACCATGCGGGATGGTAACGTCAAACCGGGCTGCGCGTCAAAGGAACAGTGGAATAGACCGCAAGGAATCAGGCTTTGCGGGCGATGCAGTGCAGCCAGGCCTGGCCCTCGCGCCCCGGGCGCAGGTCGGGCGTGGTCCAGGTCTCCACGGGGCGCAGGGGGCAGGGCGGGGCCAGGAGCGCGGCCAGGGACGCCTCGTCGTGGCCCCAGAAGGGCAGGGCGCCCCGGCGCAGCCAGTGGCCCCGGCCAAGCTTGAGCCCGGCGTAGAGCACGCCCCCGGGCACCAGGGCCCGGGCCACGGCCTGGAGCACCCCGGGCAGGGCCGCCGGGGGCAGGTGCAGGAGCGAGGCGTTGGCGTAGACGCCGTGGAAGCGCGGCGGGTAGTCCATGGCCGCGAAATCCAGCAGGCGCACGGGCACCCCGGCGTGGGCCCGGGCCAGGCGGACCATGGCCGGGGAGGCGTCGAAGGCCTCCACCCGGTAGCCGCGCAGGGCCATGTGCCGGGCGTCGCGCCCCGCGCCGCAGCCCGCTTCGAGGATTGCCCCGCCCGGCGGGATGTGCGGCAGGAAGCGCGCGAAGACGTGCTCCAGGTCCAGGTCTGTGGTCTCGGCCTGGAATTGTTCGGCGTGGGCCTCGTAGTAGGCCACGCAGGCATCCAGGGCCTGGGCGGGCGTGGGGCCGGGGTCGCGGTCGTTGTCGGGCATGGGCGCACTCTAGCCGAGGCCCGGGGCGTTGACCAGGGCCGGGGGCGGAAAACCGAGCGGAAAGCAAGGGAATTGGCCCAGCGGGCGCGAAGGTGCTATGCTCATCGCGCCGGGGCTGCGGGTGCCCGGCGTGGAGGTCCCTGCGCAATGCGCGTCGCCAGCGTCATCCTTTCCCTGCTGCTGCATGCGGCCCTGGCCCTGGGCGGGCTGTGGGCGGCGGGGCTGGATTCCGGGGCGCGCCCGGCGCCGCGCGTCTACACCGTGGACCTCGTGCGCCTGGAGCGCGTGACCGCGCGGCCGACCATCCCCCGGCCCCTGGCGGCCCGGACGCGCGAGAACCCTTCGCCGCCGGCCGCCGTTGCCGCGGCCCGGCCGGTGCCTTCCGCCGCGCCCGTCGCCCCTTCCGCATCCCCGTCGCCGCCCGCGGCCGCGCCCGCCGTTCCTGCCGCGCCCCCGGAGCCGCCCGCCGCCGCGCCGCCCGCCGCCGCGCCCGCCGGGGCCGAGGCCGTGGCCCTGCCCTGGCTCCAGCCCTCCGCCCCGGCCCCGGAGCCCCCGGCCCCGCGTGAGGACCCCACCCGGGCCCTGGCCCGGGCCAGCGCGACCCAGCGCGGCGACACCACCTACGTCACCGGGCTGCACGGCTTCGCCGCCTTCGCCGACACCTTCGCCCTGGACGCCTGCGGGGCGGACACCTATGTGCCCGAGGACTATTTCGGCCACTACGCCGTGGGCCGGGACCGCGTGGTCAGCGTCATCGACGGCCGGGAGGCGCACGGCGCCTTCGTGCTCTACGATTCGGCCAGCGGGCTGCACCGCAAGCTGGCGCGCCGGGGCGAGATGGTCTTCACCTACGGCCCGGCCTTCGACCAGGCCGAGCCCGTGGAGGGCTCGGTGACCATCCTGCCCAAGAAGGACCGCTACGGGGACAAGCTGATCCTGACCCCGGCCCAGCTGGTGTGGCTGCCGGAGCGTCCGCCCATGCAGTACGGCACGCGCGTGGTGTTCGAGCAGGTGGAGGTGGCCGTGGACGCGCCGGGAGCCACCCTGGCCGGGACGCTGGTGCGGCTGCCCGGGGGCGGCCCCGCGCCGGGGGTGGTGCTTGTGCATTGCGCGGACTGCGCGGGGCGGGAGCGCATGCTGGGCTTTGCCCAGGCCCTGGCCCTGCACGGGCTGGCGGTGCTGGCCTGCGAGGGCCGCGGCTGCGCGCAGGGCCGGGGCCCTGCGTCGCCCCAGCAGCAGGCCGACGACGCCCTGGCGGCCCTGCGCACCCTGCGGGCGCAGCCGGGAGTGGACGGGGGCCGGGCCGGGCTGTGGGGCCAGGGCGGCGGGGCGGCGGTTGCCGCGCTGGCGGCCGCGCGCAGCGTGGCGCCGGATTTTCTGGTGCTGGCCCATCTGCCGCCCGCGCCCGGGGCCGCCCCGGGGCCGCCGCTGGCCCTGGACGGCGTGCAGGTGCCCACCCTGGCGCTGTTCATGGGCCCGCGCCCGGGGGAGCTGTGGGCCGGGCAGCTGGACCTGCTGGCCCGGGCCGAGCGGGCCCGGCCCGGGCAGTTTGCCGCGCGCCTGCTGCCCGACGCGCCCCCCGGGGCCGACCCCGACGCCGAGGGCCTGAAGCCCCCGGGCCTGCGCCTGGGGCGCGCGGCCGGGCCGTGGGTGCGCGGGGCGCGGCCCTAGGCTGGCGGCGGGGTTTTGCTGATGCCCAGGCGTTTCATGCGCGAGTCGAAGGTGGAGCGCTTGAGCCCCGCCTCGCGCGCCGCGCGGCTGATGACCCAGCGGTGGCGCTCCAGCAGGTGCATGACGTACTCGCGTTCCACGGTGTCCCAGTCCTTGCCCGCGAAGGGGTCGCGCAGGGGAGCGGCCACGCAGGCCGGGAATTCGACGTGGGCCTCGGCCAGCCGTTCGCGGGCGCCGTCCAGGATGGGCTGGGGCAGGTCCGCCGGGCCTATCTCGCCGTCTTCGGCGGTGACCAGCACGAGCTTCACGAAGTTTTCCATCTCGCGCACGTTGCCCGGCCAGGGGTAGGCCGCCAGGAGCTCCATCGCCGCGTGGGACACCGGGCGCGGCGTCTGGCCCAGCAGCACGGCCTCGCGGCGGATGAAGTGCGCCAGCAGGTAGGGCACGTCCTCGGGGCGGTCCCGCAGGGGCGGCACCACCACGGGCAGCACGTTGAGCCGGAAGAACAGGTCCTCGCGGAAGGTGCCCTCGCGGATGGCCCGGCGCAGGTCCTTGTTGGTGGCCGAAATGATGCGCACGTTCACCTTGCGGGCCACGTTGCCGCCCAGGGGCTTGATCTCGTTGTCCTGGAGCACGCGCAGCAGGGCGGCCTGCAAGTCGGTGGTCATGTCGCCGATTTCGTCCAGGAACACGGTGCCGCCCTCGGCGGCTTCGAACAGGCCGATCTTGTCGCGATAGGCCCCGGTGAAGGCGCCGCGCTTGTAGCCGAAGAGTTCGCTGGCCAGGAGCGAGCGCGGGATGGCGCTGCAATTCTGGACCAGGAAGGGCCCCGCGTGGCGGGCGCTGACGCGGTGGATCTCGCGGGCCAGCACCTCCTTGCCCACGCCGGACTCGCCGGTGATCAGCACGGGATAGTCGTTGGCGGCGTAGCTGCGCGCCAGGCGCACGGCATGGCCGAAGGACGGGCTCGGCCCGGCCACCAGCCCCTCGCCGCTCATGACCTGGATGGTGCGCTTGAGCTCGCGGTTCTCCTCCACCTGCCCGAAGAATTCGATGGAGTTGGACAGGGCGATGGACCCGATGTCCACAAGATTCTGGAGAAATTCGAGATATTCGGGGTTGAGGTTCATGGAGTCGCCCTCGGCGCAGGTGTCGATGACCTCCACCACCCCGTAGACCGAGGAATCCTTGAGGATCAGCGGGAAGGCCAGGATCATGCTGGACTTGACGGCCAGCCCTTCCTCGGCCTCCTTGAAGTGCCGCTCGTCGCGTCCGGCTTCGGCGGTGGTCATGCGCCCGTTGCGCATGACCCAGCCCACGATGCTCTCCAGGGTCCGGGGGATGCGCATGCCCTTGATGGTGTCGCTGCCTTCGCCCACGGCCTCCAGGCAGACGTAGTCGTCGTCCTCGCGGGTCCAGATGGACCCGCGCTCCACGTTTTGCAGTTCGAGCAGCAGCAGCAGGAATTTGAGCAGGAGCTGACGCGGGGCCACCTCGCCGGAAAGCAGCTTGAAGAAGTTCATGTGCCGCAGGGTCATGGACGATCCTTGCGCGGGGGCGGGTTGGGTGTGGCGGGGCCGTGCATTACGATATATCGTGATTCTGGCGGAATTGCAAAACGGAAATGTCGGGAAACCCGGGCGGGGACGGCGCTTCGGGAGCCCTCAGAGGGCAATGGATCCGTGGAAAACGGGTTCCCCGAAAATTTTCCACATGTGCGGCGGGGCCGATTTCGCGGCGGGGCAGAGGGCCCCCGGCCCGGGTCCGGGCCGGGCGGGGCG
>NZ_JALNWM010000131.1 GCF_023230885.1 Desulfocurvus sp. | reverse complement strand
TTTGCCCGGGCTGGGGCCGCTGGCTTGGGGGCGCCGGACCTCGGCCCGGCGAGTGGCTCGTCATGCATACGGCAAAACGGCCCCGCAAGGCAAGGGCGCGTCCTTTTGGCGGGGACGCGCCCCTTTTCGCGGCCTCAGACTTCCTGGATGGGGTGTATCTCGCGGCAGAAGTCGTCCCATTCGGCGCAGGTGTCGGGGGAGATGGGCGCCGGGTAGTCCTGGCCGCAGTGCGGGCAGTGGGCCAGGGCCAGGTGCTCCTGGCCGGGAGCCAGGGCCTTGGCCCGCGAGCCGTCCAGGGCCTTCATGTCCTTGGCTTCCAGGGCCAGGGTGGTGTCGTGGCCGCAGCCGGGGCAGGTGCCCTGCACGGTGTAGGTCTTGGGGCTCATGGCGTCTCCTGTGGTTGCGGGCGCAGCCCGTTTTCCAGGAGCCTAGCACCAACGCCGCGGCGAGGGAAGCGGGGGGCGCGCGGCGCGTGGAAAACGGCGCGGGAGGCCGGGCCGGTGCGTGGGGGCGGCGCGGGAGGCCGGACCGGTGCGTGGTGGACGGCCGCGCCAGGGAGCCCCCGGGGCCGCCTCAGCCCTGCGCGCCCGCGTCGCGCCCCGGCGCGGCGAGGAAGGCGCCGTTGCAGAGCAGCTCGTCCAGCTCCGCCGGGGTCAGCCCGGCGGCCCGTTGCAGGGCGTCCATCTCCTGGCCGGGGTCGAACAGGGGGTAGTCGCTGCCGAACAGGATGCGTTCGCGCGGGTGGCGCCGGAAGATGGCCGCGAGGTCCTGGGGGTCGATGAAGGGCAGGGAACTGGACGTGTCGATGTGGACCTGGCTGCCGACGAGGCACTCCAGGGCCCACTTCCAGTGTTGGTAGCCGCCCAGGTGCGCGGCGATGAGCGTCAGCCCCGGGTGGTCGGCATGCACGCGCATGAGCTTGAAGGGGCAGGACGGGTTCCGCTCGGGGGGCAGCCGGTCGCCGACATGGACCAGCACCGCGAAGCGCCCGGACATGGCCTCGAACATGGGCCCCAGGCGCGGGTCGTCCAGGCGGAAGCCCTGGAAGTCGGGGTGCAGCTTGACGCCGCGCACCCCGGCCCGCTCCAGCTGGTCGAGCTGTGCCTCCCAGGGGCCGTAGTCGGGGTGCAGGGTGCCGAAGGCCGTGACCCGGGGGTTGTCGCGCTGGATGCTCATGGCCCAGGCGTTGGCGGGGATGACCTGGTCGGGGGTGGTGGCGGCGCTGTGCACGACGCAGCCGTCCAGCCCGGCGCGGGCCACGCGGTCCAGCAGGTCGGCCAGGGTGCCGTCGCCCACGGGGGCGATGCCGTAGTGGCCGCTCAGCTGCTCCAGGACCTTGTGGGCGATCTTGGGGTGGAATGCGTGGGTATGGACATCAAGGCGCATGGCTGTTTGCTTTGCCCCAAAGCGGGGAGCGCCGCAAGCAGATGTTGATTGCGCAATCAGTCATTTACGGCCCGGCGTTAGGGTTCGACCTGGAATTCGCTGCCCTCCTCGTTGCGGACCGCCTTGAAAAATGCGCAGCTCATGCAGCCCTGGAGCCTGCGCATGGCGTCGCCCCCGCAGCGGCGATGGGCGTCGGTGTCGGCGAGGGTCCAGCAGATGCGCCCGGCGCAGGGGCCGGAGTTGGTGCCGTGGTGGTAGTCCGCGTCGGCCGCCGGGCAGACCCCCAGCTCCCGCGCGTTGTGCCCCCCGGGCTCGCGCCCGCAGTTGCGGTACGCCCAGCAGGGCGTGCGCAGGCCCTGCCTGTTCCACAGCTCCATTGGCCGGAACAGGGTGTGCAATGTGCGGAAAATACTTGATAAAAGGACACGCATGGGCACCGCCGGGAAACAGTGGCCCTCGCTGGGGCTGCTGCTTGTCCGCAGCGGTAGCATATATGAAAATCGATTGGAAGGGATGGCCTGCATAATCTGCGGGCGTGAACGCATTTTTTTTGCTACCCGGCGCATACTGCGTGGCGCCGGGGTGAAGCCGGGACGGCGTTGCGCCCCTGTTGGCTACATTTTGTAGCCACTTTGCCGACCGCAATATAGATTTGACGGTTTTGCCGCCGTCGGGCCGTCAGCTTGCGGTGAACAGGGCGCGCAGCCAGCCGGGCACTCGCACCGGGCGGCCCGTGGGGTCCACGCAGGCGTGGCGGGTGCTGCCCGTGGCGTGCAGGGTCGCGCGGTCCTCGGAGTGGACCTCGTAGACGAAGCAGACCGAGGCCCCGCGCCATTGGCTGATGCCCACGCGCACCAGGGCCAGGTCGTCGTAGCGCAGGGGGCGCTTGTAGCGCACGGTGGCCTCGGTGATGGGCAGGGCGATGCCGCGTTCCTCCACCGTGGCGTAGCTCATGCCGTGCCGCCGGATGAACAGGGAGCGGGCGCGCTCGAAGTAGTGCAGGTATTCGGCGTAGTAGACCACCTTCATGGCGTCGGTTTCGCCGTAGGACACGCGGTGCTCAAGCCAGGCCTCGGGCCGGGGGAACCCGTCCGGGCCCAGAAGGGCGGTGGGGTCGGTCATGGTCATCCTCGCAGGCGCTCCAGGACGTGGGGCAGCAGGTCGTGCCCGCGTTCGAGGGTCAGGCCCGTGGCGGCGGCGCCCGCCTCGCTGAAGGCGGGCAGGGCGTGGTCGGCCAGGCGCGGGTGGTGCAGCAGGAAGGGCACCGGGTCCGGGGTGTGGGTGCGCCGGGCCAGGGGCGTGAAATGGTCGCAGGTCAGCAGCAGGGCAGCGTCCTCGCCCTGGAGGGCGCGCACCACGGGGCCGACGATGCGCTCGTCGAAGCGGCGCACGGCCTCGACCTTGTCCGCAGTCACGCCCGAGTGCCCGCATTCGTCCGGGGCCTCCACATGCAGGAAGACGAAATCCCCGCCGCGCGCCAGGAATTCAAGGGCCGCGTCCACCTTGCCCTGGTAGTTGGTGTCCAGCAGCCCGGTGGCTCCCGGCACCTCGGCCACCTCCATGCCCGAGGCCCGGCCCAGGCCGCGCACCAGGTCCACGGCGGAGACCACGGCCCCGCGCAGCCCGAAGGTCTGTCGGAAGGCGGGCAGCAGCAGCGGGCGGCCCTGGCCCCAGGGCCAGATGGCGTTGGCCTGCGTGGTGTTGGCGGGGGCCTCCAGGCGCCGGGCCGCGGCCCGGCGCAGCTCCGCCAGCCGGGGCGAGGAGGCGAAGCGCTCCAGGTCCGGCCCCTGGGGCTGGCCGGTGATGTCGTGGGGCGGGCGGATGTCCAGGGCGGCCTCGGGCGCCCGGGCCCCGCCGCGCTGCACCAGCAGGTGGCGGTACTGGATGCCCGGCACGAAGCTGAACACGGCGTCGCCCAGGTGGGCTTGCAGGTCCTCCACCAGCGGCGTGGACCGCCCGGTGTCGATGTGCCCCGAGGAGTAGTCGAGCATGGCGTCGCCGGGCCCGTGCCCGGCCACGCGCACCAGGTTCAGCCGCCAGACCAGGTCGTCGGGGTCCAGCTCCAGGCCCTGGGCGGCGGCCTCGATGGGCCCGCGTCCGGTGTGGTGGGCGGCGGGGTCAAAGCCCATGAGCGACATGTTGGCCACGTCCGATCCCGGGGCCATGCCCTGGGGCACGGTGCGCGCCGTTCCGGCCACGCAGCGCCGGGCCAGGGCGTCCATGTTCGGGGTGGGCGCCGCCTCCAGGGGCGTGCGTCCGCCCAGTTCGGCCACGGGCCAGTCGCCCATGCCGTCGGCCACGAGGAAGAGGAGTTTGGTCATGCTGCCTTGCGTCGCGCCTGGGGGGTGCGCTCAGGGGGAGAGGAACAGCGGCGCAAGCAGCGCCGCCAGCAGCACCAGCACCGCCGCCACCACCGCGACGACGGCCGCCGGGCCCGGCAGTCCGGCGGGCAGGGCCTTGCGGATGAATGTGGCCAAAAGGTGCTGGAACATGGTCCCCCCGGCGGCGCCCGGGGGCGCGGGGTCGCGGGCGGGCGGGCCGCCCTGGTTGGTGCCGGTCCGGGCCAGGATGCCCTTTCGCGGCCTTTTCGTCCAGTGCCCGCCCGCCGCGCCGCGCTCCTAGAGGATCCGGTAGTGCATGGTCGTGCCCAGGGTCAGGCCCATGGCCTCCACCTGGCGCATGGCCTTGTGTATGGCGTCCGCCGTGGCCTCGTGGGTCAGGAACACCAGGGGGATGCCCTCGCCCGCGTCGCTGCGGCTTTTCTGGATCACCTGCTGGAGGCTGATGCCGTGGTCGGCCATGACCCCGGCGATGTCGCGCAGCACGCCCGGCGCGTCGGGCACGATGAAGCGCACATAGTGCTCGCTCACGGCGTCGTCCAGGTCCAGGATTTCCGCCTCGGGCAGCCGGGGGTCGACGAAGCCCAGGTTGTCCGGCGCGTCGTGGCGGATGGTGGCCATCACGTCGGCCAGCACGGCGCTGCCCGTGGGCATGTCGCCCGCCCCGCGCCCGTGCAGCACCACCGGGCCCGCGTTGCCCTCCAGGCGCACGGCGTTGTACGCCCCGCCCACCGAGGCCAGCAGGTAGCCCTCGGGCACCAGGGCCGGGTAGACCCCGGCCTCGACCTTGCCGTCCACCAGCCGGGCCTGGGCCAGCAGCTTGATGCGGAAGCCGAACTCCCGGGCGAAGGCGATGTCCATGGGCGTGACCACGGTGATGCCCGTGACGGGCAGCTTGGCGAAGGGGTAGTCCACCCCGAAGGCCAGGCGGACGAGCAGCACCAGCTTGTGGGCGGCGTCGATGCCCTGGATGTCCAGGGTCGGGTCGGCCTCGGCGTAGCCCAGCTTCTGGGCCTGGCCCAGGGCCGTGCCGAAGTCCAGGCCCTTGTCGGTCATCTCGGTCAGGATGTAGTTGGCCGTGCCGTTGAGGATGCCCAGCAGGTTCTGCAGGCGGTTGCCCGCCAGGGCCTCCTTGAGGGGCTGGACCACGGGGATGCCCCCGGCCACGCTGGCCTCGAAGCCCAGGTGGACGCCGCGCTCCCGGGCCTGGGCGAAGAGGTCCATGCCGTTTTCGGCCAGCAGGGCCTTGTTGGCCGTGACCACATGCTTGCCCGCGGCGATGGCCTCCTCCATGAAGCGCCGGGCGAAGCCGGTGCCGCCCATGAGCTCGCAGACCACGGCGATGTCCGGGTCGTCCAGGATCTGGCGGTGGTCGGTGACGGCGCGGGCGCCGATGGCCTCCACGGCGGCGCGGCGGTGCTCGCTGCGGATGAGCACGGACTTGATGCGGATTTCCTTGCCCGTGCGGCGCAGGATGGACTCGCGGTTCTCGTGGACCAGGCGTGCCAGGCCCTGGCCCACGGTGCCGAACCCGGCCAGGCCGATGTCCAGCCGCTGGGGGGCGGCGGGGGGCTGGTTGGCTAGCACGCGCCGCCCTCCAGCACCTTCTTGATGCCCTTGATGGCCTGCTTGGTGCGGTGGGCGTTCTCGATGAGGGCGAAGCGCACATGGTCGTCGCCGTAGTGCCCGAAGCCCAGGCCCGGCGACACGGCCACATGGCCCTCGCGCAGCAGCAGCTTGGAGAACTCCACCGAGCCGAGCTTGCGGAAGGGCTCGGGGATGCGCGCCCAGGCGAACATGGTCGCCTGGGGCGGGGTGATCTCCCAGCCCACGCGGTTCAGGCCCTCGCAGAGCACGTCGCGGCGCTCCTTGTAGACGTTCACGATGTCCTGCACGCACTCCTGCTGGCCGTTCAGGGCGATGATCGAGGCGATCTGGATGGGCTGGAAGATGCCGTAGTCCAGGTAGCTCTTGATGCGCGTGAGGGCCTGGACCATGTCGCGGTTGCCGCAGCAAAAGCCCACGCGCCAGCCGGCCATCGAATAGGACTTGGACAGGGAGAAGAACTCCACGCCCACGTCCTTGGCGCCCTTGGCCTGCAGGAAGCTCGGGGCCTGGTAGCCGTCGAAGACCAGGTCGGCGTAGGCCAGGTCGTGGATGACGTAGATGTTGTTTTCCTTGGCGAAATCAACGATGCGCTGGAAGAATTCCAGGTCGACGACCTGGGTGGTCGGGTTGTGCGGGAAGCTGATGATCAGCAGCTTGGGCTGGGGCCAGGTCTGGCGCATGGCCAGTTCCAGGTCCTCGATGAAGTTGCGCTCCGGGCTGGTGGGGATGCGCCGCACGTCCGCCCCGGCGATGATGGCCGAGTAGGGGTGGATGGGGTAGGTCGGGTCCTGGGCGAAGACCACGTCGCCCGGGGAGAGCATGACCATGGCCAGGTGCGACAGGCCCTCCTTGGCGCCCATGGTCACCACGGCCTCCTGGTCCGGGTCGATGTGCACGTCGAAGCGCCGCAGGTACCAGTCGGAGATGGCCTTGCGCAGGTTGGGCAGGCCCCGGGAGGCGCTGTAGCGGTGGTTGATGGGCTTGTGGGCGGCCTCGACCATCTTGTCGACGATGTGCTGGGGGGTGCCGATGTCGGGGTTGCCCATGCCGAGGTCGACGATGTCGATGTTCTGGCGGCGCATTTTCATCTTCAGGTCGTTGACCACGGCGAACACATAGGGCGGCAGCCTGTGGACCCGGGGGAACTGTTGCATGGGGGGCCTCCTTGGCGGTGTGTCTTTGCGCCATCCCGGGCGCATGCGGGTTGGGCGCCCCGGCCCGGGGGCCTTGGGCGCGGAAATCGCACCAGGGTCGTCTTCCCCCCGCAACAGGCCGGGGGGACCGGGATGGCGGGGGGATGCCGCCTACTCGAACAGGTAGGCGTATTTCTCGGCGACGGCGGCGGTTCGCCCGGCCAATGCCTGGGCGGCGGCGTCCACGGTGGCGGCGTCCACGGTTCCGGCCTCGCTGGCCAGGTAATGCGTGAGCACGGCCTCGTCGGCGGCATAGATCCACACGGCGGCATAGACGGAACCGACCTGCTCGCGGCCGGGAAATTCGGGCTGGGTGGTGAGGACGACCTTGATCTTGCGTTCGTCGCTGGCCGAGAGGGCGAACAGGGACGAGTCGTTCAAGGTCTCCTTGAGGCGGAAGGCCAGGCGCGTGCCGAGCTGGTCCGTGCTGGTGTGGACCACGGCCACGGGGGTGACGAAGCCCTGCTTGGCGGGCTCCGCGGGCCGGTCTTCCACGGCCTCGGCCTTGGGCCCCTGGGGGGCGGCCTGGGCGAGGACGCGCGGCGCGCAGGCCAGCAGCGCCGCGACGGCGGCGACAAGCAGCAGGAGATATGTGCGGCGGCGGCCCATGGATGCCTCGGAGAACAGATGATCTGTGAGGTACTGTCGCGGCTAGTCTTGAGGGCTAAAGGCTGTTTTGTCAATACGCGTCTTGCCTTGCAGGAAGGCGTCCAGGGCGGGGCGCTCGCGCGTCGGCAGGCGCAGGCCGGCCGCCGACGGGCAGGGCGTCCCGCCGGCGCAAAGCGGCAGGGCGCGGCCCACGAACCCGGCCAGCACGAAGCTGGCCGCAGGGGCCTGGCCCGGGGCGGGGAGCCCCACACGGCGCCCACGGCCAGCACATGCCCGCGCCCGCCCGCAGCAGGGCCTCGCGCGCGGCGGCCCGGCGGCCCAGGCGTTCCGGAACGGCCGGATGCACGGCCAGATAGTGGAAGGGGTCGGTCTTCACGGCCAGGGAGAGGCCGGGGGCGCCGAGGAGCAACGGATCCTCGCGCCAGGCCCGGCCCAGGGCGCGCCGGAGGCGGCCGATGGTCCGGGAGTGGGCCTGCTGGGCCTTGCGCCTGTGCGCGGAGGCTACTCCTGGGGGTAGTTGGGCCGCGCGCGCACCTGGGCCACCGCCGAGCGCACGGCGTCCTCGATCTCGTCCTGGCGCACGGGCTCGCGCAGCACGATGGACCCCTGCTGCACATAACGCGGGGGCAGGCTGTTCAGGGCCAGGGCGTAGATGTCCTGGAGGTCGATGGTGTTGGGGATGAACCCGGGGTCTTCGCCCAGGATGCGCGGGATGGCTTCGATGACCCGCCGTTCGTTGCGGTTGCGGATGAAGAAGAGACTGGTGTCTCCGATGTCGTAACGCGCGACGAGTTCCCTGATCTTGGCGTCCATGGCCACCCCCGAGGATATAAGGGCAGGATAACCGTTTGGCGGCACTATTTCAAATTGAAAAAAGGACGCGCGGGCCGGGGGCTAGAAGTCGAAGCGCCGGACGGGGCGGGCGGCGGCCCTGGCCTTGCGGGCGCCCCGGGCCCGGGTCACATGGCGCAGGAACTGGCGCGAGGGCTTGAGGTCGGGGTTGATGCGCAGGGATTCCTCGAGATAGCGGATGCAGTTGGGCAGGTCCTGCTTCTCGAAGTAGGCCCGGGCGATGTTGTGCAGCAGGTGGTCGTCCTCCCCGGCCAGGGACAGGGCCCGCAGGTAGTGCTTGAGGGCCAGGTCGAGCAGGCTCTGCTTGCGCAGGGACAGGCCGAAGTCGTTGAACATGTGCTTGTGCTCGGGCACGAAGGGCGCGTCCATCTCGGCCAGGCGGGTGAAGATGTCCACGGCCTTGGCCTTGTTGCCGCGCCGCAGATAGGTCAGCCCCAGGCCGAAGCCCGCCCGGGCGTTGGTCTCCACGTTCTCGGGGCTGCCGCTCAGCTCGAAGCCCTCGATCTCCACCCGCAGCCCGGGCAGGGGCTCGGGCGCGGGCGCGGGCGCGCGGGCGACCCGGGCCAGCTCCCCCGCCGGGGCCGGGGCGCCGGGGTGCTGGACGTAGAAGTCCGGCTCGGGGGTGAAGCTTTCGAGCAGGATGTCCAGCGGCACCATGCGTTTGCGGCCCACGGGCACGAGCTGTTCGTTGATGGGCTGGGCCTCGGCCTGGTCCGCCGTGGTCTGGCGCACCAGCCAGTACTGCTTGACCGTGGCCTTGCGCTGGGTCTGGCCGGTGCCGACCTTGCGGGTCTCCCGGGTGGAGAACACGCCCTGTATGGGCTGCTGCGGCGGGTTCTGGCGGGGCATGGCGCTCGGCTGGCTGGCCCGGGCGGCGGCCCGCCGGGGCGGTTGCCGGGCCGGAGGGTCCGGCGCCGGGGGAAAATCCTTGGGCCCATAATAGCCCGGATGCCCGGCGCGCACAAGCCCGCCCTGGCGGGCGGCGCACCGCCGGGGGCCGCGCCGCCGGGCCCGGGGGCCGGGCGGCCGGGCGAAGCCCGCGAGGGGGCGCCCGCGCCCTCCTTCCGGCTCAGGGGTCGAGGATGCCCAGCAGGAACACGGCGCCCACGGCCAGCACCGTGCCCACCAGGAACCACAGCAGGCTGCGCCGCACCCCCAGCCCCGCCCGGGCCGGGCGGGGGGCCGGGAGGCGCCCGGTCCGGGCCGGGGGGGCCTCCAGGGGCAGCTCCTCCCACGGGGTGTGGCGGTAGTCGGGCGCGGGGCCGGGGGCGGCCCGCAGCGGCCCGGGCCCGGCCGGGGGCTCCGGGGCTGCCTGGGGAGGGCGGGGCGCCTGGGGACCCTGGGCGGCCAGGGGCGCTGCGG
>NZ_JALNWM010000130.1 GCF_023230885.1 Desulfocurvus sp. | reverse complement strand
TCAGCACGTCGATGGCCGGGTAGTGGCCCTGGTCGGCCAGCTCGCGGGTCAGGACGATGTGCCCGTCGAGGATGGAACGGGCGGCGTCGGCCACGGGCTCGTTGAAGTCGTCGCCGTCCACCAGCACGGTATAGATGCCGGTGATGGTGCCGCTTCCGGCGCGCCCGGCGCGCTCCAGAAGCTTGGGCAGCTGGGCGAAGACCGAGGGCGTGTAGCCGCGCGTGGCCGGGGGCTCCCCGGCGGCCAGGCCCACCTCGCGGGCGGCCATGGCGAAGCGGGTCACCGAGTCCATCATCAGCAGCACGTCCGCGCCCTGGTCGCGGAAATACTCGGCCACGGCGCTGGCCGCGTGGGCGGCACGCATGCGCACCAGGGGACTGTTGTCCGAGGTGGCGACCACCAGAACCGAACGGGCCAGGCCCTCGGGGCCCAGATCCTTTTCGATGAATTCGAGCACCTCGCGGCCGCGCTCGCCCACCAGGGCGATGACGTTCACGTCGGCCGAGGTGTAGCGGGCCATCATGCCCATGAGGGTCGACTTGCCCACGCCGGACCCGGCCATGATGCCCACGCGCTGGCCCTTGCCCAGGGTCAGCAGGCCGTTGATGGCCCGCACGCCCACGTCCAGGGGCTCGACGATGCGCGGGCGGCGCAGGGGGTTCAGCGGCTCGGCGTAGAGCGGATAGAAATCCGCCGCGGCCACGGGCCCGCCGTCGTCCAGGGGCGCGCCGAAGGCGTCCACCGTGCGCCCCAGCAGGGCCGGGCCCACGGGGAACAGGGGCGGGGTGGCCGTGTTCTTGATCAGCGACCCGGGGCGCACGCCGCGCATCTCGCCGTAGGGCATGAGCAGGCAGGCGCCGTCGCGAAAGCCCACCACCTCGGCGTAGAGCCCGCCGTCGTCGCGGCCCTCGGGCAGCAGCTCGCACACCGAGCCCAGGGGCGCCTTGATGCCCTCGCCCTCGGCGATGAGCCCGACGACCTTGCAGACCTTGCCGTAGGTGCGGCAGGGGTCCAGGTCGCGCAGGATGTTCATGCATCCGCGCGGATTGAGGCTCACGCGGGGTCTCCGCCGCCCGGGGCGGGAGCCGGGGGCGCCCCGGAGGCATCCCCGGCCCGGCGCGCGGCCTCGTCGACCTCGGGGCCGACGGCGCCAGACGCCAGCTGGTCGAGAATGGGTTCCACCAGGGCCATGCGGCTGGCCAGGGAGTTGTCGACCATGCCCCGGTCGGACTCGAGGATCACGCCGCCCCCGTCCAGGGCCGGGTCGGGCCGCACGGCCCAGCGCTCCAGGCCGGGGTGGCGGGCCTTGGCGCCTTCGAGCAGCTCCCTGGCCAGGGCCTGGTCCTGGGGATGGACGCGCACGGTCAGGGCGCGCTGCGAATCGATGGCGTCCAGGGCCTGGTCGAGCAGGGAGCCGAGAATCTCGGCGCGGCGCTGGTCCATCTCCGCGCGCACCAGGCGCCGGAGCGCCATGTGCAGGAGTTCGAGCACGTCCTGGCGGTATCCGGCCCACAGGTCGCGGGACGCGCCCTGGGCGGCGGCGAGGGTCCGGGCCAGGGCCTCGGCCTGGGCGCTGGCGGCGGCCTCGGCCTCGGCCCGGGCCTGCCTGCGGCCCTCGGCCAGCCCCTCGGCCACGGCCTGCTCGCGCAGGGCCCGGGCGTCGGCCACGGCCGCCGCGATGATGTCGCGGGCCGCGGCCTCGGCGCGCTCGCGCACGCGGCGGCGGTATTCCTCGCCATCCTTGTCGGTCCAGCCCTGGCGGCCCTCGCCTTGCAGGTCGGCCACGCTCATCTCGCCCAGGCCGTGGGCCTGGGCGCCGAGGATGACCCGCCCGGCGCGCCGGGCGGGGCCCTGGTCGCGCCCCTGGCTAGACAAAGACATCCCCGCCCCCGCGGCCGATCATGATCCGGCCCTCGGCCTCCAGGCGCCGCACGATCTTGACGATATTCTGCTGCGCGCCCTCCACCTCGGACAGGCGCACCGGGCCCATGATTTCCAGGTCCTCGCGGATCATGGCCGAGGCGCGCTCCGAGAGGTTCTTGAAGAACTTCTCCTGGATGTCCTCGGTGCCGCCCTTGAGGGCCTTGGTCAGGTCCTCGTTGGAGATCTCCTTGAGCAGCTCGCGAATGGCGCGGTCGTCCAGGGCCTTGATGTCCTCGAACACGAACATGAGGTTGCGGATGTCCTCGGCCATCTGCGAGGATTCCTCCTCGATCTCGGAAAGAACCTCCTCCTCGGTGGCGCGGTCCACGGCGTTGAGGATCTCGGCCACGGCCTGCACGCCGCCGACCTTCTTGCCTTCCTTGCCGCCCATGGCGATGAGCTGGCTTTGCAGCACCTTGTCCACTTCCATAAGCATCTCCTCGGCCACGGCCTCCAGGCGCGCCAGGCGCATGAGGATCTCGGGGCGAACCCCGGCGGGGAGCTGCTGGAGCAGCTCGGCGGCCTGCTCGGGATGCAGGTGGCCCAGGATCAGCGCCAGGGTCTGCGGGTGCTCGTTGCGCAGGATCTGCGACAGGATGCGCGGGCTGACGTTCTCCAGCTCGCGGAAGGGCGCCGGACCGGAATCCAGGTCCAGGAGGTCCAGGATGTACTTGGCCGTCTCGGAGTCGAGGTTCTTCATGAGCAGCTTCTTGACCTGCTCCGGGCCGCCCATGAGCATCTCGGCGTTGACCAGCAGCTGGTGGTGGAACTCGCGCAGCACCTCCTCCACCTGCTCCTTGGGGATGGTCTCCATTTCGACCATCGCCTTGGAGATCATGGCGATCTCGGAGCGGTCGAGGCGCTTGAACACGTCGGCGGTGAACTTCTCGCCCATGGCCAGAAGCAGTATCGCCGTCTTGTGCGGACCTGCGATGGTGGGTGGCATCAGGTGGTGGCCTCCTGCTTGAGCCAGGTCTTGATGATGGCCATGGCGCCGTCCATATTCTGCTCGCACAGCTGCATGGCGTGGGCCCGAATATCGTCGATCTTGCGCAGGGCGTCCAGGGCGTCCTCGTCCTCGCCGTCGGTGATGGCGATGCGGCCCTGGCCCTCGGGCAGCCCGGCCAGGCCCTCCACGCCCTCGACCTCGGTCTTGGGCCGGATGAGGGCCATGATCACCGGGCGCACCACCAGCACCAGGAAGAGGAAGATCAGCAGCCCGTTGAGGAACGGCTTGCCCAGGCGGTGCACATATTCCAGGATCAGCTCGCCCAGGTTGGGCTGGATCTCCTGGTCCGGCCCGCCGAAGGACATGCTGGTGACCTCGATGGTGTCGCCGCGCCGCTCGTCGAAGCCCACGGCCCCGGCCACGAGCTGGCGGATGCGCTGGAGCTCCTCGACGCTGCGCGGGGTGAAGACCTGGGCCGCGTCGCCCTGGCCGTCCGCCGCCGCCTGCTCAGTATACGTCCCATCGACGATGACCGCCACACTCAAGCGCTCCAGCTCGCCGATGGGCACGACGACGTGCTTTTCGACCTTGTTGATCTCGTAGTTGAGGGTGCGCGTCTCGCGGTTGGAGTTGAGCTGCGAGAGGGCGCCCGCGGGGCCGTCGCCCCGGAAGTTGGGCTCGGGGGTGCCGCCTTCCACGTTGGCCTGGCTGGTCTGGGTCTCCTCGCTGCGCTGGTCCGAGCGGGCCACCTGGCTGTCGGGGTCGTACTCCTCGCTGCGGATGGTCTTCTGGCTGAAGTCCAGGTCGGCGTTGACCTTGGCGATGACCCGGCCGGGCCCGTAGAGCGGCGAGAGCATCTGCTCGATGCGCAGCTCCAGGTTCTGCTCCATGCCCAGCTTCTTTTCCATCTGCGTGGTACTGAGGCCGCCCTGGTCCTCCAGGGCCTTGGGCGAGAAGAGGATGCCGCCGCCGGTGTCGGACACGGTGATGTTGTCGGGCGACATGCCCTCCACGGCCAGGGCCACGAGGTTGACGATGCCCTTGATCTTGGCGGGGTCGAGCTTCTCGCCCTGCTTGATCTTGAGCACCACGGAGGCCGAGGGCGCGGCCTGCTCCTCGATGAACAGGCTCTTGTGCGGAATGACCAGATGGACGCGGGCGCGCTCCACCTGGGGAAACTCGGAGATGGTGCGCGCCAGTTCGCCCTGCAGGGCGCGCTGGTAGTTGATGTGCTGCACGAAGTCCGTCTGGCCGACCTTGACCTCGTCGAAAATCTCGAAGCCCAGCCCCTGGCCGTGCAGCTTGCCCTCGCCCGCGATCTTCAGGCGCAGGTCGTAGACCTTGTCGGCGGGCACCAGGATGGTGGAGCCGTTGTCCTCCAGGGCGTAGGAGACCTTTTCCTGCTGGAGCATGCCGACCACGGTGGCCGCGTCCTCGGGGTACAGGCGCGAATAGAGCACCTTCATGTCCGGCCGGTTCAGCCAGTAGATGAGCAGGAAAAAGGTCACCACCACGGCGGCGGCCAGCCCGCCGATGAGGATGCGCTGGGAAACGTTGGTCTTGGCCCACAGGGTCCTGGTCTTGCCGAGGAAATCCGTCACGACGGGGGACATGCTGCTTTTCTCCGGGGTGTCAGGGGGTTGGCGGCGTCAGCCTAGAACTGCATCCGCGACAGTTCCTTGTAGGCCTCCAGGACCTTGTTGCGCACGGCGGAGGTCATGCGCATGGCCAGTCCGGCCTTTTGCAGGCTGATCATCAGTTCGTGGACGTTCTGGCGCTCGCCGGAGGCGAACTCCTCGACCATCCCGGACTTCTCGCTTTGCAGCTCGTTCACCTTGGACAGGGAGTCGCGCATGGTGTCGGTGAACGTGCTCTTCTGGCTCTTGCGGGCCTCGTCGGTGATGAAGGTCGCCTGCCCGGAGCCGGTGCGGCGCAGGCCGCCGGTCAGCTGGGCGTTCTGGTAGGCGTTCATGGCGACGTTGCGAATGGCCATGGCGGTTCTCCTTGGTCAGGCTTGCTAGCGGCCGATTTCCAGGGCCTTGTTCCACATGCTCTTGACCGACTGCATGGAGCTGACGTTGGCCTCGTAGGACCGGGTGGCCGTCAGCATGTTGGTCATTTCCTCGACCACGTTGATGTCGGGGTAGGTCACATAGCCCTGCTGGTCGGCGTCGGGGTGCCCGGGCTCGTAGACGCGCTTGCCGGGCCGCTCGTCGCGGGCGATGCCCAGCACGCGCACGCCCTTGAGCTCGCGGGTCTGGGCGTCCTGCATGGCCTTGGCGAAGGGCGAGTCCACGTCCACGGTGGCCTTGACCACCGTGCGGCGGCGGTAGGCCCCGCCCTCGGGGGTGCGGGTGGTCTTGGCGTTGGCCAGGTTCATGGAAATGATGTTCAGGTGCGTCCGCTCGGCGGACAGGCCCGACGCGCCGATGTCAAGTGCGGTCATGAAGTCCATTTACTTGGCTCCTTCCGTGATCACGGTGGCCAGGCCGTCGAACTGCTTCTGCAAGACGGTGCCCAGCGCGTTGTACATCAGGGTGTTCTTGGCCATCACCGACATCTCCTTGTCCAGGTCCACGTTGTCCTCGCCGTGGATGATGCGGTGCTTGAAGCCCTTCACGAGGTCGCCGCGAAAGCCGTCGGCGGCGAAGACGGTGGGCATGTGCTTTTCGTCGGTGCGGGTGATCTTGCCGCGCGCGTCGCGGTTCAGGGCGGCCTGGAGGTCTGCCTCGAACTCCAGGCGCCGGGCCTTGTAGTTGGGCGTGGTGATGTTGGCCAGGTTGCTCATGACGACATTTTGACGCTGGAGCCGCAGGTCCAGCACCTTGCCCGTCAGGTGAACGTTGCTGTCGAATAAGCTTTTCATGCCTGTCCTCCATGTGTTTCCGGCCCGTTCCGGGTCCTGGCGGACCCTGCGGACGCCCCCGGGGCGGGGCCGGGCCGGGCGACCGGCACCTGCGGTTGAGCAACCCTTGTGCCAACCGGGCATTTTTTGCCGCCCGTGCAGGGGGTGCCCCCCGGGAACGCCCGCCGGACAAGGCCGGACGGCCACGGCCCGGGCTCGGGCGGCCGGGGCGCCCCCGCCGGGGCCGCCCGCGCGCGCCCGGCGGGGGCCGTCGGCATTCCGGCTCCCGGGTCCGGGCGGCCCAGGGCCTCCGCCCACCCCGGCGCCCCGCGCGCGATTCCCTATACAGCCTCCGGGAAACGACAAAAAAGGGGTGTCACGGGTACAGACAGGGGAATTGGCACGCCGCTTGCTTCAGCATGCCTGCCCGGAGGCGGGGAGCCTGCGGGCTGGGAATGCATCGTTGGTCCGGCCATTGCATGGGCATTGCCGCCGGCACGGTTTACCGGAATTTCCCACTGTGGAGGGGAAGCCATGAGCAACCATCTGGACTACGAGATCAACAAGGAACTTGGAGAGTGCTATCTCTTCATGGGCGACCTGGAAAAGGCCGAGCAGTACTACACCAAGGCCGCCAGCTCCAACGGCGTCCACCCCGACCCGTACCTCGGCCTGGCGACCATCGCCGTGCAGAAGGGCGACCTGGACAGGGCCCATGTGCTCTACGCCAAGGCCGCGTCCATCGAGCCGGGCGACAAGGCCCTGGCGGGCATGGCCCTGGTGGAGATGGAAACCGGCCGCCAGGACGCCGCCTTCGAGAATTTTTCCAAGGCCCTGGGACTGAACCCCGAGAACATGGTGGCCATCTACATGCTGGTCCAGCTCGGGCACGTCCTTGGCCGCCTGGAGGAAGTGGTGCCGCACATGGAGAACTACCTCGGCATCGACCCCCTCAAGCACGACGTGCGCTACTCCCTGGCGGGCTGCCTGGCCTGCCTGGACAGGGCCGACGAGGCCCGGGAGCAGCTGGAGCGCATCCTGGAGCACGACCCGGAAAACACCGCGGCCCACGAGCTCCTGGACCAGATCCGGTCATGACGCGACGCGCCCGGACCGGGCCGGGGCTCCCTCCCCGGCGGGCCAGGCGCGCCACGGTGATACGATAATCTCCCCTCCCCAGCCTGGTTCCCCAGCCCCGACGAGAGCTGCCGGGGCTGGGGTGCCAGGTCTCCCCCGCCACGCGCGGGAACAGGCCGCCCGCACCTTGCCAGCGCACCGCTTTTTTGGCACATCTGCGCGGAAAAGAGAGGTGTGTGCATGGATCTGCTGCCCATCCGGCGCGCCATCCTGAGCGTGACCGACAAGACCGGACTCGTGGACTTCGCGTCCTTCCTCGCCAAGGGGGGCGTGGCCCTGTTCTCCACCGGCGGCACCCGCCGCAAGCTGCTGGACGCGGGCCTGAACGTGGCCTCTGTGTCCGAGGTCACGGGCTTCCCCGAGATCCTGGGCGGGCGCGTCAAAACCCTGCACCCGCACATCCACGCCGGCATCCTGGCCGACAAGGACGACCCCGGACACATGCAGACCCTGGACGGGCTGGGCCTGGCGCCCTTCGACCTGGTCTGCGTGAACCTCTACGATTTCGCCCACGCGGCCTCCCGGGGCCTGGGCCTCAAGGACGCCGTGGAGCAGATCGACATCGGCGGCCCGTGCATGCTGCGCGCCTCGGCCAAGAACTTCCACAGCGTGCTGGTGGTTCCCGGGGCGGACCACTACCCGCGCGTCATGGACGCCCTGCGGGCCAACGGCATGGCCGCGCCCCTGCCCCTGCGCCGCGACCTGGCCTGCGAAACCTTCGCCAAGACCAGCGAATACGACGCCATGATCGCCGGGTACCTGGGCAGCCGCGACGCGTAGCCCCGCGCCCCGCCCGGAACAGCCGGGCATGGAGACACCGCCATATCCCAGAAAATCCAGGGTAACACCCAGGGCCTGAAGCCCAGCCAGCTCAAGAGCCTCTCCCGCCTGGCCACCCGCCGCTACCCCGCCGTGGGCGGCCTGGGGCCGGAGCAGGCCCGCGAGCTGGCCATGCTCAGCGCGGCCATCGGCCGCCAGGTCGGCCTGCTGGTCGACCGCCAGGGCCGGCCCGAGATGGTCCTGGTGGGCGACGCCCAGGGCCTGTACATCCCCGAGCTGCCCCGGGCCCGGCGCTTTGCCGGGCGCCTGCGCGGACTGCGCCTGATGCATACCCACCTGGCCGGGGAGCCCCTGTCCCAGGAAGACCTGATGGACATGGTCTTCCTGCGCCTGGACGGGGTGCTTGTCCTGGCCGTGGGGCCCCACGGCCAGCCCGGCGACGTGACCTGGGCCCACCTCAACCCGCCCGGCCCCGGGGCCGAGCCCTACACGGTCCTCGGCCCGCTGCCCCTGCACCGCCTGGAGGTGGACCTCGAAGCCCAGGCGGCGGCCATCGAGGACGAGCTGGCCCGCTCGGGCGGCGCCCTGTCCGCCGACGGCACGGCCAGCGGCGACGACGCCCGGGCCATCCTGGTTTCCGTGTCCACCGAGCCCCGCCCCGTGCAGGAGGCCCACCTCCAGGAGCTGGCGGCCCTGGCCGCCACCGCCGGGCTCGCCACGGCCGGAACCATGGTCCAGCGCGTGCGCGAGGCCAACCCCAGGACCATCATGGGCAAGGGCAAGCTCGCGGACCTGGAGGTCCAGGCCCTGCAGGCCGACGCCGGCATCGTGGTCTTCGACCAGGAGCTGACCCCGGCCCAGATGCGCAACCTGGCCGAAATCACCGAACGCAAGGTCCTGGACCGCACCCAGCTCATCCTGGACATCTTCGCCCAGCACGCCGCCACGCGCTCGGGCCGCCTCCAGGTCGAAATGGCCCAGCTCCAATACACCCTGCCCCGGCTGGCGGGGAAGAACAGGGCCCTGTCGCGGCTCATGGGCGGCATCGGCGGGCGCGGCCCAGGCGAAACCAAGCTGGAGATCGACCGCCGCCGGGTGCGCGAGCGCATCACGCGCATCAAGAAGGAACTGGAGGACCTGCGCCGCCGCCGGGGCGCCACCCGCGCCCGCCGCGCCCAGGCCGGGCTGCCCGTGGTGGCCCTGGTGGGCTACACCAACGCGGGCAAATCCACCCTGCTGAACACCCTGACCCGCTCCGACGTGCTGGCCAGGGACAAGCTCTTCGCCACCCTGGACCCCACCTCCCGGCGGCTGCGCTTCCCCCAGGAGCACGAGCTGATCCTCACCGACACCGTGGGCTTCATCCGCCACCTGCCCGCCGAGCTGCGCGAAGCCTTCCGCGCCACCCTGGAGGAGCTGGAATCCGCCGACCTGCTGGTGCACGTCGCCGACGCAGGCCACCCCGAGCTGGAGGAGCACCTGCGCGCCGTGGAGGACATCCTGCGCGAGATGGACCTGCATGAGCTGCCGCGCCTGCTGGCCCTGAACAAATGGGAGACCCTGGAGCCCGAACAGGCCCTGGCGCTGCAAAACGCCCACCCCCGGGCCATCCCCATCACCGCCCGCGAACGGGCCAGCCTGCGGCCCCTGGTGGCGGCCATCGTGGCCCGGGCCTTCCCGGGCTGGAGCGATGTGACCTACGACCCCGACGGCCTGCCCGAGTAGCCCGGCC
>NZ_JALNWM010000129.1 GCF_023230885.1 Desulfocurvus sp. | reverse complement strand
GCTGGCCGCGGTGGAGCGCGCCTCGGGCCGCCCCGTGCCGTGCGAGCCCGCGCCGCGCCGCGCGGGCGACCCCGGGGCCCTGGTCGCCGCCGCCGGGCGCGCGCGCGCCGTGCTCGGCTGGAGTCCGGACCTGACGGACCTGGACAGCATCGTCAGCACGGCCTGGCGCTGGCACGCCGCCAGGGCCTGAGCCCCTTTCCGCCTGCCGAGGCCGCAACGCCATGCGCATCGTCGTCGTCAACCAGAGGATCATCGCCCGGACCTTCCGCGAGCTGGGCCACGAGGTGCTGGCCCTGGCCCTGGAGCCGGGCCCGCGCAGCCTGCCGCGCCTGCTGGAGGCCAACGGCCTGGACCGCTCCTGGCCCGAGCTGGTGCTCGAAGTGGAGCGCCTGTCGCCGCGCACCATCCTCATGGGCCTGGGGGAACTGGCCTGCCCCAAGCTGTTCTGGGCCATCGACGTGCACCTCAACGCCTGGTGGCACCGGGCCTACGCCCGGCAGTTCGACGCCGTGCTGTGCTCGCAGCTGCCCTGGGTCCGGCGGCTGGAGGCCCTGGGCGCGGGGCGGGTGGCCTACCTGCCGTGGTTCGGGGCCCACCGGCCCTGGCGGCCCTGGGCCGCCCGCGGGCGGCCCATGTGCCTTGTCGGCCGGGTCACGGCGCACCGCCCCGCGCGCCAGCGCATGGTCGGCCTCCTGGCGGAGCGCCACGGCCTGGAGCACTTGGACGGCCTGGACGCCGAGGCCATGCTCGACGCCTACGGCCAGACGCGGCTGGTGCCCAACGAGGCCATCTGCAGCGAGATCAATTTTCGGCTTTTCGAGGCCGCCTCATGCGGCTGCGCGGTCCTGAACCAGGCCGCCGAGGGCGGGGTGGGGCATCTGTTCGAGCCCGGGGTGGAGGTGTTCGAGTTCGCGGACATCCACGAACTGGACGCCCTGGCGCGGGCGCTGCTGGCCGAGCCCCGGCGGGCCGAGGCCGTGGGCCGTGCAGCCTGGGAGCGCGTACGGCGCGAGCATCTGCCCGAGCACCGCTGCGCCGCCATCCTGGACGCTGCGGCGCGGGCCGCGGGCTGCGCGCCCCGGGGCGCCGGGGCCGACGCGCACGCCTGGGACGCCGTGGGCCTGTTGGCCGAGGGCGGCATGGTCCAAAGCCCGGCCGCGCCGATCCTGGCGGCCCTGGGGCCGCTGGGCTGGGCCGAGCCCTGGGCCTTTGCCGGGCTGGTGCGCGCCCTGCTGCGCGCGGGGGAGGCCGGGGAGCTCGTGCGCCTGCTGCGTGCGGCCCTGGGCGCGGGGCGCTTCGCGGGCGACCTGGAGGCGGGGCTCGCGGCGTCGGGCGCGGCCCTGCGCGCCGGGGAGGCGGACCTCGCCCGGGCCTTCTGGCTGGGCCACGCCCGGGCGCGCGGGCTGGGCGACCGGGGCGGCGGGAGCCCCGTGGAACTCCTGCTGGCCTGGGCCGGGGAGTGCGAGCGCGCGGGGCTCGACGTACGCCCCGGGCTGCGTTTCGACGCCGGGCGCACCGTGCCCGGCTCGGCCCTGGAATGCCTGCTGTGGGCCAACGAGCTGGAGCCCGGGCGCCCCGGGATCATGCGCCGCCTGGACGCCGTGGCCGCGCGCCATGCGGGGATGGGCGAGTTCCGGCTTTCGGTGCTTTCCTGGCTTGGGCTGCGCGAGCCCGGCGACTGGCGCCTGGGGCTGGAGCTGGGGCTGGTGAACCTCCAGGCCATGCGCCTGCACCAGGGCTTGGAGGAACTGGCCCTGGCCCGGAGCGCGGCCCTGGCCCGGGGCGCCGGGGGCCGCTTCGACTCCGTGCTCGCCGCCCGGGGCGGCGCGGCCCTGGCCGGGGCGGTGCGCTCCCTGGCTGCGCGCCCTCAGTCGGACTGCGGGGCGGCCGCGTCCTGCGGCACACCCTCCAGATAGACCCCCTCGGCGATCCATAGCCCGTGGTAGGCGCGCCAGGAATCCTCCAGGGCCCGGGGGATGACGTGGCGCACGCGCACGCTGTGGGGCCGGGGGTGGCGCTCGCGCACGGCCTGGCCGAACTCGCGCAGGCCGAGCTTGTCCAGGGCGCTGCCGTCGGGGTCGGTCAGGGTCTCGGTGAAGTCGAAGAATTCCGTTTGCATGGCCAGGGGGGGCAGGGCGCGCAGGTGGCGGTTGTTGTCCAGCTGCTCGGCGCGCAGGGCGCGGCAGTTGTTGCCCGCGTGCTCGCGGTAGCGGTAGAGCCGCTCGGGCACGAAGGACGCCTTGGCCACGCCCGCGCGCTCGATGAGCGCGAAGTACAGCGCCAGGTCGCCAGCGGCGCGGCAGGGCCCGCCCGAGGGGTCGCACAGCCGGTCCGGCGGCAGCCCGCGCAGCAGGTAGCCCTTGAAGCTGCGCAATTGCGACAGGCACCAGAGCTGCTGGCGCACGGGCACCCCGGGCAGCAGGGCCCGGCCCGTGGAGCCCCGGCGGCCTTCGATTTCCATGTCCGTCCAGACCACGTCGTAGCCGCGGGCGTGCTCCCGCATGATCCGCGCGAGGGCCCCGGGCAGCAGGGTGTCGTCGCCGTCGACGATGGCCACGACCTCCGCGGGGGCCGGGTCCAGGCGGGCCAGGGCGTCCCGGGTGTTGCCCATGAGCCCGGCGCGCGCGGGCAGACTGCGCCAGCGGATGCGCGGGTCGTCCAGGTAGGGGCGCACGGCGTCGGCCGTGCCGTCGGTGGAGGCATCGTCGGCCACCAGCAGGCGCCAGTGGGCGTGGTCCTGGGCCAGGATGGAGTCCAGGCAGGGCCCGATGAAGGCCGCGCAGTGGCGGCAGGGCACCACCAGGGCCAGCCCCGTGGGGCTCAGGGCGCTACGCACGGCCCGCCCCGGGAGCGTCCGGGCGCAGCCCGGCGTAGAACTCCTCCAGGCGCGCCACGACGTGTTCCTCGGACCAGCTTTGCTCCATGAAGCGGCGCGAGGCCAGCCCGGCGGCCTCGCGGGCCTCGGGGTCGCGCGCCAGCCGGGCCAGGGCCGCGGCCAGGGCCGCCCGATCGCGGGCCACGATCCACGGCAGCCGGCCGCAATCGGCGAACTCGCGCATGTGCCCGGCGCACCAGTCGTCCAGCCCGGCCACCACGGGCACGCCCTGGGCCAGTGATTCCAGGCTGCTCATGCCGTAGTAGCCCTGCATGTGGTCGAAGACCATGTGGCAGCGGGCCTTGCGCCGCAGGCATTCCGCGTGGGGCGCGTCGTCGATGAGCTCCAGGCCCAGGTCCAGCCCCGCGGCGCGCAGCCCGGCCATCACGGCCAGCAGGTCGTCGGTGTTCTTCAGCTCCTTGCGCGTCGGCGCATGGGCCACCAGGGGCCGCCCGGCCGGCCGGGGCTCCACGGGGCGGTAGGCCGGGTCCTTTTCGGGCACGGGGTTGGGCTGCCAGCGCGCCCCGGGCAGCAGGCGCAGCAGGTCGGGCGTGGAAACCAGCAGGTTGCGCCTGCCCCGCTCGGCGTAGCGCGCGCGGTATTTCCCGGGGTTGGCCCGGAAGTCGGGGTGCCCGTGGTGGTGGTGGACCACCAGCTTGCCGCGCAGGAAGTCCGCCGGGAGGAAGGGCCCCAGGTGCAGGTGCTCGTCGGCGGTCATATGGAAGTGGAACAGGTCCGCCGTGCGCAGAGCGGCTTCCAGCTCCGCCAGCCCGGCCTCGTCCAGGTCCGGCACATGCAGGTCCTTGCGCCAGCCGTGGTTGTAGCGCGTCTCCAGCGTCGCCACGCGGCAGCGGTGGCCCGTCAGGCGGTTCAGGGCGTCGGCCAGGCCGACGGCCGTGCCCGCAGGGCCGTTGACGGCGATCATCAGGATGTTCACGGCCGTCCTCCGTTTCCGGCGGCCCGGCCCGCCTCCGGGGCCAGGTCGTCCCAGGCCAGCGGCTCGTCGGCCTCCAGGGCGCGCAGCAGCACCCGCCCGGGCAGCTCGTCCCAGTGCAGCGGCGAAAGCCCGGTCCCCGGGCATTTGACGGCCAGGTCGCCGGGGCCGAGCACCGTGCCCGGGGCCAGGGGCCGCGCGGCCACGACGCTCTTGCGCAGCTTGGCCGCCGTGGCCCGCTCGGCGGGGGTCACGGTCTTGGCGGTCACGCGCATGGCGGCCTCCAGCTCGCGGACCATGCCCGCCAGCCGGGCGAAACCCTCGGGGTCCAGGGATGCCTGGTGGTCCGTGCCGGGCAGGGTGCGGTCCAGGGTGAAGTGGCGTTCGAGCATGCAGGCGCCCAGGGCCACGGCGCCCAGGCTGGGGGCCAGCCCGGCCTCGTGGCCGGAGTAGCCCACGGGCAGGCCGAAGCGCCGGGCCAGCAGGGGCAGCACGGGCAGGGCCGCGTCCTCGGGCGGGCAGGGGTAGGAGGAGTTGCAGTGCAGCAGGATGAGCGGTGCGCCCCGGGCTTGCAGCTCGGCCACCGCCGCGGCGATTTCGTCCAGGGTGCTCATGCCCGTGGACAGCGCCACGGGCAGGCCCAGGGCCCCGGCGCGGCGCAGCAGCGGCAGGGTCGGCAGGTCCGCCGAGGCGATCTTGAGCAGCTCCACTCCCAGGGCGGCCAGCCCGTCCAGGCTGGGCGCGTCCCAGGCCGAGGCGAAGAAGACCAGCCCCAGGCTCTGGGCGTGGGCCTTGAGCCGGGCCAGGGCCTCCAGGGGCAGCTCCAGGGCCTGGCGGTGGGCGCCGTAGGTCGGGCCGAAGCTGTTGGGCCCCGTGTAGGGCGCGCGGCGCGCGGTGCCGGTGAGCAGGGCGCGCACGTCGCGTTTCTGGAATTTCACGGCGTCGGCCCCGGCGGCGGCGGCGGCCTCGATCATCCGCCGGGCCGTGGCCTCGTCGCCTTGGTGGTTGTTGCCGATTTCGGCCACCAGGAAGCAGGGCTGCCCGGGGCCGATGGCCCGGCCCGAGGCCAGGCGCACGGGGCGTTGCGCGTTCACAGGCGGACCACCTCCAGCCCGGCGGCGCCGGGCATGGCCCGCAGGCGGGCCTCGATGTCGTCGCCGCGCCCGAAGGATGTGACCACCACGGCGTCGCAGCGCAGGCCGGGCAACACTTCGGGCGGCAGGATGGGCCGGCCGCCGAGGGCGCCGCCGTGCTTGGCCGGGTCGCTGTCCAGCAGCGCCAGCACGGTCAGGCCCGTGCTGCCGAGGGCCGCGAGGACGACCTCGCAGGTTTCCGACGCGCCCCACAGGGCCAGGCGTGTGCGTCCGGCGGCCTCCAGCCGGGCCAGCTTGGCGCGTACCAGGGCCTTGATGGCCGTGTAGCCGCGCACGACCTCGGCACAATAGTCGCCCAGGAGGGCGCGGCGGGTTTCCTCGCCGGCGGGCGTGGGCTCGTAGCGGAAGCTTTTTCCGTTCACCGGCCGGGCGTCGATCAGCCCGCGCTCCTGGAGGTCGCGCAGGTAGGCGTTGACCGTGGCCGGAGACAGGCCCGTGCGCTCGCCCAGCACGGACTGGGAAAGGTCCGGCTCCTGGGCCAGGGCCTCCAGCAGGGCCAGGGTGCGCTGGGCGGTGCTGGGCCGGACGAACCGGCCCTGGTGGAGCAGCATGGGCAGCCTCCCGGCAAAATCGTTCAGTAGCCAAGTGATTCTATGCAAGACGCAGACCATTGTCAAACCCGCGCGCCGGGCGTGGCTATGGCGGCAATCCGGGCTGGCGTACCTTTGTGGCCTTGTGGCCTTTGTATAATATCTTGTAGTTTATGCCTTTTTGTGGAGTTCAATCCTGCAGGAGCCAAGGGGGTTGGCAGGCAGGCTTGATTTTTCTGCCGCGAGGTTTTGGACCATTCCGTTAGCTTGCTGAATAGTCCGGCCCCGGAATCGGCCGGTGCGCGGGTGTTGCGGCCCGGGGGGCAGCGAAAGGCCGGGCCCCCAGGAAACCGGGGCTGCGGGCGGAAAAACCCGGGATGCGGGGCGGCCGGGGTCGGGGCGGCGGTTGCGCGGGACGGACGGAGGGCCCGGGGTGCGGAAGATGCGGGATTGGGGGCCGAAGGGCTTCGGGATGCGCGGGGTCCGGGGCGGAAGGCCGGGCCGGGCGCGGGGCGGGTGGGCGCGAGGTCGCGGGGGGGGGCGCGGAATCGTAGGTAGGGCAGGGGGCGGCGGAGGGGAACAGGGAAGGGCGGAGATGCGCGGGCTGGCAGGCGGGGCCTGAGCCGCGAAGGCGGGGCGGATGCGGAGCCCGGGGGGGACGGCCCCCGGGGCGGCGGGCACCGTGGACGGTGCGCCGCGCGGTCAGCCCTGGCCTTCGGCCTTCTTGAGTTTTTTCGTGGCGAAGGCGCGCATCTTGCGCGCCTCGGCGAAGCCGGGGTTGATCTCCAGGGCGCGGGTGGCCATTTCGTCGACCTTTTCCCAGCGCTCCCAGTCGATGTACAGCCGCCCGATGTTGAAGAACAGGCCCGCGTCTTCATGGGAGAGGCGCACGGCCTTCATGTAGTACTTCTCGCTCATCTCGAACTCGCCCATCTTGCGCAGGACCATGGCCACGCGGTTGTAGAGGTGGGCGGATTCGGGGAAGTCCTTCAGGGCCTCGGTGAGCCATTGCAGGGCTTCGCGGTTGCGCTCGTGGCGCAGGAACAGTTCGGCTATCTCGTACTTGAGGTCGGTGTCGTCGGGAAATTGCAGGACGAGCTTGTTGAAGATGAACTTGGCGTCCTTGACCTTGCCCTGGCCCAGGAGCTGCTCGCCGCGGGCGAGCTGTTGGCGCTTGGTGTCCTCCAGGGCCTGGAGCATCTGGCGCGCCTCGGACACGGCCGAGTCCTGGAGGTCGTCCAGCAGCTCCTTGAGGGTGCCCAGCAGCGTCTTTTCCTCGCCCTCGGCGTAGGCCAGGACCATGGGGCACATTTTGCGGAAGCCCGCGTCGGAGTTCAGCAGGTCCAGGGCGTTTTGCAGGCTGCGCGAGAACTCGTCCTTCTCGTGCTTGATCAGCGGGGTGCGGACGATGATGCCGATGGCCTCGTGCAGCGAGACAATGGCGGGGTAGAGCTTCTCCTGTTTCAGGTAGCCCTTGATGCTGGCTATCTTCGATCTGGCCTTGATGAGTTCGCTGGACATGCTGCGCGCCTCCCCCGTCGTATCGGGCGCGCCGGGCCGCGTCTTGCCGCGTCCCGGCATGCCCTACAGGAAGTTCTGCCTGTTTTCCGCCCTCGCGTCTAGACTCCCGCGTGCTCGCGGACCATCTCCCGGAAGCGGTGGAAGAAATAGCGGCTGTCGTGGGGCCCGGGGCTGGCCTCGGGGTGGTGCTGGATGGCCAGGATGGGCTTTTTGGTGTGCCGGAAGCCTTCCAGGGTCTGGTCGTTCAGGTTCACATGGGTGACCTCAACGTCCCGCAGGCTGGCGATGTCCACGCAGAAGCCGTGGTTTTGCGAGGATATCTCGATGCGTCCGGTGGTCAGGTCCTTGACCGGGTGGTTCAGGCCGTGGTGGCCGAACTTGAGCTTGAAGGTCCTGCCGCCCAGGGCCAGCCCGAGGATCTGGTGGCCCAGGCAGATGCCCGCCGTGGGGTAGCGGTCGGCCAGCCGGGCCACTGTGTCCACCACGCCTTCGATGGCCGCCGGGTCGCCGGGGCCGTTGGACAGGAACACCGCGTCGGGCCCCCAGGCCTCGACCTGCCCGGCGGCCGTCCCGGCGGGGACGGCCAGGATGTCGAAGCCCTGGTCCTCGAGCAGGCGCAGGATGTTCCACTTGATGCCGAAATCGTAGACCACGACCTTGGGCCCGGTGCCGCGCCAGGGGCGGTCGCCGTCCCCCAGGGGCGCGGGGCGGCCATCGGCCCAGGCGTAGGGCCTGGCGGGCGAGACGCGGGAGGCCAGGTCCTGGCCTTCCATGGAGGGGATGGCCCTGGCGCGCTCGGTCAGTTCGGCGGGGGTGGCGTCGTCGGTGCTGATGACGGCGCGCTGGGCGCCGTGCAGGCGCAGGTGGCGCGTGAGGGCGCGGGTGTCGATGCCCTCGATGCCCACGACCCCGTGCTCGGCCAGGTAGTCGGGCAGGCTTTTCCTGGCCCGCCAGTTGCTCGGCGTCTTGCAGCATTCCTTGACGATGAACGCCTCGACCCACACGCGGTCGGACTCCACGTCGTCGAGGTTCACGCCGTAGTTGCCGATGAGCGGGTAGGTCATGCACACCATCTGGCCCGCGTAGGACGGGTCGGTGAGCACTTCCTGGTAGCCGCTCATGCCGGTGTTGAAGATGGCCTCTCCCTGGGCGTTGCCCTTGCCGGTGAAGGACAGGCCCTCGAAAAAGGTGCCGTCTTCCAGAGCCAGGAATGCTTTCATCAGGCGTTCTCCGAGAGTCTCGCGATGACTTTGTCCACGTCTTCGGGCCGGTCCACGCCGCAGGTGCGGTGGGTGGTGGGCACAACGTAGATGGGGATGTCGTTTTCAAGCAGGCGCAGCTGTTCCAGGCGCTCGCGCGTTTCCAGTTCGCTGGGGCCCAGGGCCACGAAGCGCCGCAGGGTGTCCATGCGGAAGGCGTACAGCCCCACATGGCCCCAGAACGGGCCGGGTTCCCCGTCGCGGTCGTGGGGGATGGGCGCCCGGGAGAAATATAAGGCATTGCCGCGCTTCGTCCAGACGACCTTGACCTGGTCGGGGCTGGCGGCCTGGGCCGCGTCGATGCGCGCGGCCAGGGTGGTCACGCGCATGGCCGGGTCGGCGAAGGGCTCCAGCAGCTGGGCGAGCATTTCCGGGGCCAGCAGGGGCTCGTCACCCTGGATGTTGACCACCACGGCGTCCTGGGGCACGCCCAACTGCTCGGCGGCTTCCAGGGCGCGGTCCGTTCCGCTGGCGTGGGTGGCGGCGGTCATGACCACGGGCACGTTGTAGCGGCAGGCGGCGTTGTAGATGCGGTGGTCGTCGGTGGCCAGGACCACCCGGCCCAGCAGCGGGCACTGGATGGCGCGCTGGTAGACGTGCCAGAACATGGGCCGGCCCAGGATATCGGCCAGGGGCTTGCCCGGAAAGCGCGAGGAATCGTAGCGCGCGGGGATGATTCCGTAGCAGGGCGGCAGTTGCGGCATGGTGCTCACAGGTAGCTTGCGATGCGTTCGGCGGCCTGCCGGGTTCCGCCCCGGCGGGTGTCCACATAGGCCGCCACCCGGGCGCGCACGTCCTGGCGCGCGGGGGGGCGGTCCAGGGCCGCGATCATGGCCCCGGCCAGTTCCCGGGGGCCGTCCACCTCGACGGCCAGGCCCTGGTCCACGATATCGCGGCCGACCCAGGCGAAGTTGGACCAGTGCGGTCCGATGACCGGCACGACGCCGTGGGCCAGGGGTTCGAGGAAATTCTGCCCGCCCAGGGGGCGCAGGCTGCCGCCCACGAAGGCCGCCGTGCAGAAGGCATAGGCCCCGGCCAGCTCCCCGAAGGTGTCCCACAGGACCACCGATCCCGGGGCGGGCGGCGCGGCCAGGGTCGAGCGCATGACGGGCGGCAACCCGCATTCATACAACGTCCGGCGCCAAAAGTCGAGCCT
>NZ_JALNWM010000128.1 GCF_023230885.1 Desulfocurvus sp. | reverse complement strand
TGGCCGACACACCGGACAAGACGCCGCAGCCAACGCCCAGCCCCGCGTCGGACCGCGAGGAGCTGCTGGAGCGCCTGCTGGCCGCCGCCAGGGAGCAGGCCACGGCCGCGCGCCGCTACCAGTTCATCGCCGACTCCTCGCGCGATTTCATGACCCTGGTGGCCAGGGGCTACCGCTACGAAGCGGCCAACGCCAGCTACCTGGCGGCCATGGGCCTGCGGCCCGCGGACGTGCTCGGGCGCAGCGTGGCCGAACTGTGGGGCGAGGAAGTCTTCACCCGGAACATCCGGCCCAGCCTGGACGCCGCCTTCGCGGGCCGCCCGGTGAACTACGAGGCGTGGTTCGAGTTCCCCCGGCTGGGCCGGGGGTTCTGGGAGGTCATCTTCTCGCCCTACCGCGACGAGTCCGGCGAAGTGACCCATGTCTCGGTGGTCTCCCACGACCTCACCGAGCGCCGCCTGGCCGAGGAGGCCCTGCGCCAGTCCGAAAGCAAGTTCGAGTCCATCGTCGAGAACATCCCCGACATCGTCTACCGCCTGGACGGCGAAGGGCGAATCTCCTTCATCAACGGCGCCGTCCGCCGCTACGGCTACGAGCCCGCCGAGCTGACGGGCAGACCCCTGCTCGACCTGGTGCACCCCGAAGACCGCGAACAGGCCCGCCAGCGCATCAACGAACGCCGCACCGGCCAGCGCCGCACCACCGACCTGGAGCTGCGCCTGCTGACCCGGGCCGGGAGCTGCGCGGACCTGGAAATCCGGACCACCCCGCCGGTGCTGTCCTTCCTGGCCGAGGGCATCTACACCGCCCTCCCGGCCGGAAAGGCGGACTTCGCGGGCACCCAGGGCCTGGCCCGCGACATCACCGAGCGCAAGCGCATGGAAGAGCTGGCCGACGAACGCGCCGCCCTGTACCGGGTCATCTTCGAACACTCCGCCTCGGGCATGCTGGCCGTGGCCCGCGACGGCAGCATCGAACGCGTCAACCGCAGGCTCGGCGCCATCGTCGGCTGGGCCGAGCGGGACATGACCGGCAGGCCGTTCATCGATTTCGTGGCCTCACACTGCCGCGAGACCGTCCTGGCCCACCGCGCCCGGCGCCTGGCGGGCGACCCCGAACCCGAGGAATACGAGCTGGACGTGATCCACCGCGACGGACACCCCGTCCCGGTGCTGGCCCAGGTCGGCATGCTGCCCGAATCGCGCACGGCCATCGTCTCCATCACGGACATCACCGGGCGCAAGAGGATCGAGGAGACCCTGCGCCAGGCCAAGGAGGACGCCGAACGCGCCAGCCGGACCAAGAACGAGTTCCTGGCCAACATGAGCCACGAGGTGCGCACCCCGCTGAACGGCATCCTGGGCATGGCCGAGCTGACCCTGCTCACGGACCTGGACGACGAGCAGCGCGCGAACCTGGAGATGATCCGCGAGTCGGGCCGCAACCTGCTGGCCATCCTCAACGACCTGCTGGACATCTCGCGCATCGAGGCCGGGCGGATGCGCCTGGAGAGCCGCCGCTTCACCCTGGGCGACGTGCTGCACGCGGTGGAGGGCACCTACCGTCCCCAGGCCGAGGCCAAGGGCCTGGCCCTGGAGTTCGACGCCCCCGAGCTCCCGGGCGGCGACCTGACGGGCGACGGGGGGCGCCTCCGCCAGGTGCTCTCCAACCTGGTGGGCAACGCCCTGAAGTTCACCCCCGCCGGAAGCGTGGCCGTGTCGGCCTGGCTGCTGGACGGGGGCCACGGCCCCCGGCGCCTGCTGTTCCGCGTGCGCGACACGGGGGTGGGCATCGCCCCCGAGCAGGTGGACATGCTCTTCGAGCCCTTCACCCAGGCCGACGGATCCTTCACCCGCCGCTACTCCGGAACGGGCCTGGGCCTGGGCATCGTGCGGCGCCTGGTGCGGCTCATGGGCGGAGCCATCGCCGTGGACTCCGAGCCCGGCGGGGGCACCTCGGTCTGGTTCACCGTGCCCATGCGCCAGGCGGCGGACCCCGCCCCGCCCGGCGCGACGCCCGCGCCCCGGGGCCCCGCCCCGGCACGGCGCGCCCTGCGCGTGCTCGTGGCCGAGGACAACACCGTCAACCGCGTCTACGCCGAGCGGCTGCTGCGCGAGCTGGGCCACGTCGCCGTGGGTGCGGAGGACGGCCGGACCGCCCTGCTGGCCCTGGCCGACGGCGATTTCGACCTCGTGCTCATGGACGTGCAGATGCCCGGGCTGGACGGCATCCAGGCCACCCGCGCCATCCGCTCGGGCGAGGTGCCCGGCCTGGACCCGGCCCTGCCGGTGGTCGCCATGACCGCCCACGCCATGACCGGCGACCGCGAACGCTTCCTGGCCGCGGGCATGGACGACTACGTCTCCAAGCCCGTGAGCCCCGAGGACCTCGAACAGGTCCTGGACCGCGTCACGGCCTGAGGCCCGGACGCCGGGCGGGACGGCGCGCCCGGGCTGCCTTGTGCCGCCCCCGGCGCCCTGCTACCCTGGCTCCGGAGGCACGCATGGAACGGACACTTCTGGACGACATCGCCCGCCTGGGCGAGGCGCTGCGCGCCCGGGGGCGCACCCTGGCCACGGCGGAATCGTGCACCGGCGGGCTGCTGGCCAGCTCGCTCACCGACGTGCCCGGCAGCTCGGACTGGTTCCGGGGCGCCGTGGTGGCCTATGCCAACGGGGTCAAGACCGGGGTGCTGGGCGTGCCCGAAGACGCGCTGGCAGCCCACGGCGCGGTGAGCGAGGCGGTGGTCCGGGCCATGGCCCGGGGCGCGGCGCGGGTGCTGGACGCGCAGTGCGCGGTGGCGGTGTCGGGCATCGCCGGGCCCGGGGGCGGCAGCGCGGAAAAGCCCGTAGGCACGGTCTGGATGGCTTTTTTCGTGGACGGGGCCGTGTGCGCGCGGCTGCACCGCTTCGACGGGCCGCGCCACGCGGTCAAGGCCGCCACGGTGCGCGCCGCCGTGGCCGGGCTGCTGGAGCTGCTGGCCGCGCCGGGCGGGGCGGACGGGCCTTGAGCGCCCTGCGGCTGTTCCTGGGCGTGGCCCTGCCCCGGGAGTGGCACCGGCTGCTGGCCAGCCTGGAGGCCGACCTGCGCCCGGGCCTGCGCTCGCGCACGACATGGCCCCAGCCCGGCAACGGGCACATCACCCTGCGCTTTCTGGGCGCGGTGGAGCGGGAGCGGCTGGAGGCCCTGGGCCGGGCCCTCGCGGGGGTGGCCTTCGGGCCCTTCGAGCTGGGTCTCGCGGGGGCGGGGCGCTTTCCGCCCCGGGGGGCGGCGCGGGTGGCCTGGGTCGGCGTGGGCCAGGGGGCCGCGCGGCTGGCGGCCCTGGCGGCGGACATCGACACGGCCCTGGCGCCCCTGGGCTTCGGGCCCCGGGAGCGGCCCTACAGGCCGCACCTGACCCTGTTCCGGGTCCGGGCCGACGCGGGCGACGCGTGGGAGCAGGTGCTGGAAAAGGTGGCGCGGGTGTCCTGGCCCGCCCACGGCGTGGATGCGTTCACGCTGTGGCGGAGCGTCCCTGGTCCGAACGGGCCAAAATACACCGCGCTCGCCGGGTTCGGGGCCACGTCCCTGTGGCGGCCGTCCGGCGGCGGTGGCGCCTTGGGGGGCGCCGGTTCCGGGGCTACGCCAGGTAGTCCCCGCGGTTGAACTTGATGCGCTCGGTTACGGCCAGGATCTCCATCTCGTCCACCACCGCCTGCAGGCCGGGGGCCTCGTCGCCCAGGCCGGGGTAGCGGTCCTTGATGGAGGCCACGCCCCGCTCGATGTGCTCCAGCACTCCGTTGGCCTGGCGCAGGTTCAGGCTGGCGGAGGGCTCCTGGAGCCGGGCGGCGTACTCTTCCCATTCGTTCATGAGGGTGTCCAGGCTGTCCATGACGCTTTGCCCCGAATCAGTGTTCTCGCCCACTCCGGCGGCCGCCTGGGCCGCAAGGACCATGGTGGACAGGCCCGCTCCCGGAGGCGGGGCGGCGGGCTGGGCCGCGTCCTGCTCCCGGGTCTTGCCGACCTCCCGGGCGAGCAGGTCTCCGAACCCGGCGTCCGCTTCGGCGGCGCGCCTGGCCCGGGCCTGTTCCTGTTCGGTGGCCCTGATTTGATCAGGATGGATCTTCATAGTGTACTCCTATCCTGCGGTTTCCCGGAGCAAAGCAAGAAGCCTGCCAACTGCCCTGACGACGTAACCTGGCGAAATACAAGAAGCGGCCTCCGGACGGTGGGCAGGATTTTCCGGGTCCGCCGGGTCGGGGTGGGCAGCCCGGGGCGCCGCCGCCCCCAGCCGGCAGCCCGACAATACGCAAGAAAAAAAGCCTTGTCTAACAGCCGGTCAGGCGCTACAAGACACTTGTAATTCCTATATAATGTTCCATTCCCGGCCCTTCGGGCCGCAACGGAACCAACCCCCGGGCAACCCCGGACAGCACCACGGAGGAAACCATGCCGGACATCAAGAAGATCCTGTGCGCGGTGGACTTCTCCGACTCCAGCCGCATCGTCGCGGAATACGCCGCCACCCTCGCCGCCAAGCTGGGGGCCGAGGTGGTCGTGCTCTACGTCGCCCCCTCGCTGACCCAGTATGTGGGCTTCCACGTCCCGCCGTCCAGCATCGAGAGCTTCGTGGGCGGCATCGTCGACGGCGCCGAGCAGACCATGGAGAAGTTCATCACCGAGCATTTCCAGGGCACCCCGGCGGAGGGCAAGGTCACCACGGGCTACGCCGCCGAGGAGATCCTCACCGTGGCCCAGGAGAACGGCGTGGACATGATCGTCATGGGCACCCACGGCCGCAAGGGCATCGACCGCATCCTCTTCGGCTCCGTGGCGGAGAAGGTCGTCAAGAGCGCGCCCATCCCCGTGTTCACCGTCCGCCCCGAGTAGGCGCCCCCGGGCGGCCGACGCGGGGCGCGCCGCACAAGGACGCCCCCCGGTTTTCACGCCCGGGCCGCACCAGCGGCCCGGGCGACCCCTGGCCCTGGCCTGAAAACGGTTGCGCCCGGCCCCCGGTTGGGCCACCATGGCGCCGCGCCCAGCGCCAGGAGCCCCATGCACATCCCCGAACGCCAGAACCGCATCGCCAGCCTGCTGCTCCGCCTCGCCGCCGCGCCGCCCCAGGTGCTGCTGCTTGAGGGCGGCGACGCGGCCGAGCGCCGGGCGCTCGGCCTGTTCTGGGCCGCGCGGCTCAACTGCGCCGCCGGGCAGCCCCCCTGCGGGGCCTGCCGTTCCTGCGTCCAGGTGCGCGAGGGGGTGCACCCGGACCTGGTCTTCCTCGACGGCGGGCAGGACAAGATCAAGATCGACGAGGTGCGCGAGCTGCGCAGCCTGCTGGGCCAGGCCCCGCGCGGCGACGGCGTCCGCGTGGTCGTCTTTCACGAGGCCCAGGAGCTGACGCCCCAGGCGGCCAACGCCCTGCTCAAGTCCCTGGAGGAACCCAGCCGCAGCACGGTCTTCGTGCTGCTGGCGCCCCAGCGCGAATGGCTGCTGCCGACCCTGGTTTCGCGCAGCTGGACCCTGACCCTGGCCTGGCCCGGGGAACCCGGGGCCGACCCGGCCCTGGCCGAATGGCTGGACGCGCTCATGGAATTCTGGCGCTCGGGGCGCGGCTGGTTCCGGCGCACGGGGGTCAAGGGCGCGGTGGACAAGCACCTGGCCATGGCCCTGGTCCTGGCCCTGCAACGCGAAGTGGTCCACACCCTGCGCGGCCGACCCGAGGGCCCGGTGGCCCAGGGGCTCGCCAGGCTGTCCCCCGGGCGCCTGAAGCGCCTGGACCTCGCCCTGGCCCATGCCCAGGACGCCCTGTCCCTGCCCACGCCCGTGAATCCGGCCCTGGTCCTCGACTGGCTGGCCACCCATGTGCACGGGGCCCTGCGCGCCCCGGCCTGAGCCGGGCCGCCCGCCTCCCCGCCCTAGCCGTTGTCGGCCACGATCTCCAGCAGGTAGCGCCCGTAGTGCGTCTTGGCCAGCGGCGCGGCCAGGGCCTCCAGCTCGGGCAGCCTGATGTAGCCCATGCGCCAGGCGATCTCCTCCACGCAGGCGATGATCACGCCCTGGCGCTCCTGCACGGCCTGCACGAAATTGCTGGCCTGGAGCAGGGACTCGTGGGTGCCCGTGTCCAGCCAGGCCAGGCCGCGCCCGAAGAACTCGGCCTTGAGGTCGCCCCGGCGCAGGTAGACGTTGTTCACGTCGGTGATCTCCAGCTCCCCGCGCGCCGACGGCTTCAGCCCCCGGGCGATGTCCACCACGTCGTTGTCGTAGAAGTACAGCCCGGTCACGGCGTAGCGCGAGCGGGGCCGCGCGGGCTTCTCCTCGATGCTGACCACGTTGTGCAGGGCGTCGAACTCCACCACGCCGTAGCGCTCGGGGTCGCGCACCTTGTAGCCGAAGATGATGCCGCCCTTCTCCAGCCGCGAGCAGGCCTGCAGGGTCACCGACAGCCCCTGGCCGTAGAAGATATTGTCGCCGAGCACGAGGCAGACCGTGTCGTCGCCGATGAACTCCGCCCCCAGCAGGAAGGCCTGGGCCAGGCCGTCGGGGCTGGGCTGCACCTTGTAGTGCAGGCGCAGGCCCAGGCTCGCGCCGTCGCCCAGGAGCTCGCGAAAGCGCGGCAGGTCCTGGGGGGTGGAAATGATCAGGATGTCGCGGATGCCCGCCAGCATGAGCACGGACAACGGATAGTAGATCATGGGCTTGTCGTAGACGGGCAGGAGCTGCTTGCTCACCGTGAGCGTCAGCGGATACAGCCGCGTGCCCGAACCGCCCGCGAGGATGATGCCTTTCATGAAGACCCCGTGCGTGATTTTACTTCGCCTGCGTCTTGGGATAGGAATTCCCGTGCGCCCCTGCGCGGAAACCGCCTCGGCACAGGACGCTATCCCATTTCCCGACAATGGAAAACCCCCGGCGCCCCGAGGAGCCCCCATGCGACCGCAACTGCAATTCCCCCTGGTGCTCCTGGCCCTGCTGGGCTTCGTGGGCCTTCTGGTCCTCCTGTTCATCCTCGTCCAGGTCGGGCTGGTGACCCTGGCCTTCGCCAAGCTGGGCCTGACCCCGCTCCAGGGCTTCGCCCTGCTCTTCGCCACCCTGCTGGGCAGCGGGGTGAACATCCCCGTGGCCGAAACAGGGCATGTGGTCAAGCGCCCGGTGCTGCGCGCCTTCCCCGGTTTCGGCCATTTCAACGTCCGCACCGAGACCGAGCTCGTGCCCCAGGTGGTGGCCGTGAACCTCGGCGGCTGCATCATCCCCTGCCTGCTCTGCCTCTACCTGGTCAGCGGCATGGGCGCCTCGGCCGGGCTGCTGCTGGCCACGGGCGCCGTGGCCGCGCTGTGCTACGCCCTGGCCCGCCCCGTGCCGGGGCGGGGCATCGCCGTGCCCGTGCTGCTGCCGCCCCTGGCCACGGCGCTGGCCGCCCTGATCCTCGCCCCCCAGGGCCAGGCCGCCCCCGTGGCCTACGTCGCCGGAACCCTGGGCACCCTCGTCGGCGCCGACCTGCTGCACCTGGCCACCCCGCGCACCCGCCGCGTGCTCGACGCCGCCGTGCTCTCCATCGGCGGGGCGGGCACCTTCGACGGCATCTTCATCACCGGCATCGTGGCCGTGCTGCTGGCCTGAGCCCCCGGAGCCCGCAATGAACGAATCCTTCGCCCGCGTCGCCCTGACCGCCCCCGCCGCCCTGACCCTGGCCAGGGGGCAGGCCGTGCTGGCCGCCCCGCCCGCCGCCGGGCTGCCCGGGCTCTCCTGCGCGCCCGCCGCCTGCGCCCTGCCCGCGGGCACCCGCCTGACCCCCGCCCCCGGCGGGCCGGTCCTGACGGTGGAGGCGCGGCTGGAGCTGCCCGGGCCGGGCCACGCCCCGGTCCCGGCCCTGGCCCTGCGCGCCGGGGGCGCCCTGACCCTGGCCCCCGGGACCCACGCCTGCGCCGCCGAGCGCCCCGGGCTGGCCCTGGCCGTGATCGTCCTTTCCGACAAGGGCGCCGCAGGCCTGCGCGAGGACAAATGCGCGCCCATCATCCTGGAGCGCGCCGCCGCCGCCCTGCCCCTGGCCCACGCCCGGACCTGGGTCGTCCCCGACGACCCCGCCCGGCTGCGCGCCCTGCTCGCCGATCTCTGCCTGACCCAGGGCTTCGACCTCGTGCTCACCAGCGGCGGCACCGGCGTCGGCCCGCGCGACACCACCCCCGAGGCCACCCTCGCCGCCATCGACCGCCGCCTGCCCGGCTACGAGCGGGCCATGACCGCCGCGTCCCTGGCCGTCACGCCCCACGGCGCCATCTCCCGCGCCGTGGCGGGCACCCTGGGCCGCGCCCTTGTGGTCAACATGCCCGGCTCGCCCAAGGCCGTGGCCGAGAACCTCGACCCCCTGCTGCCGACCCTCGTCCACACCATCATGAAGCTTCAGGGCGACCCCGCCGACTGCGCCCGGGCCTGAGCGGGCCGCAGACCGCGACCCGCAGCCGCGAGAACCGCGCCCCGGCCCGGGCCGCCCCGGCGGGCAAGACCGGCCCGCGCCCGGGCGCCCAAGGCCAGGGCGCCGGGCGGGCCTGCGCCACCCGGGTGCCCCGGGCCCGCAAGGGCCAGGGCCGGGAGGCCGCCCCGGCGGCGGTCGCGACCCCGACGGCGCCGCTCCCCATCGCCCACGCCCCATCGTCCGCACCCCTCAGCGCGTTCCACCCGGCGACAAAAAGCCCGGGGCCGCCCTGTCGCCAGAGCGGCCCCGTCTTTCCCTCCGCAAGGGCCGGTGTGGTTGCGCCGGGCGCGGTAAGCCGGGCCCGCGGCCGGGCGGCCCCTGCGGCCCTAGCCCCGGGCCAGCAGCCCCGCCACCAGGGCCCGGGCGGCGGGCAGGTCGAAGGTCTGGCCCGTCCAGAGCCGGAACTGCTCCCGGCCCTGGTGCAGGAACATGTCCAGCCCGCCGATGGTCCGGGCCCCCGTGGCGCAGGCCAGGGCCAGAAATGCGGTCTGGACCGGGTTGTAGACCAGGTCGTAGGCCGTCTGGCCGGGGCCAAGGGGCGAGCTGGGCGGCCAGGCCGACAGGCCCTGCCCGGGGCCGCGCATGCCCAGGGGCGTGGTGTTGACCACCAGCTCGGCGCGGGCGCTCCCGCGCTGGTCCCAGGGGTGGGTCCGGGCGCCGAAGGCGGCGGCCAGGGCCGAGGCCCTGGCCGGGTCGCGGGCGGTGACCAGGACGGCGGGCACGCCCAGTTCGCCCAGCCCGGCGAGCACGGCGCGGGCGGCGCCGCCCGCCCCCAGGACAAGGGCGCTGCGCGGGGCGGTGCCCAGGGCGCGCAAGGGCGCCAGGAACCCGGTCACGTCGGTGTTCTCGCCCAGCAGGCGGTCGCCCCGGCGGTAGACGGTGTTCACGGCGCCGGTGGCGCGGGCGCGCTCGGAAACCTCGTCGAGGAACTCCATGACCGCGACCTTGTGGGGGATGGTCACGGACAGCCCGGCCAGGGGCAGGG
>NZ_JALNWM010000127.1 GCF_023230885.1 Desulfocurvus sp. | reverse complement strand
GTTGTCCTTCCTGTCCTGGGACGGGTCGGGGGTGCGGGCGGGGCGGTAGACGAAGCGCGACAGGGGCCGCACGAAGGCGCTCCAGCCGGGTTCGCCTTCGGGCAGGGTTTCGTCCACGGCCTCGGCCACGGTCTTGAGCTTGGCGTCGAGGTTGTCGGCGAAGTGCAGGGCGAAGGCTTCGCGGGTTTTGGGGCGCTTGGGCGAGCCCCATTCCAGCTCGCCGTGGTGGGCCAGGATGACGTGGCGGACGTGGGTGGCGATTTCGGGCTCCAGGTCCCTGGCCTTGCGCAGAAAGGGTTCGAGCACCTGCATGCCGATGAAGATGTGCCCCAGCAGGCGGCCCTCGTCGCTGTGCTCGCGCACGGGGCCGGGGGCGTATTCCCAGGCCTTGCCCAGGTCGTGGAACACGGCGGCGGCGAGCAGCACCTGGCGGTCCAGGTCGGGGTAGAGGTCGCAAAAGGCCATGCACGCGCGGCACACGGCCAGGGTGTGCTCCAGAAGCCCGCCTGCGTAGGCGTGGTGGATGCTCACGGCGCCGGGGGCGGTCATGATCCGGGCCTTCACGTCCGGGTCGGTGAGCACGTTGCGGCACAGGGCGCGCAGGGGCTTGTGGCGCAGGTGTTCGCGGCACAGGGCCTCGATGTCGGCGAGCATGTCCTCGGGCGGCCGGGCGCTGGCGCGCACGAAATCGGCCAGGACGAGGGCGGCCCGGGCCTCGGGGGGCAGCACGGCCAGTTCGTCCACGACGATCTGGGCCTGGTCGCGGTATGTGCCCACGAGCCCCCGGACGTGGACGAAGCTGCCGGAGGCGAGCTCCTGGTGGGCCTGGGCCTGGGGCGAAAATATCTTGGCGGGCACCTCGCCGCTGCGGTCGGCCAGGGTCAGGGCCCAGAAGGGGCCGTTCTTGGCCTGGCCCTGGCGGGCCTCGGCCAGCAGGAACACGGCGTCGGCGCGTTGGCCGGGGGTCAGGTCGCGGACGAAAACGGTTTTGGCATGCATGGGTTGCGCGGGGGAATAAAGGGTTGCGCGGCGCGGCTGGCCGCCCGCAAGGGATAGCAGAAGCTTGGGGGCGGTGCAATCGTCCTGGGGCGTTGCGAATACGGCGCGCCTGGGCTAGGCTGGGGGCCGGGCGCCGGGGCGCCGGATTTTCCCCCGGGGCCGGGCCCGTCCGGCCGGGGGGCGCGCCCCGGAGCCGGACGCCAACGCCAACCAGGGAGCCTTTTGCCCATGAAGATTCTTCTCACCAACGACGACGGCATCCAGGCCGTGGGCCTGCGCGCGCTGTACGCGGCGCTTACGGCGCGCGGCCACCAGGTGCGCGTGGTCGCGCCGGTCACCGAGCAGTCCGCCGTGGGCCACGCCGTGACCCTGGCCATGCCGCTCAAGGTCAAGCAGTTCCAGGAGAACGGTTTTCGCGGCCAGGGCGTGCAGGGCACGCCGGTGGACTGCGTGAAGCTCGCCCTGAGCCGCCTGCTGGATGCGCCGCCGGACCTGGTTGTCTCGGGCATCAACGCGGGCTGCAACGTGGGCGTGGACATCATCTATTCGGGCACGGTGTCCGCCGCCACCGAGGGGGCGCTCATGGGCTTCCCGGCCCTGGCTGTGTCGCTGGACAGCTGGACCCCGGGCGACCTGGCCGAGCAGGCCGACTGGACGGCGGACTTCGTGGACCGCGTGGACTGGGCCGGGCTGCCGCGCCAGTGCGTGCTGAACCTGAACTTTCCGGACCGGCCCCTGGCCGAGACCGGGGCCCTGCGCATCTGCCGCCAGACCACGGCCGGCTACGAGGACTGGTACGACGAGCGCACCGACCCGCGCGGGCACAAGTACTACTGGCTTGGCGGGCGCATCCCCGAGGACCGCGTGAGCCCCGGCACGGACCGCGCCCTGCTGTGGGCCGGGCACATCACCCTGACACCGCTGCGTTTCAATTTCACCGACGAAGGCGCCATGGGCACCCTGGAGGGCATGGGCCTCAATTGACAGCCCACCGGGCTGCGTCTATAAGCTGGTTCGTTTCCGCAAGAACGCCTCCGCGCGCGGCGCCGCCCCCGGTTTACGGGTCGCGGGGCCCGGGCGCGCGGGGGGTCGCGATGTCCGCGAGGGCGGCGCCCGGCCCGGGTTCCGCCGCCATTCATACCGTGCGAGGAGGATGCCATGCCCCTGACCGGCCCCAAGGAGATGTTCGAGAAGGCGTACAAGGGCGGCTTTGCCGTGGGCGCGTTCAACGTGAACAACATGGAGATCATCCAGGGCATCGTCATGGCGGCCCAGGAGGAGCGCGCCCCGCTCATCCTCCAGATTTCCGCCGGAGCGCGCAAATACGCCAGCCAGCCGTACCTGATGAAGCTGGTGGAGGCCGCCCTGGTGGAGGCCGACCTGCCCATCTGCGTGCACCTGGATCACGGCGCGGATTTCGATATCTGCAAGGCCTGCATCGACGGCGGGTTCACCTCGGTGATGATCGACGGGTCGCACCTGCCCTACGAGGAGAACGTGGCCCTGACCAGGCGGGTGGTGCAGTACGCCCACGACAAGGGCGTGTGGGTCGAGGCCGAGCTCGGGCGGCTGGCGGGCATCGAGGAGCACGTCGTCAGCGAGGAGAACGTGTACACCGATCCCGACCAGGCCGTGGACTTCGTGGGCAAGACCGGCTGCGACAGCCTGGCCATCGCCATCGGCACCAGCCACGGGGCCTACAAGTTCAAGGGCACCCCGCGCCTGGACTTCGAGCGCCTGGAGACCATCACGTCCATGCTGCCGGGCTACCCGCTGGTGCTGCACGGCTCCTCCAGCGTGCCCCAGGAGTTCGTGGCCATGGCCAACGCCTACGGCGGCGAGATCCCCGGCGCCCAGGGCGTGCCCGAAGACCTCCTGCGCCGCGCCGCGACCTTTGGCGTGTGCAAGATCAACATCGACACCGACATCCGCCTGGCCATGACGGCCACCATGCGCAAGTTCTTCCACGACAACCCGGCGGCCTTCGACCCGCGCGGCTATCTGGGCGAGGCGCGAAAGGCGGTCAAGGATATGGTCCAGCACAAGATCAAGAACGTGCTGGGCTGTTCGAACCAAATCTAATTCCCTGTAAAGGAAGGAACAATGTCCGTGCGCATCGGTTTGAACGGCTTCGGCCGCATCGGCCGCTACCTCACCCGCCTGCTGGCCCGCGAGACGGAGCTCGAACTGGCCATGATCAACGCCCGGGCCGACAACGCGACCCTGGCCCACCTGCTCAAGTACGACTCCATCCACGGCACCTACCCGGGCGAGATCGTGCCCACCGCCGCCGGGCTGGCCATTGACGGCCATGAGGTCGCCGTGTCCCGCCAGGATATCGGGCAGTGGACCTGGGGCGCGGGCGGGGTGGACATCGTGGTGGAGACCTCGGGCCGGGTGAAGACCCGCGCCGGACTGGCCCAGCATGTGGACTGCGGCGCGAAAAAGGCCGTCATCGCCGCCCCGGCGGAGGACGCCGACCTGACGGTGGTCATGGGCGTGAACGACGGGCTCTACGACCCCGCGCGGCATGTGGTGCTCTCCAACGCCTCGTGCACCACCAACTGTCTGGCCCCGGCGGCCAAGACCGTGCACGACACCTTCGGCATCCGCCACGGGCACATGACCACCGTGCATTCCTATACCATGAACCAGCGCATCCTGGACGGCTCGCACAAGGACCTGCGCCGGGCGCGCGCCGCGGCCCTGAGCATCATCCCGACCTCCACGGGCGCGGCCCGGGCCATCGGGCTGGTCATTCCCGAGCTGCACGGCAAACTGGACGGCGTGTCCATGCGCGTGCCCACGGCCAACGTGTCCCTGGTGGACCTGACCTGCGAGCTGGAGCGCCCGGTGACCGCCGAGGAGGTCAACGCCGTGCTGCGCGCCGCCGCCGAGGGCCCGCTGAAGGACCACATGGGCTACACCGAGGTGCCCCTGGTGTCGGTGGACTACACCTCCAACGCCTGCGGCGGCGTGGTGGACGGCCTGCTGACCCACGTCATCGACGGCACGCAGCTCAAGCTGGTGATCTGGTACGACAACGAGTCGGGCTACTCCAACCAGCTGGTGCGCCTGCTGCGCAAGATGGCCGCCAGCCTGTAGCCGGGTCGGCCGTGTCGACCAGGGCGCCCGCAGGCTTCGGCCTGCGGGCGCCTTTGTCTTGGCCCGGGCCCGGGGCGCGCGGGCGCGGATGACTGTTGACAAATTCAACTGTCTGCGCTACGCGGGTGGCATGGACGCCGCGCACTACCGCCTGGAAGAATCCCTGGGATTCATGACCATCACCGCCCACCGGATGCTGCAATCGACCCTGCGCCGCCGGTTGCGCGCCGCAGGGCTGGAGCTCAGCCCCGAGCAGTGGGGCATCCTCGTGGTGCTCTGGGAGCGCGGCGGCATGACCCAGGACGAGCTGACCCATGTGTTTTGCGCCGACAAGTCGAGCATGAGCCGCGTCCTGGCCCTGCTGGAGGAGCGGGGGCTGGTGGAGCGACGGGTGGACGCGGACAACGAGCGGCGCAAGATCGTCCGCGCCACGCAGGCTGCCCTGGCCGTGCGCGGGCCGGGGTTCGACACCTCGGCGGCCATACTGCGCGGGGCCGTGGCCGGGCTGGCGCCCGAGGAGGTGGCCACCTGTCTGCGCGTGCTGGCCACCATCAAGGACAACCTGCGCGACGGCGCGGCCTGACCCCCGGGCGCGCAGGGGCGCGGGCTCGTGCCGCTGCATCCAGACGTTGAATTGCTCCTGAACCCCGGGCGCGCAGGGGCGCGGGGGAGAGCGAAAGCATGGCGCAAGCATGGGCGCGCCTGAACGCCGGGCGCGCAGGGCGCGGGGCCTCCGAGAGCTGCGGGCCCCGAGGGTGTGCTGAACGCCGGGCGCGCGGGGCGCGCGGGCCGGGGCGGTGCCCGGCGGATATTTTTTCCCTCGTTATGTTGATATTGTCAACAGTCTGGCGGCACCCGGGAGGCCAGCCGGGGCGCCGGGCCCCGGGCCGGGCGGCTGGCCGGAAACGGACGCGAACAACCACCAAGGAGCGCCTATGGACACGATCATGGAGCGGACCCGCAGGCTGCTGGAACTGCTGGGCCACGACGAGACGCCGCTTGGCGTCCACTACACCGACACTAGGCCCGAGGGCTTCGGGCCCAAGCCGGGCGAGCTGTTCACCCGCGAGCGTGAGGCCGCCGGGGCCATCGACTGGGCCCGGGCGTTTGGCAGCTTCTCCTGCGTTGTCGGCAACATCTGGCTGGCGCGCAAGAAGCGCAAGGCCGCCTGGATCAGCCATGAGGAGTGCGGCTGCATGGGCGGGGGCTACTACACGGGCATGTACGCGCCCTATGTCGAGATGATCGTCGACTACGTTTCCACCGGGGTTGCGGGCACGCCCCTGGAGGGCGAGCACTACATGCCCTCGCCCGAGTCCATGCGGCGCTTCCTGGAGGAGGCCGCCCCGCCGCCGCAGCCCGGCCGGTACTGCGTCATCAAGCCCCTGGAGCTGTTCGGCCCCGGCGAGGAGCCGCTGGTGGTGGCCTTTTTCGCGCGCCCGGAGGTGCTCACGGGGCTGCACTCGCTGGTGGGCTACGCCACGGGCAGCCACGAGGCGGTGCGGGCGCCCTTCGGGGCGGGCTGCACCAACATCGTGGCCTGGCCGCTGATCTACCAGGCGCGTGGCGAGGACTGCGCGGTGCTGGGCGGCTTCGACCCCTCGGCGCGCAAGTTCATGAAGCCCGACGAGATGACCCTTGCGATGCCGCTGGGGCTCTACCGCAGGATGCTCGATGTCATGGAGACCTCGGCCCTGACGCGGCACACCTGGGCGGGCGTGCGCAAGAAGGTCGAGAAGAGCCGGCGGGCCTGGGGCGAGGAGCCCCGGGAGGACTGATCCGGCCCGGGGGCCGTCCCGGAGCGGACGGCCCCCGGCTTTCCCGCGCTCAGGGCGTGGGCCCCGCGGCGTTCCACGAGCGGATCTCCTGCTGCCGGGCCCAGGCGTTGCTGTAGAAGCCGCCCCCGGCCATGAGCGCGGCATGGTCGCCGCGCTCGGCGATGCGCCCGTCGCGCAGCACGAGGATCTGGTGGGCCTGGCGGATGGTGGACAGCCGGTGGGCGATGACCAGCAGGGTCTTGCCGCGCATGAGGTTGGTCAGCCCCTGCTGGATGAGCAGCTCGTTTTCGGGGTCGATGGAGGCGGTGGCCTCGTCCAGGAGCAGGATGGGCGCGTCCTTGAGGATGGCCCGGGCGATGGCGATGCGCTGGCGCTCGCCGCCGGACAGCCGCGAGCCCTTCTCGCCCACGCAGGTGTCGTAGCCCTGGTCAAGGCTCATGATGAAATCGTGGCAGCAGGCCTTGCGCGCGGCCTGCATGACCTCCTCGTCGCTGGCCTCCTGCCGCGCCAGACGGATGTTGTTCATCACCGTGTCGTTGAAGAGGTACACGTCCTGGAAGACCACGCTGAAGAGGCTGTAGAGGTCTTCCTGGGCGAAGGTGCGGATGTCCGTCCCGCCGATGGTGATGGCCCCGCGGTCCACGTCCCAGAAGCGCAGCAGCAGGTTCAGGGCGGTGGTCTTGCCGCCGCCGGACTCGCCCACCAGGGCGGTCACCGTGCCCTCGGGCACGGTGAAGGACACGTCGCGCAGCACGGCCTTGTCGCCGTAAGCGAAGTCGACGCCCGCAAAGGCGATGGCGTGGCCCCGGGGCGGGGTGTGGCCCGGCCGGACCGGCAGGGGCCGTTCGTGGAGCACGTCGGCGATGCGCTTGAGGGAGGCCGCGACGTAGCGGAACTCGGCGATGAACACGCCGAAGTCCTGGAGCGGCTGGTAGAACTTGCCGCTGAACAGCAGGAAGAACAGGAACACGGCCACGCTCAGGGCGCCGTCGGCCACAAGCCAGCTCCCGGCCAGGAGCATGGCCACGAAGGAGGCGTCGAGCAGGGCCAGGAATATCTGGCCGCGCACGCCAAAGCGCGTCTCCATGGACAGGGACATGGCCCTGAAGCGCCGGTTGGCCTCGGCCCAGGGGGTGAAGCGCGCGCCGGTCATCCCGGCGGCCTTGAGCTCGCTCATGCCCCGCAGGTGTTCGAGCAGGGTCTTGTCCGCGAGGGCGCGGGCCGCGATGTGCCCGGGGGCCTCGCGCCCCAGGGCCCGGACGGCGTGCAGCATCAGGGGCAGCGCGGCCAGGGCCGTGACCACCACCACCAGCCCCAGGCGCGCGTCGGCCGCGCAGAGCAGGGCGCCGTAGAGCACCACGATGATGGCCGAGGTGACGATCTCGTGCAGGTAGATGCAAAAGACGGCCTCGGCGTCGGCCATGTCGTGGAGAAACCGCCCGCTGATGGCGGCGGTGTCGTTCTTTTTGAAGAACGACAGCGGGAGGCGCCGCAGGTGGTCGGACAGGCGCGTGCGCAGCCCGGCCACGGTGTCGTATCCGGCCTGGAGGGAATAGTGGTTCAGGCGGATGGAGGCGAAGTAGTAGGCCGCGACGAGCCCGGCCAGGGCCAGGGTGTACGCCGTGACGCCGCCCAGGGTCGCCTCCTGGCGCATGAGGGCGAGCATGAGAAAGTAGACCACGACGTACAGCGCGCCCAGGGCGAGCATGACGGCGAGGTTGAGCAGGCCCGAGCGGATCACGGGGCCCGTCTCCCCGATGGTGAAGCGGATCATTCGCAGCAGGTTCAGCATGACGGCGCTCCTTGGGCGGCCTGGTCCCGGCCCGGGGCCGGGGGTTCGTCGGAGGTGATCATCCAGCTCCTGGCGGTGGCGTAGGCGTCCCACATGCGGGCGTAGACGCCGTCCCGGGCCAGGAGCTCCCCGTGGGTTCCGGCCTGGGCCACGCGGCCCCGCTCCAGCACGATGATGGAATCGGCCCCGGCGATGGAAGGCAGGCGGTGGGCGATGACCAAAACGGTCCGGCCCGCCAGGAAGCTCGCCAGGCCTTCCTGGATGGCCGCCTCGGACTCGGGGTCCGCGAAGGCCGTGGCCTCGTCCAGCAGGACCACGGGCGCGTCGCGCAGGGCCATGCGTGCCAGGGCGATGCGCTGGCGCTGCCCGCCGCTCAGGTGGACCTCGCCCCCGGCGCCGATGCGCGTGTCGTAGCCGTTGGGCAGCCCGGCGATGAACTCGTGGCAGCGGACCAGCTCGGCCGCTTCGCGGATGGCCTGGGGCGTGGCCCCGGGGCTGCCCAGGGCGATGTTCTCGGCCACCGTGGCCGAGAAGATGAACGGCTGCTGGAAGACCATGCCCATGACGCGGGCCAGCTGCGCCCCGGAGAAGTCCTCCAGGGGGATGCCGCCCACGCTGACGGTGCCGGACGAGGCCCGCTCCAGGCCCGCGATGACGGCGGCGACGGTGCTCTTGCCCGAGCCGCTGTGGCCGACGATGGCCGTGACACGGCCCGCCCGGGCGGTGAAGGACACGTCGCGCAGCACGGATTTGCCCTCGTAGTCCACGCAAAGGCCGTCCACGCGCAGGTCCGGGGAGGCGATTTCGGCGGCCTGCCGGGTGCCGCGTGCCTCCACCGGCGTTTCCAGCAGCGCCTTGACGTTGGCGTAGCCCATGCCCGCCCGCCACAGCAGCGACACGAAGCGCACCAGTCGCGACAGGGGCGCGAAGGACGCCACCCCGAGCATCAGGAACAGGACCACGTCCTCGAAGAGCACCAGCCCGGCCAGGTGCAGGTAGGCCCCGGCCGCGGCCAGGGCGCCGAAGGAAGTGGTGGTCAGGGTCAGGAACACGACCCAGCGGCGCACGAAGACCTTGCGGACCATGAGCTGGATCTCCTTGAACCGGCGGATGGCCCGCTGCATGCGCGAGAAGGATTCCGTGGTGCGGTTGAATATCTTGATGTCCGGCATGGCCTCGACGAACTCCACCGCGTCGGCGTGCAGCAGCTCCAGGGAGTCGAGGTAGTCCTGGGTCAGGGTGCTCTTCTTCATCATCAGCGCGAGGCTCCCCAGGTGGCAGATCACGGCCGCCGCCATGAGCGCCAGCATGACCAGGGCCAGGGGCACGCTGACGAAGAACAGCGCCACGACGGTGACCACGGGCAGCAGCAGCGCGGCCACGCCGTCGGTGACGTTATGGGCGATGAAGTTCTCCACCTGCTCCAGCTCGTGCCCCAGGACCTTGCGCAGCCCGCCGGTGCTCTGGCCCGCGAACCAGTGCAGGGGCAGCCTGCCCAGGTGCTCCAAGGCCGCCGTGCAGACCCCCGTGTTCAGGGCGAAGGCCGCCTTGTGCGACAGGTGGGACGACAGCGCCCGGCACAGGGCGGCCAGCAGCAGCGCCCCCAGGGCGGCGAGGCAGGGCAGCACGGGCAGCCCCGGGGCCGCGCCCTGGGCCAGGAACTGGCGCAGGATCAGCCAGGCCATGAATATGGGCACGGGAAAGAGCAGGGCGGCCGCGCAGGCCAGCAGGATCGAGCGGACCAGGTCCGGCCAGGCGCCGGGGGCCATGGAAAACAACCATCGCGCGGGTTTCGGGGCCAGCATGGGGACTCCTCGGGAAGCAAAGCGTTGGGGACGGTTCCGGGCGGCGGCGCCGCCCGCCGGGGCCTCGGTGGTCACGGGGCACAGGTGTAGCGGATTGCTGCACGGGCGGGGGGCTTTTGCGCAAACGGGGCATTCTTGGGCCCGCTGCGGGTAGTCCGCCGGGCCGCCCCGCGGCGGGGGGCGGCACAACTTCGCCCCGACCTTGAGCCTCCGGCCCCGCGGCCCCACTCCGCCCCGCCTTGGCCCCCCCATCTGGCCCCGGCCCCCGGCCTTGAGCCCGGCCCCCCCGCCCCGGCCCCGGGCCATATCCCACCCCGACCCCGGCCCCTGGCCCGTGCGCGGTTTCCTGTTGCCTTTGCCGGGCGGAGTGG
>NZ_JALNWM010000126.1 GCF_023230885.1 Desulfocurvus sp. | reverse complement strand
CCTGCACCGCGGCACCGAGACCGGGCGCGGCGAAACCATCATCGGCTCGGGCTGCATGATCATGGCCTACGCCCATGTGGCCCATGACTGCCACATCGGCGACCATGTGATCATGGCCAACGGCGTGATGCTCGCCGGGCATGTGGACCTGGGCCACCATGCGGTGATCAGCGGCATGTCCGGGGTGCACCAGTTCGCGCGGGTGGGCGAGTTCGGCTTCGTGGGCGGCATGTCCGGCGTGAGCCAGGACGTTCCGCCCTTCGTCATGGCCGCCGGGGTGCGCGCGCAGCTGCGCGGGCTGAACCTCATCGGCCTGCGCCGCAACGGCTTCAGCCCCGAGGCCATCTCGGGCCTGAAGAAGGCCTACAAGCTCATCTGGCGCGCGGGCAAGGAGCGCCAGGAGGCCCTGGCCGAGGTGCAGGAAACCCTGGGCGACATCGCCGAGGTGGCCCGGCTGCTGGAGTTCATCCGCTCCAGCGAGCGCGGCATGCTTTGCGACAGCGGCCTGCGCAACGGCCAGAACCGGGGCGAGTAGCGCCGGGCGGGCGGGGCATGGCCGAGGTCATCGGACTCATCGCCGGGGGCGGGCAGTTTCCCTTCCTGGTTGCCCGCGCGGGGCGCGCCGCGGGGGCCCGGGTGGTCGCCGTGGGCTTCGCGGGCAACACCGACCCCGCCCTGGCCGCCGAGGCGGCCTCCTACGTCGAGCTGCACCTGGGCCAGGTGGCCCGCCTGTTGCGGACCTTCAAGGACCAGGGCGCCACCAGCGTGGTCTTCGCCGGAACCATCAACAAGCCCCGGGCAATGGACCTGCGCCCGGACTGGCTGGCGGCCAAGCTCCTGCTGCGCCTGGCGGGCAAAGGCGACGACGCCATCCTGAGCACCCTGGCCGGGGAGCTGGAGCGCCAGGGCCTGCGCCTGGCCAGCGCCCTGGAGCTGCTGCCCGGCATGGCCACCCCCGCCGGGCCGCTGACGGCCAAGCCCCCGCGCGCCAGCGACCTGGACGACCTGCGCCTGGCTTGGCCCATGGCCAAGACCCTGGGCCGCATGGACATCGGCCAGTCCCTGCTCATCCGCTCGGGGGTGGTGGGCGCCGTGGAGGGCCCCGAGGGCACCGACGCGGCCATCGCGCGGGCCGGGGCGCTGCTGGGCAAGGGCTGCGTGCTGTGCAAGATATTCAAGCCCGGCCAGGACGCGCGCATCGACCTGCCCGCCGCCGGGCCGGACACCGTGCGGGCGCTGGCCGCCGTGGGCGGCTCGTGCATCGGCATCGAGGCCGGGCGTTCGGTGTTCTTCGACCTCGAAGAGAGCGTGGCCCTGGCCGAGCGCCACGGCATCCGTCTGGTGGGCCTGACGCCGGAGTATCTGGGCCTGGCCCCCGAGGCCGGGGCCTGAGCGGGCCCCGGGCCGCCCGGGGCCGCAATGTGCGACGCCCCCGGCGCAGCGCTGCGCCGGGGGCGTCGTTCGTCCGGCCCCGGGGGCGGATCAGAAGCGCATGGACGCCACGGTCAGGCCGTGGGTGGGCAGGACGACGGCGTCCAGGGCCTTGATGCGCTGCATGCTGTCGTAGGCCGCCAGCGCGTCGGTGTGGACCCCGGGGCAGATGGCCGGGCCGTTGTCGGGGAAGTTCTTCTCGTTGCAGCACTGGCCGGGCAGGGCCACGTCGCCCGATGCCGTGGGCACGAGCACCGTCTGGCTGCCCGGGGTGTGCCCGGGGGTCAGCAGGCAGCGGATGCCCGGCACGGGCTCGCAGTCGCCGTCCAGAACCCGGAACTCGATGTCCTCGGTGAAGTATTCGTCGTAGCGGTGGTCCAGGGGGTGGGGGTTGCGCATGAACTCCAGCTCCCTGCGCTGGACGAAGTGCGCCGCCCCGGGGAACAGGCGGTTGTTGCCGCAGTGGTCGTCGTGCAGGTGGGTGTTGATGACGGTGCCCACGTCCTCGGGGGCCACGCCGTGTTCGGCCAGGGCCTCGGACAGGGGCAGGGGCGTCAGGCCGGTCTGTTCGTGGAACCCGGCGGGCTCCATGACCTCGTCCTCGTCCAGCCCGGTGTCCACCAGGATGGTGCGCCCGCCGCCGCGGACCAGGAAGGCGTATATGGGCAGCCAGATGGGTTTGCCGTAGTCGCGCTGGTAGGTCATGATGCCCTGGTCGGGGTTGCGCACGCCGGTGAGCAGGGGGATGACGGTGTACATGGGCCCTCCTTGGCGGGCATGGCCCGCATGGACAACCATAACGCCGCGTGGGCTCAAGTCAACACTCGCGGCGCCGCCGGGGCGGGGCGGGTCCGGGCGTTTGATGTTCGGGCCGAACTGTTTTATATGAATGCGTTCCACCGAAGCCGAGAACTCCAGCGAGACGTCATATGAGCCATGTTTTGGGGCTGAAATTCAGCGACTACGGCCAGATATACTATTTCGACTCCGGCCCGTTCGTGGTCGCCAGGAACGACCGGGTCATCGTCAAGACCGACCAGGGCATGGGCCTTGGCACGGTGGTCACCCTGGGCGAGGTTCCGCCCGAGGACGTGCCCGCCGACGGCCTCAAGCCCATCTTCCGCCTGGCCACCGAGGAGGACCTCGCCACCGAGGCCGAAAACGCGGCCCTGGCGCGCGAGGCCTACCGCTTCTGCCGCCAGTGCGTGGCCGAACGCGAGCTGGAGATGAAGCTCGTGGACGTGGAGGTCTTCTTCGACCACAGCAAGATGGTCTTCTATTTCACGGCCCCGGGGCGCATCGATTTTCGCGAGCTGGTCAAGGATCTGGTGCGCAACTACCGCACGCGCATCGAGCTGCGCCAGATCGGCGTGCGCCACGAGACGCAGATGCTCGGCGCGGTGGGCAACTGCGGGCAGGTGGCCTGCTGCCGCCGCTTCATGCGCAAGTTCGCCCCGGTGACCATCAAGATGGCCAAGGAGCAGAACCTGTTCCTGAACCCGACCAAGATTTCCGGCATCTGCGGGCGGCTGCTCTGCTGCCTGTCCTTTGAGGAAGAGAACTACCGCGAATTCTACCGCCAGTGCCCCAAGATCGGCAAGCGCATGGACACCGACCAGGGGCTGATGAAGGTGCTGCGGGCCAACTTCTTTCGCGGCGGCATCACCGTGTTCACCGAGGTGGGCGAGGAGCGCGAGCTGACCCTGGAGGAATGGCACGCCCTCAACCCCCGGCGCTACGACCCGCAGGTGCCCCGGCCCGAGCCGCAGCCCGCGCCCGCGCCGCCCCGGCGCGGCGGGCGCCCCGGCCCGCGCGGCGCGGGTGGCGCCCCGGGCGGCCCCGCCTCGCGCGGGCCGCGCCCGGGCGGCGAGCCGTCGGAGCCCGCCGCCGAGGCGGCCGCACCCCGGCCCCAGGCCCCCGAGGGTCCGGGCGCCCCCCAGCCCGAGGCCGCCCCTGCGGCGCCCGCGGGCGCCGGGGACGGCGCAGGCGGCCAGGAGGCCGCGCCCCGGCGCGCCCCGCGCCCCGGCGGCCCGGGCCGCCGGGAGCCCCGCCCCGAGGGCGCCGCACCCGCCGAGGCCCGCCCCGCGGGCAACAAATCCTCTCGCCGCAGGCGCCGGCGCAAGCCGCGCCCCGACGGCGGCTCCAACGACTAGACCACGGCAGCGGACACCACAGGAGGACCGATCTTGAGCCGTTTCTTCATCACCACGCCCATCTATTATGTGAACGCCAAGCCCCACCTGGGGCACGCCTATACGACCATCGTGGCCGACAGCCTGGCGCGCTTCCACCGCCTGTGCGGCGACGAGACCTTCTTTCTCACCGGCACCGACGAGCACGGCGACAAGATCGTGCAGGCCGCCGAGAAGGCCGCCAGCACGCCCCAGCAATATGTGGACACCGTGAGCGCGCAGTTTCGCGACCTGTGGCCCGAGCTGGGCGTCACCAACGACGACTTCATCCGCACCACCGAGCCGCGCCACCGGCAGGTGGTGCAGGCCGTCCTGCAGAAGGTCTACGACGCCGGGGACATCTACCTGAAGAATTACGAGGGTCTGTACTGCTACGGCTGCGAGCAGTTCCTCACCGAGAAGGACCTCGACGCCGACGGCTGCTGCCCGGACCACAAGGTGCCGCCTGCCCGGATCAGCGAGGCCAACTACTTCTTCCGCATGTCCAAGTACCAGGGCTGGCTCAAGGAGCACATCCTGGCCAACCCGGACTTCATCCGCCCCGAGCGCTACCGCAACGAGGTCCTGTCCATGCTCGACATGGGCGTGCTGGACGACCTGTGCATCTCGCGGCCCAAGTCGCGCCTGACCTGGGGCATCGAGCTGCCCTTCGACACCGGCTATGTGACCTACGTCTGGTTCGACGCGCTCATCAACTACATCACCGCCCTGGGCTGGCCCGACGGCGAGCTGTTCGCCCGCTTCTGGGAGCACACCGACCACCTGGTGGCCAAGGACATCCTCAAGCCCCACGCCGTGTTCTGGCCGACCATGCTGCGGGCCGCCGGGCTGCCGGTCTACCGGCACCTGAACGTCCACGGCTACTGGCTGGTCAAGGACACCAAGATGTCCAAGTCGCTGGGCAACGTGGTGGAGCCCCTGGCCCTCAAGGACCGCTACGGCCTGGACGCCTTCCGTTATTTCCTGCTGCGCGAGATGCGCTTTGGGCGCGACGCCTCGTTTTCCGAGGACGCCCTGGTGGGGCGGCTCAATGCCGACCTGGCCAACGACCTGGGCAACCTGTTCTCGCGCGTGCTGGCCATGACCCACAAGTACTTCGGCGGGCAGGTGCCCGACCCCGGGGCGCGCACGGCCCCGGCGGACCCCGCCCTGGGCGAGCTGGCGCGAAACGCCCTGGACAATTACGCGGCCCTGTTCGGGCGCCTGGAGTTCGGGCAGGCCCTGGAATCGCTGTGGGAGCTGGTTCGCGCCCTGAACAAGTACGTCGACGCCTCGGCGCCCTGGACCCTGTTCAAGGAGGGCCGCACCGGGGAGCTGGCGGGGGTGATGTATACCCTGCTGGAAATGATGCGCAAGGTGGCCCTTTGCGTCTGGCCGGTGATGCCCGCCACGGCCGAGGCCATGACCGCCCAGCTCGGCGGACGCTTCGACCTGGCCCGCGTGGACCTGGACGCCGAGATTCGCGGGTTCGGGGGCCTGGAGCCCGGAACGGTCCTGGCCGCCGGGTCGAACCTGTTCCCGCGCGTGGAGCCGCCCCGCGAGGAGGCCGCCCCCCGGCCCGCCGCCAAGGCCAAGGAAAAAGCCAGGGAGAAGGCCCAGCCCGCCAAGGCCGCCCCGGCCGCGCAGCAGACCCCCGGCGTCATCGACTTCGCGGATTTCCAGAAACTCGACCTGCGCGTGGGCACGGTGCTCGCCGCCGAGCCGCACCCCGACGCCGACCGGCTCTTCGTGGTCCAGGTCGACCTGGGCGAGGAGACCCCGCGCCAGGTGGTGGCGGGGCTGCGCGAGTTCTTCCAGGCCGAGGACCTGCTCGGCCGCCAGGTGGTGGTGGTGGCCAACCTCGCCCCGCGCCCCCTGCGCGGCAAGACCAGCCACGGCATGATCCTGGCCGTGCGCCGCGAGGGCGGCATGGAGCTGCTCACCGCCAGCGGCCCCGTGGCCCCCGGGGCCAAGGTGTCCTGAGGGGCGGGCGCCCGCGTCCGGCCCGCCGCCCGCCGGGCCCGGGCCGGGCTGGTCCCCGGCCATCCGCCCGGCCCCGCCCGGGCCTGCGGAATGGGCGCCGGGCCTGCGGAATGGGCGCCGGGCCTGCGGGCGGCGTCGGCCGCCCCGCCCCGGGTTCCGGGCTGCCCCGGGCCTTCCCGGCGAAGCCCGCCGGCCCCGGCGCGCGTCGGCCTCCGCCCGGCCCCCGGGCCGGACCCCGGGCCGCGCCTGGCGGGTCGGCCCCGCCGCCCGGGTCCGGGCCCGGCGAAGCCGCGCCCGCCGGGGCTTCGCCGGGCCGGGGCGGGCCTTTTTCCTTTACTCCGGCAACGCGCTGGACTATAAAACCCGGGTGCTTTTTCCGGGGGCGCCAGCCTCCGTCCGCCCCGGCTCCGGCCCGCCGCCCAGGCCTGCGCCACCGTTCTGTCCCGCGGCGTCTCCCCCCGGGCGCGTGTCACCAACCCGAACCCCCGACCGACCCACATGCCCAAACGCACCGACCTCAGGAAGATCATGCTCATCGGCTCCGGGCCCATCGTCATCGGGCAGGCCTGCGAGTTCGACTACTCCGGCACCCAGGCCCTCAAGGCCCTGAAGGAAGAGGGCTACGAGGTGGTCCTGGTCAACTCCAACCCGGCGACGATCATGACCGACCCGGAGCTGGCCGACCGGACCTACATCGAGCCCATCGAGCCCGAGACCGTGGCGCGCATCATCGCCAAGGAGCGCCCCGACGCCCTGCTGCCCACCCTGGGCGGCCAGACCGCGCTGAACACGGCCCTGGCCGTGGCCGAGATGGGCGTGCTGGAGAAGTACGGGGTGGAGATGATCGGCGCCTCGCGCGAGGTCATCGAAAAGGCCGAATCGCGCGAACTGTTCCGCGCGGCCATGGAGAACATCGGGCTCAGGGTGCCCGAGTCGCGCATCTGCCGGACCCTGGCCGACGTGCGCGCCACCGCCGAGGTCATCCCGTTCCCCATCATCATCCGCCCGGCCTACACCATGGGCGGCACGGGCGGCGGCGTGGCCTACAACATGGAGGAGCTCGAAGCCATCGCGGCCACGGGCCTTGCCGCCAGCCGCTCCAGCGAGGTCATGCTCGAACGCTCGGTGCTCGGCTGGAAGGAGTTCGAGCTGGAGGTCATGCGCGACCGGGCCGACAACTGCGTGATCATCTGCTCCATCGAGAACCTGGACCCCATGGGCGTGCACACCGGCGACTCCATCACCGTCGCCCCGGCCCAGACGCTCAGCGACGTGGAATACCAGGCCATGCGCGACGCCGCCCTGGCCATCATGCGCGAGATCGGCGTGGAGACGGGCGGGTCCAACGTGCAGTTCGCCGTGAACCCCGCCGACGGCGAGATGGTCGTCATCGAGATGAACCCGCGCGTGTCGCGCTCCTCGGCCCTGGCCTCCAAGGCCACGGGCTTCCCCATCGCCAAGATCGCCGCCAAGCTCGCCGTGGGCTACACCCTGGACGAGATTCCCAACGACATCACCCGCGAGACCATGGCCAGCTTCGAGCCGACCATCGACTATGTGGTGACCAAGATTCCGCGCATGACCTTCGAGAAGTTCCCCGGCGCCGAGGACTACCTGACCACCGCCATGAAGAGCGTGGGCGAGGCCATGTCCATCGGCCGGACCTTCAAGGAGTCCCTGCAAAAGGGCCTGCGCTCCCTGGAGATCGGCATGCCCGGCCTGGGGCGGACCTTCGCCCGCGAGGCGTGCCCCGGGCGCGACGAGATCATGGCCCGGCTGCGCAAGCCCAACTCCAAGCGCCTGTTCCACCTGCGCTACGCCATGCTCTGCGGCCTGAGCGACACCGAGATCCACGAGGCGACCATGATCGACCCGTGGTTCATCCGCCAGATCCGCGCCCTGGTGGACCTGGAGGAGGAACTGCGCAACTTCCCCCTGGCCGGGTCGGTCTGCGCCTCGTCGACCGAGTGCGCGGAGCTCATGCTCCGGGCCAAGGAGCACGGCTTCTCCGACCGCCAGCTCGCCGCCATGTGGAAAAAGGACGAGCTGGACATCCGGCGCATCCGCCAGGCCATGGGCATCCGGCCGACCTACTACCTGGTGGACACCTGCGCCGCGGAGTTCGAGGCCTACACGCCGTACTATTACAGCACCTACGAGACCGGCCGCGAGGAGGCCCCCCGGCCCGGGCGCAAGGTCGTCATCCTCGGCGGCGGGCCCAACCGCATCGGCCAGGGCATCGAGTTCGACTACTGCTGCGTCCATGCCTCCTACGCCCTGAAGGAGCTGGGGGTGACCTCCATCATGGTCAACTCCAACCCCGAAACGGTCTCCACCGACTACGACACCTCCGACCGCCTGTACTTCGAGCCGCTGACCCTTGAGGACGTGCTGAACATCATCGAGCTTGAGCAGCCCGAGGGAGTGGTGGTCCAGTTCGGCGGGCAGACCCCGCTGAACCTCGCCGTGCCGCTGCTGCGCGCCGGGGTGCGCATCCTGGGCACCTCGCCGGACTCCATCGACCGCGCCGAGGACCGCGAGCGCTTCCAGGCCCTGCTGCGCAAGCTGGACCTGCGCCAGCCCGAGAACGGCACGGCCATGAGCGTGGAGCAGGCCGTGGCCGTGGCCGAGACCATCGGCTACCCCGTGGTGGTCCGCCCGAGCTACGTCCTGGGCGGGCGGGCGATGGAGGTGGTCTACGGCGAAGAGGACCTGCGGGCCTATTTCCGCCACGAGGTCACCGTGGCCCCCGAGCACCCCATCCTCGTGGACAAGTTCCTGGAGAGCGCCATCGAGGTCGATGTGGACGCCCTGGCCGACGGGCATGACGTGTACGTCGCCGGGATCATGGAGCATATCGAGGAGGCCGGCATCCACTCCGGCGACTCGGCCTGCGTCATCCCGCCGCACACCCTGGGCGCGGCCACCGTGGCCGAGATCGAGCGCCAGACCGTGGCCCTGGCCCTGGAGCTGGGCGTGGTCGGGCTGATGAACATCCAGTTCGCCGTGAAGGACGGGGAGATTTTCATCCTGGAGGTCAACCCCCGGGCCTCGCGCACGGCGCCCTTCGTTTCCAAGGCCACGGGCGTGCCCCTGCCCAAGCTGGCCACAAAGGTCATGCTCGGCGCGCGCGTGCGCGACCTGGACCCCTGGTCCATGCGCCGGGGCGGGCACGTTTCCGTCAAGGAGTCGGTGTTCCCCTTCAACCGCTTCCCGGGGGTCGACGTGCTGCTCGGCCCGGAGATGAAGTCCACCGGCGAGGTCATGGGCGTGGACGCGACCTTCGGCAAGGCCTTCCTCAAGGCCCAGCTCGGCGCCGGGCAGCGCCTGCCCCAGGCCGGGCGGGTGTTCATCTCGGTCAACGACCGCGACAAGCCCGCCATGGCCGAGACGGCGCGGACCTTCCACGAGCTGGGCTTCACCGTGGTCGCCACGCGCGGCACCGGCGAGTTCCTGGCCGGGCACGGCGTGCCCAGCGAGTTCGTCTTCAAGGTCTACGAGGGCCGCCCGCATATCGTGGACCGCATCAAGAACGGCGAGATCGACCTGGTCATCAACACCGCCTCGGGCAAGAAGACGGTCCATGACTCCTCGGCCATCCGCCAGACCACGCTGCTCTACAACGTGCCCTACACCACGACCCTGGCCGGGGCCAAGGCGATGGCCCAGGCCATCAAGGAAAGCCGCGCCAGCGGCACGGACGTGAAGAGCCTCCAGGAATACTACGCCTGAGGCCCCGGCGCCCGCACCCGAGAACCACCAGCATCGGCAAGCAAACATGAAACGTGAATATTGCGGCCTGTTCGGCATCGCCAACCACCCCGAAGCCGCCCGGATGACCTATTTCGGCCTGTTCGCCCAGCAGCACCGCGGTCAGGAAAGCGCGGGCATCGTCACCTGGGACGGCGCGGGCATCCGCGAGCAGAAGGGCATGGGCCTGGTGGCCGAGGTCTTCAGCGAGCGCCACCTGGGCAAGGAGCTCAAGGGCGACGTGGCCGTGGGCCACATCCGCTACTCCACCACCGGCGCCTCGCTCATCCGCAACGCCCAGCCGCTTTTGGTGCGCTTCGGCGAGCAGCAGCTGGCCATCGCCCACAACGGCAACCTGGTCAACGCCCTGGAGCTGCGCGAGGAGCTGGAAAAGCACGGCACCATCTTCCAGACCACCATGGACTCCGAGGTCATCGTCCACCTCATCGCGCGCAACATGATGGTCGAGGGCATGGACCTGGAGGACGCGGTGGGCGCCGCCTGCCGCACGGTGCGCGGCTCCTTCAGCCTGCTGCT
>NZ_JALNWM010000125.1 GCF_023230885.1 Desulfocurvus sp. | reverse complement strand
TCGAAAAGCACCTCGCGGGTCGCGGGGTCCAGGCGCAGGGCGTGGGTCGGGCACAGGGCGGTGCACAGCCCGCAGTGCACGCACGAGTCCTCGTCGCGCGATATCTTCTGGGCCGCGGGCTCGATCTTGATGCCCTGGTCCTTCAGGTAGTCGATGCCCTTGCGGTAGCTGTCCTCGCTGCCCAGCAGCTCGATGGTCATGCGCCCCTCGGCCCGGGGGCCGATGCTGGCCTGCAGGATGTTGAACGTCAGGTCGAACAGCCGGGCCAGGTTGCAGACCACGGGCCGCCCGCTGCGCTCGGGCGGGAACTTGAGGTAGACGATTTTGCTGACGCCCTTGTTGGGATCTTTCATGCCTTGCAACTCCGACGCGGCGGTCAGTTCTTTTCCTTGAGCAGGGCGGCGGCGCGCTTGCCCTCGGCTGTTTCGGGGAATTTCCGGGCCGCTTCCTCAAGGCGCAGGCGGCCCATCTTGGTCTTGTCCAGGCGCATGAAGCTCACGCCCTGCTTGAGCAGCGCGGTGGGATACTTGGAGCTCTTGGGATAGTTGTCCAGCACGGACTGGTACTTGAGCACGGCCCGGGCGTAGTCCTTGAGCTGGAAGTAGCATTCCCCCTGCCAGAACAGGGCGTTGGACACCAGGTCGTGCTTGGGGAAGGCCGTGACGAACTCCTCCCACAGGGCCACGCCCTGCTTGTAGTCCCTGGCTTCGAAGGCCGCGCGGGCGCTCTTGTAGAGGGTCGAGGCCGCGTCGGCGTCGGGCGCGGGGGCGGCGGCGGGAGCCGGGGCCGGGGCCGGGGCGGTGACATCGGGGTCGCCGGGCTGGCCGGGCTCCACGGGCACGATCACGGGCATCCCGCCCGGGGCCGCGCTTTCCAGGCCCGCCTCCGGGGCCGGGGCGGCCTGGGGGGCGGCGGAGGCGGCCGATGCGGCGGAGGCCGCCGCCAGCCGTTCGGCGCGGATGGAGTCCAGGTCGATGTCCGTGGCCAGCTGGGAATTCATGCGTTGCAGGGCGACTTTCACGTCCGCCATGTCGTCGGCGAGCAGGGCGGACTGGTCGCCCTGGCGCAGGAGCTCCAGTTCGCGCTTGAGCGTCTCGATGTCGCCCCTGGCCTCGGCCAGCTCCTGGCGCATGGACTGCATCTGGGACCAGGAATCGGCTTGCAGCGTGTTCTGCGAGGAAACCTGGTCGACCTTCTGCTCCAGGGCTTCCACCCGGCGCGACTGCTCATAGACGCGCCCGTCCAGGGTGCGCACGTCGTCGGGGTTCACGCAGCCGGAAACGGCCAGACACAGGCCCAGGCACAGCATGGCTTTATTTTTCATCGGGACGACCTCCCACGGTTGCGACCAAAGAACAGGTAGGCCAGCCCGCCCAGAACGGGCAGCATGACCACTCCCACCAGCCAGAGGGCCTTCTCCTGGCTTGTGGGGAACACGCGCCAATACGCATGCCAGATAGCCCAGAACGAGATGAAAAGGCAAATGCCCGCGGCGTCAAGGACGACCAGGAACCACGGGGCCAGGGTGGAAGTCATGAACCCTCCGGTCCGGCGGGCTTGGGCCTGCGCCCGGCGCGGCGCTCCAGCCGGTAGAACGAGACAATGAGCAGCCCCACGCCGCAGGTGATGCCGATGTCGGCCACGTTGAAGGCCGGCCAGTGCCAGCCTGCGGCATGGAAGTCGAGGAAATCGACGACATAGCCGATGCGCACCCGGTCGGCGAGGTTGCCCAGGGCCCCGCCCAGCACAAGCCCCAGGCCCCAGGCGCCGAAGCGCTCGCGGGCGTGGCCGGTGTGGATCAGGTGCATGATGACGCCCACGGCCACCAGGGCGGTGACGATGAAAAACGCCCGCTGCCAGCCGATGCTCTCGTCGGACAGGATGCCGAAGGCCGCGCCCTTGTTGAGCACATGCACGAGGTTGAAGAACCCGGGCACGATTTCCACGCGGGCATACAGGGGCAGGGCGTCCTGGACCAGCGCCTTGGTCAGCGCGTCCAGGGCCAGGACCACCGCGGCCAGGGTCAGGGGCAGGGTGAATTTGCGCATACGCTGCGGGCGCGGGCCTTAGCCGCGCCCGTCCTCCGGGGCGCCCTCCCGGAGCATGACCCCCGCGCAGCGCGGGCACAGGCCGGGGTGTTCGGGGGTGCTGCCCAGCTCTTCGCTGTATTTCCAGCAGCGCTCGCACTTGGCGCCCGGGGCCGGGGCCACGGCCACGCGCAGGCCCTGGACCTCCTGGCTGGTCCAGGCGTCGTCCGGGGCGGCCTCCAGGGCCGCCAGGCCGACCTTGGACACGATGCAGATCTCCGCCAGGTCCACGCCCTGGGCCCGCAGGTCGTCCAGAAGCTCCTCGCGGGCGTGGACGGTGACGTGGGTGTCCAGGCTGTGGCCCACGGTCCCGGCCTTGCGCGCGGGCTCGATGGCCTTGGTGATCTCGGCGCGCACGGCGGCCACGGTGTCCCAGCGGTGGCGGGTCTCCTCGTCCAGCAGGTAGCGCTCGTCCAGGGCGAAGCGCAGGGCGAAGACGGTCTTCAGGCCGGGGTGGATGGCCTCGGGCAGGTGCCCGAAGGCCTCCTCGGCGGTGAAGCTCAGGATGGGCGCCACGTCGCAGAGCAGGGTCAGGGTGATCTGCCACAGGGCGGTCTGCGCGCTGCGGCGCTCCGGGGAGTCGGCGGCGCTGACGTAGAGGCGGTCCTTGACGATATCCAGGTAGAAGGCGGACAGCTCCGTGCCGCACATGGTGTGCAGGGCGTGGAAGGCGCGGTGGAACTCGAAGTCCGTGTAGGCGCGCTGCACGCGGGCGTGGATGCGCGCCACCAGGGTCAGGGCGTAGCGGTCCAGGGGCAGCATGGCCTCGGGGGCCACGGCGTGCACGGCGGGGTCGAAGTCGCCCAGGTTGCCCAGCAGGTAGCGCAGGGTGTTGCGGATGCGCCGGTAGGCGTCCACCAGCCGGGCCATGATGGCGTCGGAGTAGCGCACGTCGTCCTGGTAGTTCTCCGAGGCCACCCACATGCGCAGGATGTCCGCGCCGTATTTGTCCACCACCTCCTGGGGCGCCACCACGTTGCCCACGGACTTGGACATCTTCTTGCCCTCACCGTCCACCACATAGCCGTGGGTCAGCACCGAGCGGTAGGGCGCGCGGCCGCGCGTGCCCACGCTGGCCAGCAGCGAGCTGTGGAACCAGCCCCGGTGCTGGTCCGAGCCTTCCAGGTACATGTCCGTGGGGAAGGCCAGTTCCGGGCGCTTTTCGGCCACGGCGGCGAAGCTCGTGCCCGAGTCGAACCACACGTCGAGGATGTCGTCCTCTTTTTCCCAGTGGGCGCCGCCGCATTTGGGGCAGGTCAGCCCGGCGGGGACGACCTCCTCCAGGGGCGCCTCGAACCAGTAGTCGCAGCCGCGTTCGTGGGCCTCGAAGCGCGCGACGATGTCCATGACCCAGTCCTTGTCGAACCAGGCCTCGTCGCAGTCCTTGCACAGCAGGGCCACGATGGGCACGCCCCAGGTGCGCTGGCGCGAGATGCACCAGTCCGGGCGCGTTTCGATCATGCTGTGGATGCGCTCGCGGCCCCAGGCGGGGATCCAGCGCACGTCGTTCTGGATGGCCTTGAGGGCCCGGGCGCGCAGGTCGTTGCGCTCCATGGAGATGAACCACTGGGTGGTGGCGCGGTAGATCACCGGCTGCTTGCAGCGCCAGCAGTGGGGGTAGGAGTGGCGGATTTTTTCCTGGAAAAGCAGGGCGCCGCGTTCCTTGAGGGTTTCGACGATCCTGGGGTTGGCCTCGTCCACGCGCAGCCCGGCGAACAGCTCCACGCTGGGCAGGAAGCGCCCGGAATCGTCCAGGGGGCTCAGGATCTCCAGGCCGTAGCGCAGGCCGGTCTCGTAGTCTTCGCGGCCGTGGCCCGGGGCGGTGTGCACGCAGCCGGTGCCCGCGTCCAGGGTCACATAGCCCGCCAGAACCACGCGGGACTCGCGGTCGTAGAACGGATGGCGCGCCACGGCGCCCTCCAGGGCCGCGCCCTTGAAGCGGGCCACGACCTCGGGGGCCTGCCAGCCGAAGCGCGCGGCGCAGTCGGCCAGAAGCGCCTCGGCCAGGATGTGGAACTCCTCCCCCGTGCGCACGGCCACATAGTCGAACTCCGGGTGCAGGGCCACGGCCATGTTGGACGGCAGGGTCCAGGGCGTGGTGGTCCAGATGACCACGAAGGCCCGCGCGGGGTCCACCCCCGGGGCCGCCTCGGCCAGCCTGGGGTCGGGCAGGGGGAAGCGCACATAGACCGAGGGCGAGGTGTGGTCGTGGTATTCCACCTCGGCCTCGGCCAGGGCGGTCTTGCAGTCGTTGCACCAGTAGATGGGCTTCTTGCTGCGCACCACCGAGCCCTGGCCCATGAAATTGCCCAGCTCGCGGGCGGTTGCCGCCTCGTAGACGGGGTTCATGGTCAGGTAGGGCTCGCTCCAGGTGCCCAGCACGCCCAGGCGCTTGAACTCGGCGCGCTGCACGTCGATCCATTTGCGCGCGTAGTCGCGGCAGATCTTGCGCACGGTGACGGCGGGCAGGCCGGTCTTGCCCTTTTCGCGCAGCTCCTGGGAGACCTTGTGCTCGATGGGCAGGCCGTGGCAGTCCCAGCCGGGCACATATTCGGCCTTCAGGCCGCTCATGTTGCGGTGCTTGACGATGATGTCCTTGATGGTCTTGTTCAGCGCCGTGCCCAGGTGGATATGCCCGTTGGCATAGGGCGGCCCGTCGTGCAGCACATAGCGCTCCCGGCCCTCGTTGGCGGCGACCATGGTGCCGTAGGCGTCGATCTCCTCCCAGAACTTGAGCGTTTTCGGCTCGTTGCTGGTCAGGTTGGCTTTCATGGGAAACGCGGTGGACGGCAGATGCAGGGTCTTCTTGTAGTCGCTCATGCGCGGGGGTCCCTATGTTTTAGATATGACGGGCCGGGTTTGAAGCGGGAGACAACCGTAATCAAGTCGGTTGGAAAGTCAAGGCCGCGCTGGCGCCCGGAGCCGGGCGGCGCGGACGGGCCGCGGGGCACGGTTTTCGGCATGCAATCCGGCCCCTTGGCGGCGCAGGGGGCGCATGGTGACACCGGGGGGGCTTTGGGCTAGAAGGGCTGCGTATTCCGGTCGCCCTTCGGGGCGTGAAAAGGGAACCCGGTGCGAATCCGGGGCGGCCCCGCCGCTGTGATTCCGGCCTTGCGTCCGCCGCAAGGAGGCCCCGGCCCTCGACGACCCACTGCCCCCGCCGCGCGCGACGCGCCACGGGGCGGGAAGGGGAGGGCCCGGACCGGAAGAGCCAGAAGACCTGCCGGACGCCTGCGCGCCTGCCGCCGGACGACGAGGGCATTCGTCCGGCGGGCCGATGCCCCTGGCATTCGGGCGCGTCCCCCGGACCGGCGCGTCGCCGGGGCCCCGGGCCTTCCCCGCCACCCGCTTCAGGCCGCCCACCTGACATGTCGCAAGGAGGTCTCCATGCGATTTGTCCCGCGCCGCCGCCCGGTCCCGTCCGGGCTGCCGCTGGCCCTGTTCCTGGCCCTGTTCCTGGCGCTTTCCTGCGCCGCCCCCGCCCGCGCCGGGCATGACGCCCCGGCCGGAGGCAAGGCCGCCATCCTCGTCGTGGCCTTCGGCACCTCGGTGCCCGAGGCCCGCAAGGCCTTCGACGACATGGACGCCGCCGTGCGCCAGGCCTTCCCGGGCATGGCCGTACACTGGGCGTTCACGTCCAACATCATTCGCGAAAAGCTGGCCGCCCAGGGGCAGGTCACCGACTCGGTGCCGGCCGCCCTGGCCAGGCTGCTCGACGCGGGCGTGACCCGCCTGGCCGTGCAGTCGCTGCACGCCATTCCCGGCGAGGAGTTCCACGAAAAGCTCGTGCGCACGGTCCGGGGCTTTGGCGGCTTCGACAAGGTCGTCATCGGCCAGCCGCTCATGAGCACCGACGAGGACATGGCCGCCGTGGCCGACGCGCTGCTGTCGACCTTCGGCCCGCTGCGCGCCGGGGGCGAGGCCCTGGTGTTCATGGGCCACGGCACGCACCACCCGGCCAACATCTACTATCCCGGCCTGCAATGGTACCTGGAGCAGCGCGACCCGCTGGCCCTGGTGGGCACGGTGGAGGGCACCCCGAGCCTGGAATGGGTTGTGGCCCGGCTCGCCGAAAAGGGCGTGAGCAGGGCCCTTTTGGTGCCGCTCATGTCCGTGGCGGGCGACCACGCGCGCAACGACATGGCCGGGGACGAGGACGACTCCTGGAAGTCCGTGCTGGCCGCCCGGGGCATTGCGGCGCGGCCCGTGCTCCAGGGGCTGGCCGAGTTCGCCCCGCTGCGCGAGCTGTGGCTGGAGCATCTGCGCCGGGCCGTGGCCGGGCTGGACGGGAAGTAGGATGCACGGCGGCGGGGCGGCGGACGCGCATGCGACGCGCGCGGGCGCGCGGGACCGGCGGCTGTGGCCGCTGGCCGCGCTGCTCGCGGCGGCGTCGGCCGCCTCGCTGGCGGCGGCCTGCCTGTGCGGGCCGCTGCCCATCCCCCCGGGCCAGGTTCTGGCCCACCTGGGGGCCGCCCTGGGCCTGCCCCCGGGCCCGGGCCTGGACCCGGCCCACGCCGTGGTGGTGGTCGACATCCGCCTTTCGCGGGCCTGCCTGGCCTGGCTGACCGGGGCGGCCCTGGCCCTGGCGGGCACGGTGTTCCAGGGCATCCTGCACAACCCCCTGGCCGACCCGTTCACCATCGGCGTGTCCACCGGGGCGGCCTTCGGCGCTTCCCTGGCGCTGTTTTTCGGGCTGGCGGCGCTGCCGGTGTGGGCGGGGGTCGGGCTGTTGCCCGTGGCGGCCATGTGCGGCGCCTTCGCGGCCCTGGGGGCCGTGGTGGCCCTGGGGCGCGTGGGCGGGCGGCTGCGCCGCGAGACGGTGGTCCTGGCGGGCATCGTGGTGGCCACGTTCCTGGGCGCGCTGATTTCGCTGCTCAAGGCGCTGGACGAGGAATCCGTGGCCAGCATCGTCTTCTGGGTCATGGGTTCGCTCCAGGGGCGCGGCTGGGCCCATGTGGGCTTCGCCCTGCCGTATTTCCTGGCGGGCGGGCTGCTGGTCGTGGCCCGGGCCCGCCAGCTGGACCTGTTGTCCCTGGGCGACGCCCAGGCCCGGGCCCTGGGGCTGGACGCCGACCGCGCGCGGCTGGCGCTGCTCCTGGCCGCCAGCCTGCTCACGGGGGCGGCGGTGTCCGTGTCCGGGGTGGTCGGCTTCGTGGGGCTGGTGGCGCCGCATCTGGTGCGCCAGGCCCTGGGCGCGGAGCACCGGCCCCTGGCCGTGGTGTCGGCCCTGGCCGGGGGGCTGCTCCTGCTGTGGTCCGACGTGGCGGCGCGCACCGTGCTGCCCCACGGTCAGGAGCTGCCCGTTGGCGTGGTCACGGCGCTTTTGGGCGGGCCGTTCTTCTGCCTGGTGCTGCGGCGCCGGGCGCGCGGGGCCGGGCTGTGATCCGCGCCGAGGCCGTGCGCTGCGGCTACGGGCGGACGCAGGTGCTCCACGGCGTGTCCCTGGACGTGGCGGCCGGCGGGGTCACCGGCCTGCTCGGGCCCAACGGCAGCGGCAAGACCACGCTCCTGCTGGCCCTGGCCGGGATCCTGCCGCTGCTGGGCGGCCGGGTGGCCGTGGCCGCCCGGGGCGGCGAGGCGGACATGCACGCCCTGCCCGCGCGGCGCCGGGCCCGGCTGGTGGCCTGCGTGCCCCAGCGGCTGGACATGGCCTTCGCCCTGCGCTGTTCGACCCTGGTGCTCATGGGCCGCTTCGCCCACGGCTCGCCCCTGGCCGGTCCCGACGCGGCCGACCGCCGCGCCGCCCGCGAGGCCATGCGCGCCACGGGGGTGGAGCACCTGTGGGACCGCCCGGCGGACGCCGTGTCGGGCGGGGAGCTGCAACGGGTGCTGCTGGCCCGGGCCCTGGCCCAGCAGGCTCCGGCGCTGCTGCTGGACGAGCCCTCGGCCAGCCTGGACCTGGCGGCCGCGGTGCGCCTGTTCGACCTGCTGCGGGGCCTGGCGGGGCGGGGCAGGGCGGTGCTGTGCGCCATGCATGACCTGAATCTCGCGGCGCTGTATTGCGACGCGCTGGTGTTTCTCAAGGACGGGCGCGTGGCCTGCGCGGGCCCGGTGAAGGACGTGTTCCATGAACGGACGCTTTCGGAGATTTATGGCACGGACATCCGCGTGGGGCCCCATCCGGTCACCGGCGGCCCCCAGGCGCATTTCGTCCCCGGCGCGGCGGGGGGCGGCGCTGGCCCTGGCGCTGGCCCTGGCCCTGGCGGCGGCGACCCCGGCCCCCGGGGCCGGGATCGAGGTCGTTGACGGCCTGGGCAACACCGTGCGCCTGCGGGCTCCGGCGCGGCGCATCGTGGCCCTGTACGGCGCGTTCAACGAAATCCTCGTCGAGATGGGCCTTGGCGGGCGCCTGGTGGCCCGGACCGTGGCCGACGCCGACCTGCCCGAGGTGGCGGCCCTGCCCGCCATCGGCACGCATATGCGGCCCAACCTGGAGATGGTCCTCGGCCTTGGGCCCGACCTGGTGCTCCAGATGAGCGCGCGAAGGGGCGCCTCGGAGCCCGTGGAGGCCCTGCGCCGCCACGGGGTGCCCGTGGCCGAGTTCAATCCCGGCAGCTTCGCCGAGCTGTTCGCGGCCATCGAAGCCGTGGGCGCCCTCACGGGGGAGCCCCGGGCCGCCGGGGCCCTGGTGGCGCGGATGCGCGCGCGCCTTGAGGCCGTGGCGCGCTGCCTGGACCGCCCCGGGGCCGCGGCCCCGGGCGGCGCGCCACGGCCCCGGGTGTTCTTCGAGGTCCGCGCCCAGACCCTGCTGGCCGCAGGGGCCGGGGGCATCGTGGACGACGTGATCCGCCACGCGGGCGGGGTCAACGCCGTGGCCGACCCCAGGCGGCTGGTGCCCCTGGGCGAGGAGGCCCTCTACGGCCTGGACCCCGACGTGTACGTCGTCCAGCGCGGGCCCATGAACGAGGCTCCGCCGCCCCTGGACCGGCGGCCCCTGCTGGCGGCCCTGCGCGCCGTGCGCCAGGGGCGGGTGCTGGAGGTTGACGAGCGCCTGTTTTCGCGCCCCGGGCCGCGCTCGGTGCTGGCCGTGGAGGCCCTGGCGCGGTTCCTGTATCCTGAACCAATGAAGGAATGTCATCTGAAATGAACGGTTACGGCACACTCTACGGCGTGGGCACCGGCCCCGGAGACCCCGAACTGCTGACTCTCAAGGCCGTGCGCGTGCTGGGCGCGGCGGACCGCGTGTACGCGGCGCGCTCCAGCGGCAACGCGCACTCGGTGTCCTACGGCATCGTGCGCCCGCACCTGCGCCCCGGCACGCAGGTCACGCCCCTGGCCTTTCCCATGACCCGCGACCAGGGCGCCCTGGACGCCGCCTGGGCCGACAACGCCGCCCGGGTGCTGGCCGACCTGCGCGCCGGGCTGTCCGTGGCCTTCCTGACCCTGGGCGACCCGCTGACCTACAGCACCTTCGGCTACCTGCTGCGCACCCTGCGGGGCATGGATCCGGGCGTGCCCGTGGAGGTCGTGCCGGGCATCACGTCCTACCACGCGGCGGCCGCCGCGGCCGGGACGGTCATCGCCGAGGGCGAGGAGACCCTGGCCGTGGTCTCCGGCGCCAGGGGCGGCCAGCGCCTGCGCGAGGCCGCGCAGGCGGCCGACAGCTTCGTGATCCTCAAGGCCTACAAGCAGTATGCGGACCTGACCCGGACCCTGGACGAGCTGGGCCTGCGCGAAACGGCCGTGCTGGTCAGCAACTGCGGCCACCAGGGCCAGGCCATAACCCCGACTCCGGACCCCGACGCGGGCGCCCCCGGCTATTTTTCGCTGGTGCTGGCGCGTAAAAGGGGCTGACCCCCCACGGGGGCGCCCCCGTCGGCGTCCGTCCGGCGGAGCTGCATGCCGCACACCCGGCGCCCGGAAATGCGGGGCGCCAGGTGTGCGGCTTTTTTCGTGCCCAGTGTTTTCCACCGGCCACCAGGGCATT
>NZ_JALNWM010000124.1 GCF_023230885.1 Desulfocurvus sp. | reverse complement strand
TGGGGAAAAAGGGCTCCCCCCTTCCCCGGACCCCATCCCCCCTCCCAAAAACCTGTCGTTGGGGTTTTCGGGAGACGGCCAGGATTGTTGATGAAACCAAAGGGAGCACCGCTCCCCGGGAAAACCACACGGGCGGGCCACCCAGGCCCGGGCCCCCGGCCCTGAAGCCTCCGCCCCGAAAATATCCCAGCGCCCGGACGCTTCGCCCCAAACCCGTCCCGGCGCCCGGCAAACCCGCCCCGGAACAACCCTCCCGCCCCCAAAGAAAAAGGTCTTTGGGGGCGGGGGGAGGGGGCGCGGGGGACGGGGGAACCCCTTTTCTCCTCAAGAAAAGGGGTTCCCCCCTCCCCCGCCTTGCCCTGCCGCGCCTCTCTGGCCCGGCCCTACCCCAGCGCCTCGCGCAGGCGGGCGCGCAGGTCGGCGAGCTTGGTCATGTCGTCGCGCATGGCCTGGGCCTTGGCGCGTTCCTTGTCCACCACGTCGGCGGGGGCGTTGTTGACGAACCCGGGGTTGCCCAGTTTCTTCTCCACGCCGACGAGCACCTTTTCGATCTTGGCGATGTCCTTGTCCAGGCGCGCCAGTTCGGCGTCGAAGTCCACCGCGCCGGACAGGGGCACGAAGAGTTCCGAGCCCGCGACCACGGCGGAGGCGGAGGCCCTGGGCGGAGTGGCCTGGGGGTCCACGGTCAGGGAGCCCAGGCGTGCCAGGGAGCGCACCAGGGCGGCGTTTTCGCCCAGCACGGCTGCGGCGTCGGCGTCGGCGGGGCGCACGATGCAGTCCAGGTCCAGGGAGGGCTTGATGTTCAGCTCGGCGCGGATGGTCCGCACGCTGGTGATCACGCCCTGGAGCAGGTCCATCTGCGGGCCCACGGCCTCGTCGCGGCAGCCGGGGCGCGCGGGCGGGAAGGGTTCGGCGGCCAGGTCGCGGCCCTCCATGCCCGGCAGGGTCTGGTATATCTCCTGGGTGATGAAGGGGATGATGGGGTGGGCCAGGGCCAGGATCTCGCGCAGCACGGCATGCAGCACGGCGTGGGCGGACTCGCGGGCGGCGGCGTCCTCGCCGTTCAGGTCGCCCTTGATGAGCTCCAGGTACCAGTCGCAGAACTCGTTCCAGGTGAAGCGGTACACGGCCTGGGCCGCGTCGTTGAAGCGGTATTCGCAGATGGCCGCGTCCACCTCGGCCTTCACGCGCTCCAGGCGGTCCATGATCCAGCGGTGGGGCAGGGCCGTGGCGGCGGCGGGGTCGGCGGCGGGGACCTGGTCGGGCAGGTACATGAGGGCGAAGCGCGCGGCGTTCCACAGCTTGTTCATGAAGTGGCGGTAGCCCTCGATGCGCTCCTCGCTCAGGCGGATATCGCGGCCCATGGCGGCGAAGGCGGCCAGGGTGAAGCGCAGGCTGTCGGTGCCGTAGCGGTCGCACATTTCCAGCGGGTCGATGACGTTGCCCGTGGACTTGGACATCTTCTTGCCCTCGGCATCGCGGACCAGGGCGTGGATGTACACGTCGGTGAAGGGCACCTTGTCCATGAAATGGATGCCCATCATCATCATCCGCGCGACCCAGAAGAAGAGGATATCGAAGGCGGTGACCAGGCAGGAGGTCGGGTAGTAGCGCGCCAGCTCCGGGGTCTTGTCGGGCCAGCCCATGGTGGAGAAGGGCCACAGGGCCGAGGAGAACCAGGTGTCGAGCACGTCCTCGTCGCGGGTCAGGGCGCTGGCGCCGCACTTGGGGCAGGCCGCGGGGTCGGCCTTGGCGACGATCAGCTCGCCGCAGGCGTCGCAGGTCCAGGCCGGGATGCGGTGGCCCCACCAGAGCTGGCGCGAGATGCACCAGTCGCGGATGTTGTCCAGCCAGTGGAAGTAGGTCTTGTCCCAGGAGGAGGGGTAGATGCGCGTGGCGCCGTCGGCCACGGCGGCGCGGGCCTTTTCGGCCAGGGGCTTGACGGCGACGAACCACTGCGTCGAGACGTGGGGCTCGACCACGTTCTTGCAGCGGTAGCACTCGCCCACGTTGTGCTCGTGCTCGACGATCTCCACGAGATGGCCCGAGGCGCGCAGGTCGGCGACGATCTTCTCGCGGGCCTGGACGATGGTCAGGCCCGCGTAGCCCTCGGGCACGTCGCCGCAGACGCGGCCGGTGTCGTCGAACACGGAGATCACGTCCAGGCCGTGGCGGCGGCCCAGCTCCCAGTCGTTCATGTCGTGGGCCGGGGTGACCTTGAGGCAGCCGGTGCCGAATTCGCGCTCCACATACTTGTCGCCGATGACCACGAGCTTGCGGCCGACGACGGGCAGCACGGCGTACTTGCCGATGTGGGCGTTGTAGCGCTCGTCCTCGGGGTGCACGGCCACGGCGGTGTCGGCCAGCATGGTTTCGGGGCGGGTGGTGGCGACGACCAGATCGCCCGAGCCGTCGGCCAGGGGGTAGCGGACGTGGTAGAGGTGGCCCTTGTGCGGGGCGTGCTCGACTTCGTCGTCGGCCAGGGCGGTGTGGCAGCGGTTGCACCAGTTGATGATGTAGTTGCCCTTGTAGATGAGGCCCTGCTCGTAGAGGTCGACGAAGACCTCGCGCACGGCGCGCGACAGGCCCTCATCCATGGTGAAGCGCTCGCGGGTCCAGTCCACGGAGGCGCCCATGCGACGGATCTGGTTCAGGATCTTGCCGCCGTACTCCTCCTTCCACTCCCACACGCGGCGCACGAACTCCTCGCGGCCCAGGTCCTCGCGGCCCAGGCCCTGGGTGGCCAGGCGGCGTTCGACGACGTTCTGGGTGGCGATGCCGGCGTGATCCATGCCGGGCACCCAGAGCACGTTCTTGCCCTTCTGGCGGGCGTGGCGGCACAGGATGTCCTGGATGGTCAGGTTCAGGGCGTGGCCGATGTGCAGCTGCCCGGTGACGTTGGGCGGGGGGATGACGATGGAGTACGGCTCGCCGGGGGCGGCGGGGTCGGGGGTGAAGGTCTTGTTCTCGATCCAGTGCTCGCGCCACCTGGCCTCGACCTCGGCGGGCTCGTATCCTTTGGGCAGGGTCTTCACGGCCATGGGGCGTTCCTCTCCTTCACTTTGCGCGGAAATTTCCTTAGGAAACATGGATGCGCGCGCGCCGGGCCCGGCGCCGGGCGGACCAACAGCCTAATGAGCACGGGAGCAATGTCAAGCATCCACATCTACTGGGACGAGTCGCACATCTGGGGGCTTCTGGTCTGGCGCGCGCTGCGCGCGCTGGGGCTGCCCCACCGCCTGTTGCGCGCAAGGGAGATAGCCCAGGGCGCGCTTTCCCGCAACCCTCCGGCGGCGCTGGTGGTGCCGGGGGGTACGGCGCGGCGCAAGTTCGCCGCGCTGGGGCCCGAGGGCGTGGCCGCCGTGCGCGACTATGTGCGCGGGGGCGGGGTGTACCTGGGCTTTTGCGGCGGCGCGGGGCTGGGGCTGACCGGCCGCGACGGGCTTGGCCTGTGCCCCTGGAAGCGCCGGGCGTTCTCCGACCGCATCCAGCACACCAACTCCGGGCACATCCATGTGCGCCCGGCCCAGGACAACGCCCTGGTGCCGCCGGGCATCGGCCCGGCGCCGCTGCTGCCCGTGTGGTGGCCCGCGCGCTTCGAGTACGAGCCCTGCGAGGCCGTGCGCGTGCTGGCGGCCTACACCGAGCCCGGGCCGGACTTCTGGACTGCGGACCTGCCCCTGGCGAGCATCCCCCGGGGGCCGCTGGAGGACCTGGAGACCCAATACGGCCTGGCCATCTGGCCGCACTACATGACCGGGCAGCCCTGCCTGGTGGAGGGCCACTACGGCGCCGGGCGCTATGTGCTCAGCTACTCGCACCTGGAAACCCCGGCCTCGCCCCAGGCCAACGCCTGGCTGGTGCACTTGGTGCGCGAGCTGGCGGGGCTGGCCCCGGCCCACGGCGGGCCGACCCCGGCCTGGAACCTGGAGACCCTGACCCGGCGCTGGCCCGACGAGGCCGGGGGCGCGGCCCTGGCCGCGGCCAAGGCGGGCCTGGAGGCCAGCATCGCCCAGGGGCAGGACCAGTGGCTGTTCTTCCGGCGCAACGCCTGGCTGTTCGGCTGGCGCCGGGGCATCCCGGGCGGCGCGCTGAACGCCCTGCACTCGCTGGTCTGCCAGGTGCAGAACCTGGAGCCCGGGCCCGGGGCCGCGCGGCTGTGGCTCGCGCGCCGGGCGGAGTTCATGGAACGGCTGGAGCAGTTCCGCCACGGGCTGGCGGGCTACCTGCTGGCCGAGCGGCTGGCCATGACCATGTCGGGCACCATCAACGCCATCCCCGAGGAGGTGCTCACAGGCCAGCGACTGGCGCTCTTCGGGGCGCACATGGACTTCGGCGGACTCTTCGCCCCGCTGCTGGAGACCATGGACGAACTGTTCTTCGCCACCGTCACCGAAGCCCCGGAACGCCAACCGGAGCGGGAGGCCCCATGATCCAGAACCAGACCCCCTACACCTTCGACCGCGTGGTGCGTCTGGCCCTGGGGGCCGGAGTCCTGGCGGCCCTGGTGTGGCTTGCGGCCTACCTGTCCGATGTGCTGGCGCCCTTCGCGGCGGCGCTGCTGGCGGCGTACCTCATGCATCCGCTGGTGCTGCTGCTGGAGCGCGTGTTCAAGCGCCGGGCCCCGGCTGTGTTCGCCGCGCTGCTGCTGGCGGCCCTGGGCCTGGGGCTGGCCGTCACGGCCGTGGCGCCGCTGGTGGGGGCCGAGGTGCGCCACATGGGCGCGCTGCTGCGCGAGGTGGTGCAGAACTCGGAACTGGCGGCGCGCGCCGCCGAGCGCCTGCCCGCCGACCTGTGGCAGGCCCTGCGCGAGATCGCCGCCCGCCCGGACGTGCAGGCCCTGTTCGGCAGCGGCGACGCCCTGGCTCTGGGCAAGGCCGTGGCGGGCAAGGTGCTGCCCGGGGTGTGGGGCGTGCTGCGCGGGGCGGCGGGCGTGGCCGGGGCCCTGGCCGGGCTGGTGGTGCTGCTGCTGTATGTGGTTTTCCTGCTGCTGGACTACGAACGCCTGCGCGCGGGCTGGACCCGGGCCCTGCCGCCCCGGCACCGGGGCTGGGTCGCCGAGCTGGCCGGGGACTTCCGCCTGGCCATGGGCCGCTACTTCCGGGCCCAGGCCCTGGTGGCGGCGCTGGTGGGCGTGCTGTTCGCTGTGGGCTTCGCGCTCATCGGCCTGCCCCTGGGCATCCTGCTCGGGCTGTTCATCGGCCTGCTGAACATGGTGCCCTACCTGCAGATCGCCGGTTTCGTGCCCGCGTTCTTCCTGGGCGCGGTCCACGCCCTGGAGACGGGCACAAGCCTGTGGACGGTCCTGCTGCTGATCCTGGCGGTGTTCGCCGTGGTCCAGCTCCTCCAGGACGCGGTGCTCGTGCCGCGCATCATGGGCGACGCCACGGGGCTTTCGCCCGCGTTCATCCTGCTGTCGCTGTCGGTGTGGGGCAAGCTGCTGGGCATGCTCGGGCTGCTCATCGCCATCCCCATGACCTGCCTGTGCTGGGCGTGGTACCAGCGGCTGGTCACCGGCGAGGGGCCGCCACCCGCGCCGTAGCCCGCCGGACCCCGAAACGCGCAGGGGGCGCCCGCACGCCGTGCGGGCGCCCCCTGGCGCGGGCCGGTCCGGGAGGTCAGTCCCGGGCCTTGCGCACGAAGTAGCGGTCGTTCTCCCGCCCGACCTCCAGGCCGTACTGGCCCACGGCCGCATGCAGGGGCCGGCCGAACAGGAAATTCATCTCCTCCTCGCCCACCCCCGCGCGCTCGGCGAAGGCCGCACGGAAGGCCGCGTCGTAGGTGATGGTGTCCACCAGCTCGCGTCCGGCGCCCTCGTCGCCGCCAAGGAACGCGTCGGCCAGCTCGCCCACGCGCAGGCAGGAGCAGCGCGCCTCGTGCTCGTCCACCAGCTGGCGCAGGGCGCTGCCCTCGGGCACCAGGTCCGCCCGGCCGATGCGCCCGGAGCGGTACATGGCCTTCAGTTCGTCGGGCGCCCAGCAGTTGAAGGCCCGGCACTCGGCGGGCCGGTCCTCGTAGATGCTGCACTGCTTGCCGTCGTCGTCGTAGAACAGGCAGGTCCAGCGGTTGCCCTGGCCGCGCACCTTGACCAGCTCGGCGTCCAGGGGCAGGAGGCCGCCCTCCACGGACTCCTCCACCAGCTCGCCCCGGCGCAGGGTGAACACCTGGGCGTAGCCCAGCACCCCGCGTTCGAAAAGGGGCAGGTCCTCGCGATGCAGGGCGGGGCCGCCCTTGTCGCAGCAGTGGCCGCACCGCTCGCAGCGGGTGCGCTTCTTGATGCGTTCCAGCTCGTCCACGGGAACCTCCGGTTGTGCGTTGGGCGCCGCGCGCGGCGGCGACCCGAAGGGGGTTACATCAACCCGGCGCCCCGGGCAAGGGACAACGGAGCCCCCCGGGACGCTCGCGCTCCGGGGGGCCCTGGGGTCCGTGGCGGCGCGCCAGCGCGGCCTAGTGCTTGTGGTCGTGGCCCGAGCCCTGGTGGGCGTGGTCGTGATCGTGATCGTGGTCGTGGTGATGGTGGTGCTCATGGCTGTGCCCGTGGCCGTGGTCGTGCCCGTGGCTGTGCCCATGCCCGTGGTCGTGGTCGTGCTCGTGGGCATGCTCATGGGTGTGCTCATGGGCATGGACCTCGCCGCCGTGGTCGTGCTCATGGGTATGGGCGTGGGCGTGGGGATGCTCGTGGGTGTGCGCATGCCCGTGGTCGTGGTCATGATCGTGGTCATGAACGTGGTCGTGCTCGCGCATCAGCTGCTCGTACTTGCTCGGCTTCTTGGGGCCGCACCCGCAATTCTGGCACATGGCGCTCTCCTGGCCTTTCCGGCGGAAAGTATTGATGGTGAGTATCCGTCTGTTCCACCCTAGCCGCTTTCCCGCCTTGTGTCACTTTCGGAGAAACAGGACCGCCGCGCTAGGAAAAATCCAGGCGCGCGCCCACCCCGGTCTCGCGCACCGGGCAGCGCCGGGCCAGGGCCGCCCGGGCCGCGAAGTCCGTGCAATGGCAGGGGTACAGGGCTTCCAGGCCCAGCCCGCCCAGGAACCCCGCCGTGGCCTCCAGGCGCGCGGCGGGCGCGTCCAGCAGGTGCATCCCGCCCAGCACGGCGCGCACCCTGCGCCGCCCCGTCACGGCCAGGGCGTGCAGCACGGTGTTGCAGACCCCGGCATGGGCGCAGCCCGTAAGCACCACCAGCCCCCGCCGCGTGACGCAGGCCAGGGCGGTGTCGTCGGGCACGAAGTCCGGCGTGCCGTCCTCGCGCCGCCCCAGAGCCACGGGCGGCTCGAAGTCCAGCACACGGGGCACCTCGCCCAGAAAAAACAGCCCCGGGGCCAGCTCGCGCGGCCCGGCCTCGGGCACGGGTTCGAAATGGCGGGCGGCCTTGTCCCAGGTGAGCAGCGCGCCGATCTCGGGCAGGCCGTCGGCCCCGCGGGAGTCGAAGACGCCGGGATGGGCCACCAGCCTGGGCCGGGGCACGCGCCCCGTGCGCGCGGCGGCGCCGCCCTGGGCGCGGATGAGGGCGTGCAGGCCCCAGGTGTGGTCCTGGTGCCCGTGGGACAGGGCCACCCAGTCCAGGCGGGCCAGGTCCTCGCCCAGGGCCTGGGCGTTGCGCGTGAGCACGTCGGAATACCCGGCGTCGAAAAGCACCCGCGTCCCGCCGTGCTCCACCAGCACGGCCAGGGCCGGTTCGGCCAGCAGATACCTGTCGATGACGGCCTGGTTGTCCACGAGCATGCACAGTTTCACGGGGGTGCCTCCGGTCCGGCGCTGGTCAAACGCCGGGGGAATGCTTACACTGGCGGCGCACGAATGCAAGCCCGGGCCGAGGCCCGACGCCCGCCACCCCCTGCCCCAAGGACGACCATGCAAGACACCAACTATACCCGCATCGCCTCCCAGGAACTCAAACAGTGGCTGGACGAGGGCCGCCCCGTGGTCCTGCTGGACGTGCTGCCGCCCGAGGTCCACGCCGCGCGCCGCCTGCCCGGGGCGCGCACGGCCTGCGTCTTCCAGATGGACTTCCCCGAACTGGCGGCCGCCGCCGGGGCCGACCCGAAGGCCGAGACCCCCGTGGTGGTCTACGGCGAGGACGGCCAGACCCGCGACGCGCCCGCCGCCGCCGCCAAGCTCGTGCGCATGGGCTTTTCCCGGGTCTACATGCTGGCCGGGGGCATGGCCGACTGGCTGCGCCAGGGCCTGCCCGTGGAGGGCCACGGGGCGCTGCCCGAAGACCACAAGGCCCTGCCCCCCGAGGGTTCGTGGACCGTGGTGCCCGCCGAAAGCTCGGTGGTCTGGACCGGGCGCAGCGCCACCGCCCGGCACACCGGCACCCTGGCCGTGGACCAGGGCGCCATCCGCGTGGTGGGCGGCAAGGTCGGCGGCGGATTCTCCATGCCCCTGGACTCCCTGGCCGACGACGATCTCGCGGACCCCGGACTGCGGGCCCTGCTGGTGCGCCACCTGCTGTCCGACGATTTCCTCTTCGCCGCGCGCCACCCCCGGGCGGAGTTCACGGTGGTCCAGTCGGAGTTCCTGGATGGGGCGGCCCCCGGCGCCACGAACTACCACGTCCGCGGCGAGCTGCTGCTGCGCGGGCGCATCGAACCCCTGGCCCTGCCCCTGAGCCTGGCCCCCGTGGACGGCGGGGTCAGCCTGAAGGCCCATTTCGACCTGGACCGCACGCGCTGGGGCCTGGACTACGGCTCGGGCCGGCTCTTCCGCCGCCTGGGCAGGCACCTGATCCACGACATGGTCAGCCTGGACGTGACCCTGGTGGCCCGTTGACCCCGGCACCCACCCCCACCCGCGAGGAATCCGCCATGCCCCGCACCCATCGCCTGCCCCTGCGCCCGGGCCGCCTGCTGGCGGGCCTGGCCGCCGCCCTGATCCTGGCCGCCTGCGCCGCCGTCGGCGGCCAGGGCACCTCCGCCCCGCCCGCCGCCGAGGCCGCCGCGCGCGGCCAGCGGGTTCTGGACCTGGCCGCCGGAACCCTGGACGTGCTGCTGCAAGGCCCGCAGGGCCCGGCCCTGCGCCAGGCCCTGGGCCGGGGCCGGGGCGTGCTGGTCGCCCCCCGGTTCGTCAAGGCGGGATTCCTGCTTGGCGGCGCCGGGGGCGAGGCGGTCGTCGTGGGCCGCGGGGCGGGCGGCGCCTGGGGCGCTCCGGCCCTGGTGCGCCTGGCCGGGGGCAGTGCCGGATTCCAGGCCGGAGTGTCCGAAACGGCCTTCGCCCTGGTGCTGCTGGACGGACCAAGCCTTGAGGGTACGCTGCAAAACGGCTTCACCCTGGACGCCGAAATGCTCGCCGCCGCCCCGGGTCAGGGCCTGGAGCGGCAGGTTTCGTCCATGACCTACGACGGCGGGGCGGCCTATTTCTCCCGGGCGGACGGCCTGTTCGCCGGGGTGGCCCTGGACGGCACGGGCATCTTCCCCGACACCGAGGCCAACGCCGCGCTCTACACCCCCGGAGCCACGCCCCGGGGGCTGGTCCTGGAGCGCAGCCACGCCCCGGCCCCGGAGGCCGCCCGGCTGCTGGGCGTGCTCCGCGCCGCCGCGCCCTGACCCCCGCGCGGGCTCAGGGCGCCGTGGCGCCGGGCCCGGGCTCGTCGGCCCACAGGCGCCGACCCCGGGCGTCCTCCAGCCGCGGCAGCATGACCACCATGCCCAGGGTGAACCAGAACGGCTCCATGATCCGGCCGATGATGAAGGTGTTGGCCGACAGGGCATGGACCAGCAGCCCGGCGAAGCCCGCCAGGAACCCCATGCACAGCCCGCGCTCCAGCTCGTCGCGCGCGCGGGCGAAGACCCCCCGGGCCACGGCCCAGGCCCGCAGCATCAAAAACGCGAACAGCGCCAAGCCCACCAGCCCCGTCTCGATGACGATCCGGAAATCTCCTCCACGCTGGCGGCCTGCTCGGTGGCGCCCTGGGACAGGCTCTCCGAGGAGGCGGACAGCTCCTGGGCCCCGGAGCTGACGTTGTCCGTGGCGGCCTGGACCTCGGCGACGATGGAGCGCAGCTTGGCGCCCATCTCGCGCATGGACGCGGCCAGGCGGCCGATC
>NZ_JALNWM010000123.1 GCF_023230885.1 Desulfocurvus sp. | reverse complement strand
CCGGGCCCTGGCCGTGGAGGCCCGGGTGCGCGGGCTGCTGGGCCCCGGCGCCCCGGACCTGCTGGATGTCATACGCGAGGGGCGGCCATGATCGTGCTCGTACGCCACGCCGAGGCCCGGGGCGGCGAGGGCCGCTTCATCGGCAGCACGGATCTGCCCCTGTCCGCCGCCGGCCGGGCCCAGGCCGGAGCGCTGGCCGCCGCCCTGGCCCCGGCCCGGCCGCGCGCCGTGTTCGCCAGCCCCCTGGCCCGCGCGCAGGACACGGCCCAGCCCCTGGCCGCCGCCCTGGGCCTGCCCGTGGGCGCCCTGCCCGGCCTGGCCGAGATAAACCTCGGCGCCTGGGAGGACCAGCCCCGCGAGGCCGTGCGAGTCGCCGATCCGGCGGCCTACGCCGCCCGGGGCCGCGACTTCGCGCATTTTCGCCCCCCCGGCGGCGAGAGCTTCGCCCAGGTTCAGGCCCGGGCCCTGGCGGCCCTGGACATCCTGGCCCGGGGCCCCCTGCCCGCCGTGGCCGTGACCCATGCAGGCGTCATCCGCGCGGTGCTCTGCCACGTCCTGGGCATGCCCCTGGCCAACCTCTTCCGCCTGGACCCGCTGCACGCGCACGCCACGACGCTGCGCCCGGCGGCCCAGGGGTTCGCGCTGCTGGGCTTCAACCTGCCCCCGGCCGCCCTGGCGCCGCGGCCCTGAGCCCGGCCCCGGCGCGGCAAAGCGGCGCACGGCCTGCCCCCACCCCGGTACGCCGCGCCGGGAAGCGCCAGGGCGCAAAAAAAGAGGGCGGCGCAGCCACCCTCTTTCTTGAAACAAGCCCTGTCGGCCTTGCCAACCCTGGCTGACCCCGGCCGACCGGCGCCTGCCGGGCGCGCGAGCCGGGCGGTCCGCCCCGGGCGGACTCAGAACGGCACGTCGTCCATGCCGCTGGCCTCGCTGGGGAAGGCCGGTCCGAGGTCTTCCTCCTCCTGGAACTGCTGCTGCTGCCTGCGGCCGCCGCCCTTGGCCGGGGCGGCCTGGCGCGCGGGGGCCTGCTGCTGCTGCGGGGCGTCATAGCCACCCTGCTGCGCGCCCTTGGGATCCAGGAACTGGACGCGCAGGGCCTTGATCTCCGTGGTGTAGCGGTCGGTGCCGTCCTGGGCCTGCCACTTGCGCGTTTGCAGGCTGCCCTCCACATAGACCTGGCTGCCCTTGCGCAGATAGTTGGCGCACAGCTCGGCCTGGCGGCTGAACACGGCCACCCGGTGCCATTCCGTCTGCTCCACGCGCTGGCCCTGCTTGTCGGTGTAGCTCTCGTCGGTGGCCACGTTCAGGTTGCAGATGGCGGCGCCGCTCTGACTGTAGCGCAGCTCGGGGTCGCGCCCCAGCCTGCCGATGATCATGACTTTGTTCAGCGATGCCATATCGTTCTCCCTTTAATGTGTCTTGCTGGCCTTGGATACGACGAAAGGTGCTTCGGGCGCAAGGGCTTCAAGCTCGTCCAGCAGTCCTTCGAGCTGCTCCGAGAGCCGGTTGGCCAGGGCGGGGTTCCAGTCGGCCAGGGCGGCGTCGAGCGCGTCGGCCAGGGCCTGGGCCCGGGCGGCGTCGGGCCCCAGGGCCGCGCGAATCTCGGGCGCCGCCTCCAGGCGCAAAACGTCGGCCAGGTCGCGGGCCAGTTCGAGCACCCCGCGCGGCGCGCCCCCGGGCAGGGCCGGTTCGCCGCGCCAGGCCAGGTGGACCAGCCGGGGCCAGTCGCGGGGCACGTCCTCGGGGCGGAAGGTCGTCGCCAGCACGCGTATTTGCAGGTTCCTGCCCATGACCGGCGCTAGCCGCGCTCCTCCCACTCGCTTTTCACGCGGTTGACCACGTCCTGGATCAGGGGCAGCTGGTCCGGCGGGCAGACGCCGATGAGCGGCTGTCCGGCTTCCACGCTGTGGTTGTCCTTGAAGTAGACGGCGTAGATCATGCCTTCGGGCCCGGAGTACGGCAGCACGCTCTCGCGCTTCATGCGCGAGACGATGAACAGGTCCTGCCCGTCGCGCACGCGCACGGACTGGGGGCCGTAGGCCTTGATCTTGGTGTCCGCCTCGGGGAAGAAGTAGTACTTGGCCTGCTCCCTGGCGTGGAACAGATACAGGGTTTTCTTGAGGATTTCCTGGATCACCTCGTCCTTGGTCAGGTAATGGCGCAGGGTGTAGAGCACGGTGCCCGCCTCCACGAAGCGCCCGGCGTGCTCGGTGAAGACCTTTTCCACCTCGCCGCGCATGGGCGCGCGGATGGCCTTCTTGTTGCGCTCGCGCTCCAGGTGGGCAAGCAGGGTGCCCGGCCGCTCGCCCCAGGAGCCCTGGGGGCCGGTGACCTTGGTGCCCGGCTCGGTGAGCACATGCTCCACCACGCCCGTATGCGGAGCCGCCACCTCCACCAGCTTGTAGGGGGCGGACTTCATCTCTTCGAGTAATGCCTTGACGTCCTTCACTGGGGGCTTCCGTCCTGTTGTCGTGTTCGCGGGCCTGCGGGCTAGCGGTAGTAGAGGTTGCGCCCGCCCATGGTCTGCAGGGCCTGGTTCAGGTTGGCGCGCACGTCGCGGCGGTCCCAGATGCCGTGGATATGCCCGCGCGACAGGGCCTGGTGCGCCACATGATAGTTGGGCGGAATGTCCAGGCCGGTGGTTTCCTTGATGACCCCGGGCCCGGCGAAGCCGATGTTGGCGCTGCGGATGGCGAACTGGTAGGGCGAGCAGCCCAGGAAGCTGGCCACCGGCCCGGCGTAGGAGTTGGTGTCGTAGACCACGATGTACAGCCCGCCCGCCTCGATGTAGCGGCGCACGGCCATGGTGCAGCGCGGCATCTGGATGACGCCGTTGACGCCCTCCTGGATGCGGATGCCCGCCGTGCCGTGGACGTAGGCGATGAAGGGGTAGTGCTTCTTGCGCGCGCGCTCGGCGGCGCGCACGAACTTCTCGCCCTCGGCGGCGCCCACGCTGCCGCCCCGGAAGGTGCCCACCAGGGTGGCGCAGATGACGTTCACATGCTTGATGCGCGCCTCGAAGGTCACGCAGGCGGACTTCAGGCCCGTTTCGGCCTTGGCCTTTTCCAGCTTGGCCGACAGGCCGTCGTAGTCCAGCGGGTTGCCGGACTCCACGCTGCGCGAGAACTCGAAGATGGACCCGTAGTCGAAGACGTTGTGCAGGTACCACTGGTATTCCATGCGGAAATGGTGCCCGCAGGTGGGGCAGACCCCGGCGAAGTCGCCGAACAGGTCCGGCGCCCAGAGGTCCTTGCAGCCGTGGGTTTCCGCGTTGGTGCAGGTCAGCACGCGGTCTTCGCGGGCCTGGGGGCTGACATAGACCCCGGGGGTGTCGCAGGAGCCCTTGTCCCAGCAGGACAGCTCCGTCAGGCTCTTGCCCGCCTCCTCGGAGCAGACCGCAGCACGGCCCGGCGCCAGGGCACGGCGCGCCCAGCGCAACGGCACGGCGGCCTTGTCGCGCACGACCTGGAACTCGCTGCCGATCTCCTCGAGCATGTGCGTGAACTTCTTCTTGTGCTTGCGGAAGAAGTCGTACTTGAAGAAGGAGTAGACCGACCAGCCCGCCTCGCGCGCCAGGCGCTCGACCTTCTTGGTCAGCGGCGAGTTGTCGATGTAGGCGTGGCGGCTCATGCGGCGGAAGCGCTGGTAGCGCCGCCAGACCAGCCGGTCGCGCGCGCCGGCCGACAGCGTCCAGCGCACATAGATGTCCTCGGCGCTGGCGTTGCGCTTGTTGCGCTGGGCCGAAAGGGTCATGGCCCGGAAGAACTTCCAGCCGCGCACGTTGAGGACCACCTCGTCCGTGGCGCGGATGACCTCCGAGCGCAGGACCTTGAAGAAGTCGTAGTGCTCGGGGCGGGCGCCCAGGGGCGGCTCCTGGATCACGCGGTCCACATAGCCCATGGTGCGGTTGTCGTCGGCGGTGATCTTCAGCCGCCGGGCGCAGGTTTCGATCAGCTCGGCGCTGGCGCGCTGGCCGCCGCGCAGGCGGCCCTCGATGGCCGCGGCGCCCTCGGGGCTGATGACCGAGTAGTAGCCGTGGGAGAGCATCAGGCGCACGTCCGCCAGGCCGATGGCCTCGGCGCCGCCCGAGCCGCCCTCGGAGAACACGGCGATGACCGGCACCTTCAGCCCGGCCATCTCGTAGAGGTTGCGCGCGATCTGCTGCGCGGCGCCGGGGTAGTCTTCGAGGGGGTAGGCCCCGGGGGTGAAGACGTAGGTGTGGATGGGGATGTTCTCGGTCTCGGCGACCTGCATGTAATGCTGGGCCTTGGCGTTGCCCCAGGGCTTGACCGAGCCGCCGTTGCGGAACTCCTCGCCGTGGCCCTTTTCCTGGCCGATGACCATGATCGGCTGGTTGTAGACCTTGCCGCCCACGCGGCGGGTGATGTAGGCCCGGGCGATAAGCACGCTGGGGTCGATGTTGTATTCGCCCTCGCCGCCTATCTCGGTGTAGTTGTCGTAGACGTTTTCCAGGATGTCCTTCAGGCAGATGCGCTGCGGGTGGCGCACGATGCGCACCTTGTCCATGGGCGTCAGCTCGCGTTCGAGCTTCTTCTCCAGGAAGGCATAGAGGTCTTCCAGGGCCTCGACCTGGCGCGCGGCCTCCTGGGCCGACATGGCGCCGCCGTTGTCCGTGAAGTCCTTGAGCTTGGAATGCAGCAGCTCGATGTTGGCGTCTTCCCGCTCGGCGAAAATGTCCTGGATATACTTGAGCCTCGCCGCAAGGCTCTGGATGCGCTTTTCGATGTCCATGGCTGTCCGTGGGATGGCCGACGCGGCCGCCCCCGCCGCGCCGGGGCGCGGGGAACGGGGGGATGCAGCGCCGGGGGTTGAGGCGCGACGCGCCTAGAAGACCAGCAGATTCTCCGTCTTGTGACGCAAAAATTCCACGTTGGACTTCAGCTCCACGCCAGTGGAATCTGTACCGCCCAACACCAGCTTGTCAAGGAACTCCAGGCCGCGCGCCTTGGCCTCGGCCAGGTCCTTGCCCCAGATGATGGCCAGGGCCAGGTTGGGGTCGAAGTCCGTGGGGATCTGGTAGGGCTCGTCGGTGGGCACCTGGGTGTGCACCGACAGCCAGGGCGCGCTCTCCCACGAAAAGGAGTCGATGCGCCCGGCCCAGGGGGTGAACTTGTTGTCGGGGTCCTCGGCGATGAGCCGGTATTCGATGCCCACGCCCTCGAAGGTGATGTCCTTCTGGGTGTAGCCGGGGCGCTCGCCCAGGGCGCAGCGGATCTGCTCGGCGATGAGGTCCACCCCGCCCTTGCCGCCGATGCGCGAAATCACGGCGGACACGCCGTTCTCAACCTGGATGCGCGTGTTGACCTCCATGAGGAAGGGCTCGCCCCGGGGGGTGACGATCCACTCCCAGGTGCCCACGCTGTCGTAGCCCGCCTCGCGGGCTATGGCCAGGCTGTGGTCCTTCACGGCCTCCAGCACCGCGGCGGCGTCGAAGCTGTAGCGCAGCTCGGCGGGGACGAAGCCCGGGGCGACCTCGATGCGCTTCTGGCGCCCGGTGGACTGCACGGAGCAGTTACGGGTGCCGAAGTGCAGGGGTTCGCCGCCGTGGCGGTCGCACAGGATCTGCACTTCCAGGTGGTTGAAGTCGAAGATGCGCTGCTCCACGAGCACGCCCTCGTCGCCGAACTGGCGCTTGGCGTAGTTGCGGATGCGCCGGTAGGTCATGCGGAAGGAGTCGATGTCGTGGATTTCCTCGATGCCCATGCCGCCGCCGCCCGCCGAGGCCTTGAGCAGGACCACGGGCCGGGCCACGTCCTGCTCGCGCTGGAAGCTGAACAGGTTGGCGGCGATCTCCTCGGCCTCGGGCTCGTCGTAGAGCGGGCGGTCGGAGCCCGGCACGGTGGGCACGCCCAGTCCGCGCGCCAGGCGCTTGGTGTTGATCTTGTCGCCCAGGTCGCGGATGACGCGCCAGGACGGGCCGATCCAGGTCAGGGCGCGGGTGCGCTCGGTGACGCGGCGGGCGAAGCGGAAGTCCTCGGCGAAGAAGCCGTAGCCGGGGTGCAATGCCGTTGCGCCCGCATCATCTGCGACCGCAAGCAATTCATTGGCGTCCTGATACGACGAAATCCGGTACAGGGAACCCGGGCCGCCCTGCTCGCGGGCCAGGCGGACGTGGCCGGAGTGGGCGTCGGCGGCGGTGTGGACGCAAACGAAGTCCAGGCCCAGTTTGACGCAGGCCTGGACTATTCTCATGGCGATTTCGCCTCTGTTGGCTACCAGTACTTTTCCTTTGATGGGCACGGTTCCCGTCCTGGTTGGGTCATTGGCTCTGCTGCTTCTTGCGCAGGGCGATCATGCGCTTTTGGACCTCCAGGACCAGCTTGTCCAGCCGGACTTCCTGGCGACGGTCCAGGGCTTCGAAATTGCAGCCCACAAGACCGTTGTCGAGGGTGCGCATGACCTTGGCGCACAGCTTGGGGATGAACACCTTTTTGTTGATGAGCAGGTCGAATTCGACCAGGGAGCCGGGCGTGAAGGCCTGCCCCTCGGCGGCCTTGAAGGCCAGCCCCATGGCGGAAACGTCCGCCACCTCGCAGGTGGCGCCGCGCTCGGGGATGAACACGGCAAGGCCGGGAATCCTGGCCCGGAAGGCACGCCGCTGGGCGCCCTTTTCATCTCCGGCGACGGAGAACGACAGTTCCGACAAATCTTCGGAGGACATGGCGGCTCCTGCTATTTGCTGACCTGCTTTTCGAGCACGATCTCGACGCGGCGGTTGCGCGCGCGGTTCTCCTCCGTGTTGTTGGGGAACAGGGGCTCCATGTCGGCCAGCCCCGTTGCTGTCAACCGCTTCTGATCGATGCCGAGCTGCATTAGATAGCGCAAAACATATACGGCCCGCAAGGATGAAATTTCCCAGTTATCCTTGAAACGTGCGCGCGGGCTGGGGGGAATGTCGTCGGTGAAGCCCTTGATGTTGATCTGCTGGTCGTTGGCCTTGACCAGGAAATCCTTGAGCTGGCGCAGGACTTCCTGCCCGCGCTGGTTCAGCTCCACGTCGCCGCTGGCGAACAGCACGTCGCCGGGCAGGCGCAGGGTGATCTTGCCCTCCTCCAGCACCGCGCCGACCACGCCCTCCACGCCCCGGCGGGTGATGAAGGTGCGCACGTCGGAGAAGACCTTGCGCTGGGCCTCGATGAGCTGCTTTTGCAGCAGCACCGTGTCCAGGATGGCCGCGTCCTCGCTCTTCACGCGGGCGGTCATGAGCTGGTCGTCCTTCATGCCCAGGGCGAGCTTCACCGAGAGGAAGGAATCCGTGAACTTCTTGGGGTCCAGGGTGGACATGGAATAGAGCAGGATGAAAAAGACCAGCAGCAACGTGACCAGATCCGCAAAGGTGAGGATCCACTCGTTGCGCTCCGGCTCCGGCTCTTCGACGCCGAGCAGGGATTCCCACTTGCTATCGGCCACTGTTCTTGCGCTCCTTGGGCGGCTCGAAGGACGACAGCTTCTCGTAGACCAGGCGCGGGTTGTTGTTCTCCAGGATGGACTTGGCGCCCTCGAAGATGATCTGCAGGTGCAGCTCCTCCTGGCTGGTGCGCGCGCGCATCTTGCCCGCGAAGGGCAGGAAGATCAGGTTGGCCATGATGGAGCCGTAGAATGTGGTCAGGATGGCCACGGCCATAGCCGGGCCCAGGGAGGTCGGGTCCGAAAGGTTGGAGAGCATCTGCACCAGGCCGATGAGGGTGCCGATCATCCCGAAGGCCGGGGAGTAGCCCGCCAGCTTCTGGAAGACCTCGATGGAGACGTTGTGGCGGCGCTTCATGGTGCCGATCTCGATGGTCAGCGTGTCGCGGATGAGCTGGGGGTCGGCGTTGTCGGCGATGAGCTGGCAGGCCTTCTTGAGGATGGGGTTCTCGGTCTGGATGTTCTCCAGGGCGATGAGCCCCTCGCGGCGGCTGATCTCGGCGATGCGCACCATGATGTTCACCACGTCCTCGACCTTGCCCTTCTTCTTCATGAACATGGACAAGGCACCCATGTGCGACTCGATGACATCCTTCAGGGGGAAGGTGACGCAGATGGCCGCGAAGGTTCCGCCCACGACGATGAGCAGGCCCGGGCCGTTGAAGAACAGGGCGAGGTCGCCGCCCATGCTCATGGCCCCGATGACCAGGACGAAGCCGAGTACGGAACCAAGTAGGGTAACGATATCCATGCGCATTGCTCCGCTAGTGTTGCGCCAGCGTTGACACGGACGCGGATTGCGTCAACACTGCTCCCCGGTGGCCGCCCTGGCGGCCGAACCGTCAACCTCGTCCCAAAGATTCACACAATTATGCAAAACATCGAAAAAGTCCAGAAAGCTGCGGAGTTCATCCGCGCGGGCCTTCCCGCGCCGCACAACGCCCGCACGGCGGTGGTCCTGGGCACGGGCCTTGGCGCCTGGGCCGACGGGCTGACCGAGGTCGCCGCCTTCGACTACGGGGCCATTCCCGGCTTCCCGCATTCCACCGTCCAGAGCCATGCCGGAAAGTTGACGGCGGCCCTGGTCGACGGCGTGCCCGTCTGGGTCCAGCGCGGGCGCTTCCACCTCTACGAGGGCTGGTCGCCCGCCGAGGTCTGCATGGGCGTGCGCACCCTGGCGGCCCTGGGCGTCTCGCGGCTGATCATCACCAACGCAGCCGGAGCCCTGAACCCCCAGTTCGACGCCGGGGGCCTGATGCTCATCACCGACCATATCAACTTCACCGGCGCCAACCCGCTCACCGGCCCCAACCAGGACGCCTGGGGCGAACGCTTCCCGGACATGAGCCGCATCTACGACGCGGACCTGCGCCGGTTGGCCCTGGACAAGGCGGGCGAGCTGGGCATCCGCCTGGAGCGTGGTATCTATATCGGCGTAAGCGGCCCGAATCTTGAGAGCCCGGCGGAAACCCGCGCCTTCCGCCTGCTGGGGGCCGACGCGGTGGGCATGTCCACCGTTTTGGAGGTCATCGCCGCCCGGCACATGGGCCTTGCCGTGCTGGGCATCTCGTGCCTGACCAACAAGAACCTGCCCGACTGCATGGGCGAAACGTCCCTGGCGGATGTCATCGCCCAGGCCGAGGCGGCCTCGGGGCGGCTGTCGCGCCTGCTGGGCGCGGTCATCGCGGCGGCGTAGCCGCGCGGCGGCCCCGGGCCCCGCGCCCCGGGCCGCCTCCCCCCGCCTCAGGCCTGGGAGTGGGGATACGGGGCCACCACGTCGTCCATGTCCATCTGCCGGGCGCGGAAGCCGTCGGCCTCGATGGCGTAGCGGGTGATGGTGTTTTCGTCGTGGTCGATGATGTCCAGCCCGCTCTCGTGCCCTTCGGCCATAGCCTCCATGACGCGCAGCACAACATCTTCCACCCGGTCATACTCGCCGTCGTGCTCCACGAGCACGGTGCCGTCCGCATAGCTGACCTCGTCGAAATCCAACACAGGCTCCAGGCGCTCGAAAGCCTGGGGCGAAATGCCGTTGAACGTGCCGAAAATCTTGACTCCCTTGCGCATGGTCTCCTCTCGCGGACAGGCTCCCGGCGCGGCCCGGGGTTGGGGTTCCGTCTTCCTACCTAATTCCGTGGTTTCCGAAAGTCGAGGAGGAAAGCGGCCTCCGGCCGCCCGGGGAGGCCGGGGCCGGGGCGCCGCGCCATGTTGGCAAGGTGTTTGCTTGAAGGGACGTGACCCGCGCGGCGGACGCCAGCGGTCCGACACCACGCACCCGCAAGCATCGTCCAAAGGAGGACCAACATGCTCTCGCTGCTCAAACGTCCCGAGCCCGAAACGCCCCAGCGCCAGAAGATCGACAGCGCCAAGGAACTGTTCACCTCCGGGCAGTTCCAGGTGGTGACCACCCGCGACATGCCCGGCAAGGCCGTGCGCCGCGTGGTCGGCCTGGCTGCCTTTCGCGGCTACGACATGGAGCAGGCGTTCTACGGCATGATCACCCGCGCGCTGACCAACGGCGCCAACGCCATCATCGGCTACCAGGAGAACGTGGCCTTCCACCCCGACGGCAGCAAATACATTTCCTGCTACGGCACCGCCGTGCGCGTGGTCGACGCCCAGTAGCCCCCTCCCGCAACGAAAAACGGGGTGCGGCCTTGCGGCCGCGCCCCGTTTTCGT
>NZ_JALNWM010000122.1 GCF_023230885.1 Desulfocurvus sp. | reverse complement strand
GGGAGAAAATCGTTTCTCTGGTCGGGTTGTTGGGAAGTTGTTGTGCAAGATGACTTCGTCGTTTATTATCAAGGAGTTACGAGGAGCGCGGGCTTTGAGGCTGTTTTGCGGTAGGTCGTCGTTCCCTCCACCAAATCCCCCTGTAATAAAGGCCGGTTATCGTAACCGGCCTTTTCATTTAAGTGGGCCATTGGTGGGGCACCACGATTTCCGTGGTGGGGCATGCTTAGTTGAGCAGTACGTCGCCTCTTCGACGAAGCAGGGCCGATCTGGCGTCGTGAGGGATGATCCTCGATCCTTCAGCGGCAGTCGGACTTGCACATATCCGGCTGACCGAATCAGGGCCGAGTGAACAACCTCCTATGACTCCGCACCTAGGCCGGTGGCTCTTCATCGGCGAAAACGCGGCCAGTGCCGCCGCACGCCTGGCAGGAGCACGGGGCCTCGTCGGGCACCGGCGAGCTGAACCACGCCCGGCCGCCGCAGTACGGGCACGGCACGGAGGCGATGGGCTTTCGGGAACGCGGACGCGCGGACGTGGCGTCCTGGGCCTTCTCCTTCTTGCTGGCGGTCTGCATGGCGCCTCCTGCTGCTGCGGTCCAGGGGCGCAATGCGCCCGTGACAATCCATAACAGATTAACCCTGCATGTCAAAACTCCTTGAAAAAATCCGGGCTGCCCCCGGCAACGGGGCCAACCACCAGCCAGCCCGGCGCGACAGCGCAGACCCGTTGCCCAGCCTGCCCTGGGCAAACCGCCCATTCCTGTCCGCTCGGCGGACACCGCCCCCCTTACCTCTCCCTCCCGCCTCTCCGCGCCCCTCCCCTGTCCGGCAACGGACACACAGCTTTTCGGGCGGGCGGACACCGCCCCGCCAGTCCAGCCGAGGCGGCGGCAGGAAGCGCTTCCCGGCCTGCCTGCGCTTCGGCTTTCCCGGGGCACCGAACAGGGGCCGGGTGGCTGGGAAGGATACATGCGGCCCGCTTGCGTCCCTGGCCGACCCCGGGTCCGGAGCAGGGACCTCCCTGGCCGCCCACATCGAGCTGCCCGGCCCAGGCTGCCCGCGCTCCGGCCTGCCCCAGGCCCGGGTCAAGGCAGCGGCAAATGCTTAAATCTCCCCGAACCCCACCCTGAGAAGCCGGGCTTGCCCGCATTCCGACTTGCCCCGGGCAGAACGCAAGAGCCGGGGCGGTGGCAGCAGATTCCTACGGCCTCCCGCGCCGAGAGGCCAAAGCCGCCAGCGCTCCACAAAGCAAGGGCTGTGGCAAAGACTGGAGCCCCCCCGGACGCCCGCGCCGGGAAACCCTGCCCCACGCACTCCGGCCCGCCCCGGGCCCGGCGCAGGGGCAGAAGCGGGTATCCAGGGGTTCCACTCAGCCGGAAAGGTGGACGGCAAGCAGCCGGAAAGGTGGGGAACGCTTTTATCCGCGAACGTGGACAGCATGAAACGGGTTGCCCTGCGGCTCCCCCTGCCCGGGCGGGGGGGAACGCCTGTGCTCCCGGATGGGATGGCCTGTAAACGAACCGGAATCTTCGGTCCGGGGGGCGTCCCCGCGATCTTCGGTCCGGGGGGCAGAGCGGGCGCCCGCTGCCTGCCGTCCCCGTCCGCCGCGCGGGGCGTCCGGCTGCGGCAAATCCGGGCAGCCCTCCCGGTCCCGGCACGGCCTATTCCGGAAGCCCCTCCAGCCCCAGCACGGGCCACAGCCGCCGCAAGGCCGCATCCAGCCCGAAGCGCTCCACCACCTTGGCCCGCGCCCGGGCGGCCATGCGTGCGCGCATGGCCGGGTCACGCACCAGATCGGCCACATAGCGCCCGAAATCCGCCGTGTCCCCGGCCAGGAACCCGTCGCGGCCGTGGGTGATTATCTCGCGGTTGAAGCCCACGTCGGACGCCACGGGCACCGCCCCGCAGGCCATGTACTGCAACAGCTTGAAGCCGCATTTGCCCCGGGTGTATTCGTCGTCGGTCAGGGGCATGAGTCCGATGTCCAAGGCTTGCAGGGCGGGGATTTCCGTCTGCGGGGTCCAGCGCTCGCACTCCCCGGCCAGCCCCGCGGGCAGGTCGATACGACCGTCGGAAACCACCGACAGGCGCACCTGCCCGGCCAGGGGCGCCAGGGCGTCGAACAGCGGCGGCAGGAAGAACAGGTTGCACGAGGTGCCCATCCAGCCCACCACGGGCGGGCCGCCGGAGCGGCGCGCGGCCCCGGCGGGGACGTAGCGGTCCGTGTCCAGCGGGGTGGGCAGCACCGTCACCCGCCGGGCCGAGGTGCGGACCTTCTCGGCCAGGAAGGTGTTGCCCGCCACAACCTCGTCCACCCCGGCGCACACGCGCAACAGCCGCTCCAGCTCGCCGGGCACCGCGCCGCCCCCCAGGGCGCCCTGCCCCGGGTGCGCGGCCCACAGGGCGTCGTCGAAGTCGAAGACCAGCCGCCCGGCCTTGCGCCGCAGCAGGGCCAGCTCCAGAGGCGAGACGAGCTTCTTTTGCAGCACGACCACCGGCGTACGCCGCAGGCCGGCGAAAAACAGCGCGCGGCCCAGGGCCGTCTTGGGATAGCGCCGCCAGGCGGCGTCCACCCCGGCGGCCCGGGCGCCCTCCACGAAGGGCAGCACCCGGAACCGTACGCTGGGCAGGGTCGGCCCGGACTGGGTCAGGAACAGCAGGCGGGGCACGGCACTCCCCCCGCTAGAGGAAATCCGGGTCCACGGCCGAACGGCCGTTGCCGGTCATGATCTTCACGAAGCGCAGCCCGCGCTCGTCCACGGGCACGATGGGGAAGTCCTTGCCGCAGGCGTCGCAACGGACCATGGCCGGCTGGGTGGGCGCGACCAGGGGCACCTCGCGCGTGCAGAACGGGCAGGGGTAGAAGCAGATGATCTCCAGGCCCGAAGGCTTCACCGGGGTCAGGGGCCGCTTGTTCCCGTCCATGCTAACCCTCCCCTTCCACAAGGCTGCGCCCGGTCATGCCCGCAGGCAGGGGCACGCCCCATAGCCCGAGGATGGTCGGGGCGATATCGCCGAGCACCCCGCCCTGGCGCAGGCGCGCCCGGGGCAGCCGCGGATCGGCCAGGACGAAGGGCACCTTGTTGCGGCTGTGGGCCGTCTGCGGGCCGCCGTCGGGGCGGAGCATCTCCTCGGCGTTGCCGTGGTCGGCGGTGACCATGACCCGGTATCCGGCCCGGTGCGCGGTGTCCAGGATGCGCGCCACGCAGCCGTCCACGGCCCCGGCCGCCGCGACCACGGCCGGGATGCTCCCGGTGTGGCCGACCATGTCCAGGTTGGCCAGATTGCAGGCCACGAAGGGGGGGCGCTCCCGCTCCAGGGCCGCGCACAGCTTGTCCGTCACCTCGTGGACGCTCATTTCGGGCTTCTGGTCGTAGGTGGCGACCTCGCGCGGGGAGGGCACGAGGACGCGCTCCTCGCCGGGGAAGGGCTCCTCGCGCCCGCAGTTCATGAAATAGGTGACATGGGCGTATTTCTCGGTTTCGGCGATGCGCAACTGCGCGAGGCCCAGGCCGGAGATCACCTCGCCCAGCACCCCGTCCAGGGGCACGGGGGGGAAGGCCACGGGCAGCGGGAAATCCGCCTCGTAGCGGGTCATGGTGGTCACCTCCAGGCGCGGGAAGCGCTGGCGGGGGAAGCCCGTGAACCCGGGGTCGAACAGGGCGCGCACGATCTGCCGGGCGCGGTCGGCCCGGAAGTTGAAGAACAGCACGGCGTCGCCGTCCTCCAGCAGGGCCACGGGCGCCCCGTCGGCCCCCGTCAACACGCAGGGCTCCACGAATTCGTCGGTCTGCCCGGCGGCGTATGCCTCGGCCACGGCGGCCACGGGGTCGCCCACCGCCCGGCCCAGGCCCTGGGTCATGGCATCGTAGGCGCGCTGGTTGCGCTCCCAGCGCTTGTCGCGGTCCATGGCCCAGTAGCGCCCGGCCACCGTGGCCACCCGCCCGTGGCCCAGGGCCTCCAGCCGCGCGACCAGCTCGCGCATGAAGCCCTGGCCGCTGGTGGGCGCGGTGTCGCGCCCGTCCAGGAAGGCGTGGATAAAGGTCGGCGCGCCGTGGGCCCGGGCCAGCTCCAGCAGGGCGAACAGGTGCCCGGTGTGGCTGTGGACCCCACCGTCGGAAAGCAGGCCCATGAGATGCACGCGCGCCCCGCGCGCCCCGGCCCCGGCAAAGACCTGGGCCAGGACGGCGTTGCCCGCCAGCCCGTCGGCCTCGATGGCCATGTCGATGCGCGTCATGTCCTGGTAGACGATGCGCCCGGCGCCGATGTTCATGTGCCCGACCTCGGAATTGCCCATGAAGCCGTCGGGCAGGCCCACGGCGCGGCCCGAGCAGGTCAGGAGCGTCTGCGGCCAGCGGGCGCGCAGGGCGTCGAGGGTCGGGGTCGCGGCCAGGGCCACGGCGTTGCCCGGCGAGGCCGGGGCGTCGCCCCAGCCGTCGAGGATCAGCAGCAGGGTCGGGGTCGGTGCGGTCATGGGCGTATCCGGGTCGGGGTGTCTGGGGCGGGCGCCGGTTCAGGCGTCCAGGTCGGCCAGTCCGTCCAGGTCGTCGGCGGCGCCGGGCAGGGCCAGTTCCACCTCGCGGGCTTCGGCCCACAGGCCTTCGAGGTTGTAAAACGAGCGCGAACCGTCCTGGAAAACATGGACCAGCACGTCGTTCAGGTCCAGCAGGATCCACGATCCGGCCTGGTAGCCCTCCATGCCCAGGTAGACGCCCTTCTCCCGGCCGCACATGTCCAGGACATGGTCGGCCAGGGCCTGCGCGTGGCGCACGCTGCCCGCCGTGGCCAGCACGACGCCCTCGGCGATATCGCACAGTCCGGCCACGTCCAGGGCCACGATGTTGCGGGCCTGCTTGTCGTGCAGCCAGGTGGCCACCTCGCGCATCCGGGCCTCGGTTTCGGGCCGCGTGGGGCGCACGGGCCGGGGCTTGCTCTGCTTGTCGGTCATCGGGTCACTCCGTTGCGGGGGGCCGGCTGGCCGCCGGAAGGGAATCGGCGCACCACCACGTCGGCGGCGCGCAGCTTGGGAACGTGGTGGACGCCCTGGTCGTCGCGCCAGTAGCGGCAGTCGCCGCCGGGTTCCTGGTCCTCGACCACCACCGTCTCCGCCGGGACGCCAAGGGCCAGGACGAGCTGGATCTCGCAGTCCCCGGGCAGGTCCAGGACGCGGGCCGCGGCCTCGCGGTCCACGGTGCCGATCATGCAGCCGCCAAGGCCCAGCTCGGCGGCGCCAAGCAGGATGGTCTGGGCGGCGATGCCCACGTCGGCACGGGTCCAGGGACCGGACTTGCCCGCGGTCAGCATGACCACATAGGCCGCCGGGCGCTCGCCCTCGGCGGGCCCGGGCCAGTCCTTGAGATAGCCCGCCCAGCCCAGGGCCGGGAACAGCTCGGCGTTCTTGTCCCGGTCGGCCACCAGGGCGTAGCGCAGGGGCTGCTGGTTCATGCCCGAGGCGCAGTAGCGCGCCAGGCCCGCCAGTTCCTCCAGCGCGGCCAGGGGCACCTCGCGGGACTGGTCGAAGCGCCGGTAGCTGCGGTTGCGTTTGACGATATCGGCGAAAGGCATCGGGTTTCCTCCTTGGGCGCCCCTGCGGGCCGGGCGATCCCTACCCCATTTCCGGGGCGGGGGCAAATCAGCGTGCCGCCAGCCAGATGAGCGCCCCGGCCGGGGCCAGCCGGGCGGCGGGGTAGGTCTCGCGGGCGGCCTGGGGGTCGGCCAGGATGGCGTCGAGCACGGCGCGCTTGGCCGGGCCCTGGATGAGCACGACCACGGCCCGGGCGGCGTTGATGAGCGGCAGGGTCATGGTTACCCGGGGCACGGCGGGGTCGCCCACGGGCTCGGGCACGGCGTGGATCAGCTGGGTTCGGGCCGCGAGGGCCTGGCTGCCGGGAAACAGCGAAGCCACATGCCCGTCGGCGCCCATGCCCAGGAGCACGCAGTCCAGGGCGTGCCCCGGGGGCTCCTGCCGGGCGGTGCGCAGGAAGAAATCGCGCACGGCGCGCTCGTATCCGGCGGCGTCGATGCCCGGGGAATAGCCGCCGATGGTCACGGCGCGCAGGTTGGCCGGGGGCAGGGGCACGCGCGAGAGCAGCGCCTCGCCGGCCATACGGCGGTTGCTGGCCGGGTCGTCGTGGGGCACGGCGCGCTCGTCGGAGAAAAAGACATGGGTCCGCTCCCAGGGCATGGCCGCGTCGGCCGCCAGAAGCTCGTAAGTCCGCCGGGGCGTGGATCCGCCCGCCAGGGCCAGGCTGAAAATCCCGCGCTCGGCCACCGCCCTGGCCGCCAGGGAGCCCACCAGCCCCGCCGCATGGGCCGAGAGGGCTTCAAGATCGTCGAATTCCAGGACTTCCATGCACTCTCCTTGGTCGTTGGGCGCCCGGGGGCGGGCGCGGCGCCCGCGCCCGGCAATGGGGCACACTTTACCCCCGGCGACGGGAAAAGCAACCCCCGGCGGGGCGGCTTTTCCCGGGCGGCGCGGCCAATGGCGCCGCGCCCCGGGCTTGACGCGGGAGCCCGCCCCGGGCAATGTAATCGATCACGCGCGCCCGGAGGGCAGCCCCCGGCCCGGCGCGTCCGTTCCCGCAACACCATCACAGCAAGGAGCCCCGTCATGATCTTCGACGTCGAACTGGAAACCATGCCCCGCGAGGAGTTGGAGGCCCTCCAGCTCAGGCGCCTCCAGTCGCTGGTTTCGCGCGCGTACCATAACGTGCCCTTCTACCGCCGCAAGTTCGACGAGGCGGGCATCCTCCCGGCCGACATCAGGAGCCTGAAGGATCTGGCGCGCCTGCCCTTCACCATGAAGCAGGACATGCGCGACCACTACCCCTTCGGCCTGTTCGCCGTGCCCAAGGACAACGTGGTGCGCATCCATGCCTCGTCGGGCACCACGGGCAAGGCCACCGTGGTCGGCTACACCAAGCGCGACGTGAAGAACTGGGCCCGGCTCATGGCCCGCTGCCTCATGGCCGCCGGGGCCACCTCGCTGGACACCGTGCACAACGCCTACGGCTACGGCCTGTTCACCGGCGGCCTGGGCGCGCACTACGGCGCCGAGGAGCTGGGCGCCACCATCGTGCCCATCTCCGGCGGCGGCACCAACCGCCAGGTGCAGCTGCTGCGCGACTTCGAGCCCACGGTCATCTGCTGCACGCCGTCGTACATGCTGGTGCTCATCGAGGCCGCCGAGCAGGCAGGCATCGACATCCGCAAGCTGCCCCTGCGCATCGGCATCTTCGGCGCCGAGCCCTGGACCGACGAGATGCGCCGCGAGATCGAGGAGCGCGCGGGGCTCACGGCCATCGACATCTACGGCCTGTCGGAGATCATGGGCCCGGGCGTGGCCATCAGCTGCCACGAGGCCCAGTGCGGCCTGCACATGTTCGAGGACCACTTCCTGCCCGAAATCATCGACCCCGAGACCGGCACCCCCCTGCCCCCCGGCTCCACGGGCGAGCTGGTGCTGACGACCCTGACCAAGGAGGCCCAGCCGCTCATCCGCTACCGCACGCGCGACATCACCTCGCTGAACTATGTGCCCTGCAAGTGCGGGCGCACCCATGTGCGCATGCAGCGCGTCACGGGCCGCAGCGACGACATGCTGATCATCCGCGGCGTGAACGTCTTCCCCTCGCAGATCGAGACCATCCTGCTGGAAACCGAGGGCACCGCGCCCCACTACCAGCTCATCGTGGACCGCCAGGGCAACCTGGACACCCTGGAGGTGCGCGCGGAGGTCAACGAGCGGTTCTTCACCGACGAGATCAAGGGCCTGCAACGCCTGGAAGGCAAGATCAGGAAGTCCATCAAGGAGTTTCTCGGCGTGTCCACCAAGGTCACCCTGGTGGAGCCCCGGAGCATCGAGCGCAGCGTGGGCAAGGCCCAGCGCATCGTGGACCTGCGCAAGAAGCAATAATCGTTTGAAGTGGCCCGGTTGCCACCCGGGCGGATATCCAGTACACAGAAGGCAGTGGCTCCGGCCCCGGGCCGGAGCCGCCACCGCCAACGCAAGCAAGGAGACCGGCTCCCATGAAGTGCGAACAGATTTCCATCTTTCTGGAAAACCGCGCCGGGCGGCTCTCGGAAGTCACCCGCGTGCTGGCCGAGTCCCAGATCAACATCCGCGCCCTGTCCCTGGCGGACACCTCCGACTTCGGCATCCTGCGGCTCATCGTCTCGAACTTCGAGAAGGCCAAGCAGGTGCTCAAGGACAACGGCTTCACCGTCGGGCGCACCACCGTGGTCGCCGTCGAGGTGCCGGACCAGCCGGGCGGACTGCACAACATCCTGGCCCTGCTCTCCACCCACGGCGTCAATGTCGAATACATGTACGCCTTCGTACAGCAAAGCGGGAAAAACGCGGTGATGATCTTCCGCTTCGACCGCACGGATCAGGCCATCGAAATCCTGACCCAGGGCGGACTGAAAATCATCCCCGGCGACGTGCTGTACACAATGTAGCGCCGCGAACCCGAAAGCTGAGAAACCATCAACGAAGCCGGGCCGCAGCCCGGCTTTTTCATGCCGCGCGCGGCTCGCGAACCCGGAGGATGCAATGACCCCCGACGAGCGCGCCGCCCTGCGCCGCCACATGGAACAGGAACTCGCCGCCCTGCGCGAAACCATCGCCATCCTGGAAGGACAGGTGGACCCCGTCGCCCCCGACGCCGCAGTCGGCCACCTGTCGCGCCTGGACACCATGCAGAGCCAGGCCATCGCGGGCGTGTCCCTGGGCAACTCGCGCCGCCGCCTCCTGCGCCTGGAATCGGCCCTGCGCCGCGTCGACGACGCGGACTTCGGCGAGTGCGAAAACTGCGGAGAGCCCATCCCCGCCGCCCGGCTGCTGGCCATGCCCGAAAGCACGCTGTGCGTGCGCTGCGCCGAGCAGATGCAGACGGGCTGAGGCAGGCGGCGGCCGGGGCACGGCCTGCGCGAACGCAGGAAACGCACCCCGCCGCCACGGCGGAACAACGACGAAAAAGCGGGCGCGACAAGGGGTTCGCGCCCGCAAGGGCCGGGGCCGGGAATTTCCCCGTTGCGCAACGCGGCGCGATCATGTTGTAAGGACGGGCAACCCATCGCGGCATGCCCCCGCGCAACCCCAACCAAGGCAGGTCCACCATGCGCCTCCTGCTGGCCATCTTCCTTCCCTTCGCGGTCTTCTTCACCATCGGCCGCCCCTTGGCGGGCATCATCTGCCTGCTCCTGCAAATCACCATCCTGGGCTGGATTCCCGCCGCCTTCTGGGCGGTCTACGCCCTTGGCGAATACAGAACGGACAAGAAGATCGAACAGTTGCAGGGCGGCCGCAGGCCGTAGGGCCAAAGAGGCGCCAGGGCGCACGGCCCGCGCGCGGGCCGCATCCGGCCCCGGGCGCACGCGCCCCCGCCGCAAAGGAGGGAGCCCCATGCAGACGCCGACCGAAATCGGCACCCCGCCCTGGACGCGCGGGGACATGCTCGCCGAACTGGACGCCTTCGCCGCGCTCTACGCCCGCCGCCCCATCCGGGACAACCGGGGCGGCATGAAAGCCCCGCACATGTTCGCGGTCTGGTTCATGGCCAGGCGGCTGGCGCCGGACCTGATCGTGGAGAGCGGCGTCTGGCGCGGCCAGAGCACCTGGCTGCTGGAACAGGCCTGCCCCGGGACGCAGCTGGTCTGCATCGATGTGAACCTGGGCAACCGCGCCTATATCTCGCCCCGGGCCACCTACTCCGACCAGGACTTCGCCGCCCACCACTAGCCCCAGGCCACCGCCCGCTCCCTGGTCTTTTTCGACGACCACCAGGACGCCCCGGCGCGGCTGGACCAATGCCGCCGGGCGGGCTTGCGGCACCTGATCTTCGAGGACAACTACCCCCCCGGGCAGGGCGACTGCCGCAGCCTGAAGCAGGCCTTCGCCCAGGGCGGCGCGGCCGCGGAGGCCCTGGCGGGCCAGCTCGATGTCTACGCCGAATTCCCCCCGGTCTTCCAGACCGCCGCTGATGGAATTCAGGATAACTAGAGGTGGTTGACGAGATAACCGGGACTATCTGGGATGACCAGGGACTTGGTGGGACGGGCATATATGAAAGAGTGTTTCACGATTTGAAGGGGCTTAGATGG
>NZ_JALNWM010000121.1 GCF_023230885.1 Desulfocurvus sp. | reverse complement strand
CGTTCAACGTCGAGCTGATCGCTCCCATCGCCATGGAGCTCGGCCTGCGCTTCGCCATCCGTGAGGGTGGCCGCACCGTGGGCGCGGGCGTCGTCTCCGAGATCGTGGAGTAAGCCATGCGAGTGAAGGTCCAGCTCGCCTGCACCAAGTGCAAGCGCCGCAACTATTCGACGATGAAGAACAAGAAGAACACCACGGGCCGCATCGAACTGAAGAAGTACTGCCCGTTCGACAAAGAGCATACGGTTCACAAGGAGTCCAAGTAGGGCCCGGTCCGCGACGCACATAACGTGCTCGTAGACAGGAGACTTTACAGGGGAAGATGCGGGGCCGGGGGCCTCCCGGTCCCGCCTCCCCGACGGCTCCATACGATGCAGGGCAGTAGCTCTAACGGCTAGAGCGCCGGTCTCCAAAACCGGATGTTGGGGGTTCGAATCCCTCCTGCCCTGCCACTTTTTTTCTCCACTCGGAAGGAACCCATGGCGAACCAGAAATCGAGTCACGCCGAGCCCGCCCAGGACGCCGCCAAGAACGGCAAGTCCGCCAAGGGCGCCAAGACCGGCAGGGCCGCCCAGGCGGAACCGGGGAAGATCCAGCAGCTGCGCGAGTTCTTCGACCAGTCCGTCGCGGAGATGAAGAAGGTCACCTTTCCCACGCGCAAGGAGACCGTCGCCACCGGCATCGCTGTGCTGGTGATGGTCGTCTTCATGTCTCTGTTCCTGGGCCTTGTGGATTTCGGCCTGTCCAAGGCCATCGGGGCCATTCTTTCCTAGCGCGGCCCGGCCGCAAGCGAGCATCGGCATGACTGAAGAGATTCAATCCACCCCCAAGGCGCGCTGGTATATCGTGCATACCTACTCGGGCTTCGAGCAGCGCGTGGAGCAGACCATCCGCGAAATGATGCGCACCGGTCAGGACAAGGGCCAGATCGAAGAGGTGGTCATGCCCACCGAGCGCGTCATCGAGCTGGTCAAGGGGGAGAAGAAGACCTCGACCCGGAAGTTCTATCCGGGATATGTGATGCTCAAGATGGTTCTGACCGACGATTCCTGGCATCTGGTGCAGTCCATCCCCAGGGTCACGGGGTTCGTGGGCGGCAAGTCCCGCCCGGCGCCCATGCGCGACAGCGAGGCCGAGAAGATCCTGCGGATGATGGAGCAGCGCCAGGAGCAGCCCCGCCCGAAGTTCAAGTTCGAGCGCGGCGACGAGGTGCGCGTCATCGACGGGCCGTTCTCCGGCTTCAACGGCACGGTCGAGGACGTGAACTACGACAAGGGCAAACTGCGCGTCTCGGTGTCCATCTTCGGGCGGCAGACCCCTGTGGAGCTGGATTTCGTCCAGGTCAGCAAGGGCTAGCCGGGCGGTCCTGGCATCGGGATTTCTTAAGCTGATAAACGATTCGAGGGTGTAACCATGGCCAAGAAAGTTTTGGCGAAAATCAAGCTCCAGATCCCCGCAGGGGCGGCCAACCCGTCTCCGCCGGTCGGTCCCGCACTGGGTCAGCATGGCCTGAACATCATGGAGTTCTGCAAGGCGTTCAACGCCCGGACCCAGGACCAGAAGGGCATGATCATCCCCGTGGAGATCACCGCCTTCGCGGACCGCTCCTTCACCTTCATCACCAAGACGCCCCCGGCGCCGGTGCTGCTGCTCAAGGCCGCCAAGCTGGACAAGGGCTCCGGCGAGCCGAACCGCAACAAGGTCGGCAAGGTGAGCATGAGCCAGGTCCGCGAGATCGCCGAGCTGAAAATGCCCGACCTGACCGCCAAGGACATTGACGCCGCCGTGCGCTCCATCGCCGGCACCGCCCGCAGCATGGGCATCGACGTTATCGAATAGAGGACCAGACTATGCCCAAACACGGAAAGAAATTCAGAAACGCCGCGCAGGCCATCGACCCCGCCGTCAAGTACGAGTTGCCGGACGGGATGAAGCTGGCCGTGGAGGCGTCGTTCGCCAAGTTCGACGAGACCGTCGATGTCGCCATCAACCTGGGCGTCGATCCCAAGTACTCCGACCAGATGGTGCGCGGCGCGGTGACGCTGCCCCACGGCCTGGGCAAGACGGTGCGCGTCGCCGCCTTCTGCCAGGGCGACAAGGAGGCCGAGGCCCGCGAGGCCGGGGCCGACTTCGTGGGCGGCGACGACCTGATCGACAAGGTCAAGGGCGGCTGGCTGGACTTCGACAAGGCCGTTGCCACCCCGGACATGATGGGCAAGGTCGGCCAGATCGGCCGCGTGCTCGGCCCGCGCGGGCTCATGCCCAACGCCAAGACCGGCACCGTGACCTTCGAGATCGCCAAGGCCGTGTCCGAGCTCAAGGCGGGCAAGGTCGAGTTCAAGGTCGACAAGGCCGGCGTGCTGCATGCCCCGCTGGGCAAGGTGTCCTTCGGTCCGGCCAAGCTGCTGGACAACCTGAAGGCCCTTATCGAGCAGGTCAACCGCCTGAAGCCCGCCTCGGCCAAGGGCACCTACATGAAGACCCTGACCGTGGCCACCACCATGGGCCCCGGCGTCAAGGTCGACCCGCTGAGCATCCGCAAGTTCATCGAGGGCTAGCGGATACGAGCGTCGAACCTTTCCGCCCGCGGGCGGGGAGTGACGATACGGCCTGGCGCCGCGGGCGCCGGGCCGGTGTGTGGAGAAGACGAGTCGGAGACAACGGGCGGGGCCATGCCCCTTAATTTCCCGTCGAGACCATGCTTTGGCTCGCCTTCGGTTTGAACCCTCAGTCCAAGGAGAAAGCGGTGAACAGGGCACAGAAAGCTGAAATCATCAGCGATCTGAAAGCCAGGGCGCAAGGCGCCAGCATCGCCATTGTGACGGACTTTCAGGGCCTCAAAGTCGAAGAGCTGACTGAGTTGCGCGTCGAACTGCGCAAGGCGGGCGTCCAGTACCAGGTTGTGAAGAACACCCTGGCCCGCATTGCCATGGAAGGCGGACCGCACGAGGTGCTGAAGGACCATCTCAAGGCGAACTGCGCTGTTGCGTTTGGCTACGAAGACCCGGTGGCCGCGGCGAAGACCATCTCCGAGTTTGCGAAGAAGAACAAGAAGTTCTCGTTCCGCTTCGCCAGCCTGGAGGGCAAGTTCCTCGACGCCGAAGGCGTGAAGGAACTGGCCAAGCTGCCCGGCAAGCCCGAACTGCTTGCCCGACTGCTCGGCACCATGAACGCCGTGCCCACGAACTTCGTGTGTCTGTTTGCGAACCTGCAGCGCAAGTTCCTGTATGCGCTCACGGCCATCAAGGAACAGAAAGAAGCCGCGTAGGTTCCCGGTCCCGTCCCAACAACATTTTTGTGCGCATTTGCGAGCCAAAGCACTGTAAGGAGAAAAGACAATGGCTGACATCACCAAAGATCAGGTTGTCGAGTTCATCGCCAATATGACCGTCCTGGAGCTCTCCCAGTTCATCTCCGAGCTGGAGGAGAAGTTCGGCGTGTCCGCCGCCGCCCCGGCCATGGCCGTGGCCGCCATGCCCGCCGCCGGTGGCGCCGAGGCTGCCGCCGAGGAAGAGAAGACCGAGTTCGACGTCATCCTCAAGGGTGCCGGCGGCAACAAGATCGCCGTCATCAAGGCCGTGCGCGCCCTGACCGGCCTGGGCCTCAAGGAGGCCAAGGAGAAGGTCGACGGCGCCCCCGCCTCCATCAAGGAAGGCGTGTCCAAGGACGAGGCTGCCGAGGCCAAGAAGCAGCTGGAAGAAGCCGGCGCCGAAGTCGAAGTCAAGTAGACATTCCCCCTGGGGGAATCGCGGAGCGCAGCGCCCCGACGGGGCGCTGCGCTCCGTCACTTTTGGAAATCGACACGGGATGAAATTTTCTGCTTGCCCTTTTTTTGGGCCTGGGGTATCTCTGCCCTCTTCGTGTCGTGTGCATCGGGCTCCCACTATCTAAATATGAAACGACCGCAAAGTCACGTTTCTTGGCTGCACTGTGGTGGCACAGGTGCGCTCTCCGCTTGGCGCTCAGGGCTTGGGCGCTTTCCTTTTTTCCGTATAATCGGCTGACCTGCCGCTAGTCCCGCTCCTGGGCCGACTGCGTGCCAGCCCCAGGGCCTTGGTTGAAATATCTCCGTCTGAGAGGGAAAGATGGTCCAGCTTACGAAGAAATTCGGCAAGATCGCCTCGAAGCATCCCGTCCCCAACCTGCTCAATCTCCAGGTGGATTCCTACCACCGCTTCTTGCAGTTCGACCTGCCCCCGGCCGGGCGTCGCGACGAGGGGCTCGAGGGCGTGTTCCGCTCGGTGTTTCCCATCGAGGACTTCAACAAGACCGCCAGCCTGGAATATGTCAGCTACGACATCGGCACCCCCAAATACGACGAGGCGGAGTGCATCTCCAAGGGCCTGACCTTCGAGGCCCCCGTGCGCATCACCGTGCGCCTGGTGGTCTATGACGTGGACGAGGACACCCAGAGCCGGACCATCCGCGACATCAAGGAACAGGACATCTATTTCGGCACCCTGCCGCTGATGACCGACAAGGGCACCTTCATCATCAACGGCACCGAGCGCGTCATCGTCAACCAGCTCCAGCGCTCGCCGGGCATCATCTTCGAGCACGACTCGGGCAAGACCCACTCCAGCGGCCGCGTGCTCTACAGCTGCCGCATCATCCCCATGCGCGGCTCGTGGCTCGATTTCGACTTCGACCACAAGGACATCTTGCATGTGCGCATCGACCGCCGCCGCAAGATGCCCGCCACGATCCTGTTCAAGGCCATGGGCATGACCAGCGCCGAGATCCTGGCCTACTTCTACGAGACCGAGCACTACCGCCTGGACAAGGGGCGCCTGCTGCGCGAGGTCAACGAGGAGCTGTTCAGCAAGGAGACGGCCTATTCCGACGTGACCGCCGCCGACGGCGAGCTGCTGGTGGGCGCGGGCAAGCCCATCAACAAGCGCGTGTGGAAGCTCTTCCTCAAGAAGGGCGTGGAGTGCTACGAGGTCGACCCCGGGCAGCTGGAAACCCTGTTCCTGGCCGAGGACCTGGTCGACCCCAAGACCGGCGAGGTTCTGGCCTCGGCGGCCGAGGCCCTGTCGTCCGAGCTGGCCGAGCGCCTCGAGGCCGCCGGGATCACCCGCCTGCCCGTGCTCTACACCCGCGGGGCCGACCGCTCGTCCTCCATGCGCGACACCCTGATGCTCGACAAGATCGCCGACACCGCCGCCGCGCAGATCGAGATCTACCGCCGCCTGCGGCCCAGCTCGCCGCCGACCCCCGAGATCGCGGCCACCTTCTTCGAGAACCTGTTCCGCAACGCGGACTACTACGATCTGTCCAGCGTCGGCCGCTACAAGCTCAACTCGCGCCTGGGCCTGGACCTGCCCCTGGACCACAAGACCCTGACCAACGAGGACATCCTGCGGGCCATCCGCCACCTGGTGAAGCTCAAGGACACCCGCGGCCCGGCCGACGACATCGACCACCTGGGCAACCGCCGCGTGCGCCCCGTGGGCGAGCTGGTGGAGAACCAGTACCGCATCGGCCTGGTGCGCATGGAGCGGGCCATCAAGGAGCGCATGAGCCTCCAGGAAGTGGCCACGCTCATGCCCCACGACCTGGTGAACCCCAAGCCCGTGGCCGCCGTGCTCAAGGAGTTCTTCGGCACCTCGCAGCTCTCGCAGTTCATGGACCAGACCAACTCGCTGTCGGAAGTGACCCACAAGCGCCGCCTGTCGGCCCTGGGTCCCGGCGGCCTGACCCGCGAGCGCGCGGGCTTCGAGGTCCGCGACGTCCACGTTTCGCACTACGGGCGCATCTGCCCCATCGAGACGCCCGAAGGCCCGAACATCGGCCTCATCGTTTCGCTGACCACGCACTCGCGCGTCAACGACTTCGGCTTCATCGAGACCCCCTACCGCGTGGTGCGCGAGGGGCAGGTCACCGACGAGATCCGCTACCTCGACGCCTCCATGGAGGCCGGCGAGGTCATCGCCCAGGCCAACGCGCTGCTGGACGAGCAGGGCCGTTTCGTCAACCCGCTGATCAACGCGCGCGTGTCCGGCGACCCGACGCTGATGCCCAACGAGGAAGTCACCCTCATGGACATCTCGCCCAGCCAGATCGTGTCCATCTCCGCCGCGCTGATCCCGTTCCTCGAGCACGACGACGCCAACCGCGCCCTCATGGGCTCGAACATGCAGCGCCAGGCCGTGCCGCTGCTGCGCAGCGAGATGCCCATCGTGGGCACCGGCATGGAGCTGACCGTCGCCCGCGACTCGGGGGCCTGCCTGCTGGCCCAGGGCAGCGGCGTGATCCACTTCTCCGACGCCGAGCGCGTGGTGGTGCAGTATGACGACGGCCAGGGCCTGGCCCTGAGCACGGGCGGGGTCAAGAGCTACGACCTGCTCAAGTTCCACAAGTCCAACCAGAACAGCTGCTTTGGCCAGCAGCCCCGCGTCGTCCCCGGGCAGCGCGTGAAGAAGGGCGACGTGCTGGCCGACGGTCCCGGCATCCAGGACGGCGAGCTGGCCCTGGGCAAGAACCTCACCGTGGCCTTCATGCCCTGGTGCGGCTACAACTTCGAGGACTCCATCCTCATCTCCGAGCGCGTGGTCAAGGAGGACGTGTTCACCTCGGTGCACATCGAGGAGTTCGAGCTCGTCGCCCGCGACACCAAGCTCGGGCCCGAGGAGGTCACCCGCGACATCCCCAACGTCGGCGAGGAGATGCTGCGCAACCTCGACGACTCGGGCATCATCCGCATCGGCGCCAACGTGAAGCCCGACGACATCCTGGTGGGCAAGATCACGCCCAAGGGCGAGACGCAGCTGACCCCCGAGGAGAAGCTGCTGCGCGCCATCTTCGGCGACAAGGCCCGCGACGTGAAGAACACCTCCCTCAAGGTTCCGCCGGGAATCGAGGGCACGGTCATCGACGTGAAGGTCTTCAACCGCCGCTCGGGCGAGAAGGACGACCGCACCAAGGAGATCGAGGACTGGGAACTGGCGCGCCTGGACCGCAAGGAGGCCCAGCACGCCGCCGCCCTGGAGGACGCCACGCGCTCGCGGCTGTGGGATCTGGTCCGCGGCAAGCAGGTTTCCTCCAGCATCCCCGGCAAGAAGAAGGGCGATGTGCTGGTCGAGGCCGGGCAGGTCATCGGCGAGGATGTCTACCCCGAGGTGCCGGTCAAGAAGCTGGCCGGGCTGTTCAAGGCCAAGGAAGTCAACGACGCCGTGGGCGAGGTGCTGGACGACTACGCGCGCCAGCTCCGGTTCGTGAAGGAAATCTACGAGACCAAGCGCGGCAAGGTCACCGAGGGCGACGACCTGCCTCCGGGCGTCATCAAGATGGTCAAGGTCTACCTGGCCGTGAAGCGCAAGCTGGCCGTGGGCGACAAGATGGCTGGCCGCCACGGCAACAAGGGCGTCGTGTCCAACATCCTGCCCCTGGAGGACATGCCCTTCTTCGCCGACGGGCGCCCCGTGGACATCGTGCTGAACCCCCTGGGCGTGCCTTCGCGCATGAACATCGGGCAGATCATGGAGACGCACCTGGGCTGGGCCGCCGCCGAGCTGGGCTACCAGCTGGCCGAGCTGTTCGACTCGGGCGCGCATCTGGCCGAGCTGCGCCGCCAGGTCAAGGAAGTCTTCGACTCCGCCGAGGTGTCCGCCCTGGTGGACGCCATGGGCGACGAGGAGCTGGTGGAGACCGTCAAGCGCCTGCGCGGCGGCATCGTCACCCGCACCCCGGTGTTCGACGGCGCCTCGGAGGAGGAGATCTGGGGCCTGCTGGGCAAGGCCGGCCTGCCCGAGGACGGCAAGTCCGTGCTCTTCGACGGGCGCACCGGCGAGCCCTTCAAGAACCGCGTCACCGTGGGCACCATGTACATGCTCAAGCTGCACCACCTGGTCGACGAGAAGATCCACGCGCGCTCCACGGGCCCGTACTCCCTGGTCACGCAGCAGCCCCTGGGCGGCAAGGCCCAGTTCGGCGGCCAGCGCCTGGGCGAGATGGAAGTCTGGGCCCTGGAGGCCTACGGCGCGGCCTACCTGCTCCAGGAGTTCCTGACCGTGAAGTCCGACGACGTGGCCGGACGCGTGAAGATGTACGAGAAGATAGTCAAGGGCGAGAACTTCCTCGAAGCCGGACTCCCCGAGTCCTTCAACGTCCTGGTCAAGGAACTGATGGCCCTGGGGCTGGATGTCCACCTGCACCACGACGAGAAGAAGAAACCCGCCGGGGTTCGGCCGCAGTAGCGATGTCACGACCCGCCGGGCGGCTTCTCTCGCGAAGCCGCCCGGCGATGATCATATTTGAAACCAGCAAGTTCGCGAGGTGGATCAATGTCCTTGGATGATCTGTTCGCCATGAGAGGGAGCGCGGCCGCCGTACAGGGCAGCCGGATGCTCAATTCCATCCAGATTTCCCTGGCCTCGCCCGAGAAGATTCGGGAGTGGTCCTTCGGCGAGGTCAAGAAGCCGGAGACCATCAACTACCGGACCTTCAAGCCCGAGCGCGACGGCCTGTTCTGTGCGAAGATTTTCGGCCCCGTGAAGGACTACGAGTGCAACTGCGGCAAGTACAAGCGCATGAAGCACCGGGGCATCGTCTGCGAGAAGTGCGGCGTGGAGGTCATCGCCTCCAAGGTCCGCCGCGAGCGCATGGGCCACATCGAGCTGGCCGCGCCCGTCGCGCACATCTGGTTCCTCAAGACCCTGCCCTCCAAGATCGGCACCCTGCTCGACATGACCATGGCCGACCTGGAGAAGGTGCTGTACTTCGACTCGTTCATCGTGCTCGATCCCGGCGCCACCAGCCTGACCAAGTACCAGATCATCTCCGAGGAACAGTACTACCAGGTCATGGACCACTACGGCGAGGACGCCGTGAAGGTGGGCATGGGCGCCGAGGCCATTCGCGGCCTGCTGGAGGAGCTGAACCTCGAGGCCCTGCGCGTGGAGCTGCGCGAAGAGTCCCTGGCGACCCGCTCGCAGACCAAGAAGAAAAAGCTGACCAAGCGCCTGAAGATCGTCGAGGCTTTCCTGGAGTCGGGCAACAAGCCCGAGTGGATGATCCTTGAGGTCGTCCCGGTCATTCCGCCCGAGCTGCGGCCCCTGGTGCCCCTGGACGGCGGGCGCTTCGCCACCTCGGACCTCAACGACCTGTACCGCCGCGTCATCAACCGCAACAACCGCCTGAAGCGGCTGCTGGAGCTCGGCGCGCCGGAAATCATCATCCGCAACGAAAAGCGCATGCTTCAGGAGGCCGTGGACGCCCTGTTCGACAACGGCCGCCGGGGCCGGGCCATCACCGGCACCAACGGCCGCCCGCTCAAGTCCCTGTCCGACATGATCAAGGGCAAGCAGGGCCGTTTCCGTCAGAACCTTCTGGGCAAGCGCGTGGACTACTCCGGCCGCTCGGTCATCGTGGTCGGGCCCAAGCTCAAGCTGCACCAGTGCGGCCTGCCCAAGAAAATGGCCCTGGAGCTGTTCAAGCCCTTCATCTACTCCAAGCTGGAGGAGCGCGGGCTGGCCACGACCATCAAGAGCGCCAAGAAGATGGTCGAGCGCGAGGACCTGGTGGTCTGGGATATTCTCGAGGAGGTGGTGCGCGAGTACCCCATCCTGCTGAACCGCGCCCCGACCCTGCACCGCCTGGGCATCCAGGCCTTCGAGCCGACCCTGGTCGAGGGCAAGGCCATCCAGCTGCACCCGCTGGTCTGCTCGGCCTACAACGCGGACTTCGACGGCGACCAGATGGCCGTGCACGTGCCGCTGTCCGTGGAGGCGCAGATCGAGTGCCGCGTGCTCATGATGAGCACGAACAACATCCTCTCGCCGTCCAACGGCTCGCCCATCATCAACCCCTCGCAGGACATCGTGCTGGGGCTGTACTACCTGACCACGCCGCGCTCGTTTGAGCGGGGCGAGGGCATGGTCTTCTCCGATCCCTCGGAGGTCATCGCCGCCCATGATCACGGGGTGGTGGGCCTGCACGCGCGCATCAAGGTGCGCATCGAGGGCAAGATCGTGGAGACCACCACCGGGCGCATCATCGTCAGCGAACTGCTGCCCGAGCAGATGCCCTTTGACATGGTCAACTGCGTGCTCAACAAGAAGAACATCGCCGCCCTGGTCACCGGCGCCTACCGTCTGGCAGGCACCAAGGCCACGGTCATCCTGTGCGACCG
>NZ_JALNWM010000120.1 GCF_023230885.1 Desulfocurvus sp. | reverse complement strand
CTAGCCCGGCGCCGGGCGGGAAGCCCGGAGACGCTGCGCGCGCCTCCGGGCGGACCGGCCTCCGGCGGCCCAAGGGGCACGCCCCTTGGGAATCCCGCATTGGGCGGGCGCGCCCGCCCCGAATGGGATTCTTAAGGGCGGCAGCCCTTAAGCCGCCGGAGGCCGATGAATCCCCGGGAGCGCGCACCGTCCCCGGGCCACCGCCCCTCCCCGGCGGCCGATGCGGGAAAAAGTCCTTGCATCGTTCGGCGAGTTTGGCTAATAGCCATTGCTCGCCGGTTGCCACGGTAGCTCAGTTGGTAGAGCAGGGGACTGAAAATCCCCGTGTCCGCAGTTCGACTCTGTGCCGTGGCACCACTTATTTCAAGGGGTTACGCCTAAAAAGCGTGACCCCTTTTTCTTTTGCGCGTTGCGCCCGGTTCGGCGGGCGGCCCGGGGTTTGCCGGGCCGGGCCTTTCGGGGTATTGGAACAAAAGCCGGGGCCCGGTGAAGTCGGCCCCAAGGAGCGGCGGATGAAATACCTGATGTGCGTGTTGGTGGCGGCGGTGCTGTTCGGCTGCGCGGGCAGGGGCGGGCAGGGCGAGGCCGCTCCGCCGCTGGAGGGAACATCCTGGGAGCTCCGGGCGATCCTGCCTGCGCGGGGGGCGGGGGAGGCCATGCGCCCGGCCGACCCGCGGCTGTACACCGTGTTTTTCGGGGCGGACGGCCACGCGGCCCTGCGGGTGGACTGCAACCGCGCCACGGGCACCTGGACGGCCACGCCCGACGGGGGGTTGCAATTCGGCATGCTCGCCTCGACCCGGGCCCTCTGCCCGCCCCAGTCCGAAGGGGAGCGCGTCCTGCGCGACCTTGCGCGTGTGCGCTCCTATGGCATCCGCGACGGGGTGCTGGTCATGCCCTTGCCGCAAGATGGCGAAATCTATGAATGGACACCCGCGCAGCCATAGGCCCGCACCGGGGAGGGCCGGGACGGCAGCCTGGAGGGGCCGGAAAATACGGGTTTTCCCCCATAGGCAAGGCGAATAGCACTGCGTATATATCAAATCAGCGAAGGTGTTGAGGGGGGGAGTGGACTCCGGCAGGTCCGCTCCGCAAAGAAAACGCCTCGCAGTCCCTTGGGCCGGGCCGCTCGCGGCCCCCTGCGAACCCGGTGCAGCGGGGCAGGCTGTGGGCCCGCCCGAGGGCAGCGCGCCCGGTGGATGTTCCACCGGGCGCTCTTTTTTGCTTGCGCGCCAGGGGCAGGCCCGGAGCGGCTCCGGGGCTGCGCGCTGCGGGGCTGGGCGGAGGCAAAGGGCGGCGGCCCGGGCGCCTCCGGCGGGAGGCGGACGCGGGCCGACGGTCAGGACACGGGGCGCGGGGCGCGGCGGGTCCGGGAGGTTTTCCGGCGCCACGCCCGCCGCTGCCTGGGCGCGGGGCGCGGCGGCGGCCTACAGGGGCAGGCGGATGATGAAGCGGCTGCCCCGGCCGGGCTGGGAGTCCACGACGAACTCGCCGCCGTGGTTGGTGGTCACGATGAAATAGGAGACCGAAAGCCCGAGGCCGGTGCCCTGGCCGACCTCCTTGGTGGTGAAGAACGGGTCGAACACGCGCCTGCGGGTCTCCTCGTCCATGCCCGGGCCGTTGTCGGCCACCTCCAGGACGGCGAAACGGCCCTCGACGCGGGTGCGAAAGACCAGCCGGGGCTCCGGGACGCCCGCCTCGTTCATGGCCTCCACGGCGTTCTTGACCAGGTTGAACACCACCTGCTCGATCTCGGTGCGGCTCATGAGCACCTCGGGCACGTCCGGGGCGAAGCGGCGCTCCACGGCCGGGCGGCGGATCCCGGCCTGGCGGTCGAGCCCGAAGTCGCGGGAGGCCAGGGCCAGGGCCTCGTCCACCACCCGCGCCAGGGAGTACGGCGCGCGGCGGGTTTCGCCGCCCCGGCTGAAATCGAGCATGTGGCGCACGATGGCCGCCGCGCGGCTCCCCGAGTCGCGGATGCCGTCGAGGAAGCGCAGGATGCCCCGGCGCCGGGCGTAGTCGCGGACGGCCTCGACGGTGCAGCCCGCCTCGCGCGCGGCCTGCCTGTTCTCGGGCCGGTCGGGTTCCAGGCGGCGCTGGATGTTCTGCGCGCCCTGGAGGATGCCGCCCAGGGGATTGTTGATCTCGTGGGCCATGCCCGCCGCCAGCCCCCCGAGGGAAACCATCTTTTCGGTCTGCACGATGAGCCGGTCCAGGCGCACGCGGTCGGTCACGTCGTCCAGGCGGACCACGGCGCTGCGCCCGGCCTCGATGGGCGACACAATGATGTCGTAGTAGCGCGGCCCGGGGGCGGCCCCGGGAGTCTCCGGTTCCGCCTCGGCGGCGTGGCGTTCGAGGGCCCGGCCCTGGGCCACGGCCAGGGCCGCCCCGGCCAGCGGGGCGCGCAGCGCGGGGAAGGCGTCGCCCAGCAGCCGCCCCTCCAGCTCCCCGCGCGACAGCCCGGCCAGGGCTGCGGCGGCGCGGTTGGCCCGGGTCACCCGCAGGGTGGCATCCACGCCCAGGATGGCCGACGGCATGGCGTCGAGCACGCTGACCAGGTAGCCGTGCATGCGGTCCAGCTCTTCCAGGCGCTGGCGCAGCTCGGGATAGTAGCTTTTCCGGATCGAGCCCGCGCCCAGGCCGATGAGCCTGTCGCGCACCGTTCCCGGAGCGCCGTCCTGTTCGTCGTGGCTTCCCATGCCGCGCAGCATAGCGCAACGTCCGGGGTTTTTCATCTTCTTTCAGGCCCTTTGCCGGAACGATTTCCTACCGCGGCACCGCCAAAAGCCCCCGGCGCCGCTGTTTTTTCGCGCACCGCTCTTGTTTGTTCACACAAACAGAATATACTGAAAATAAAAACGTATCTATTTTCTGCGCACTTCGGGCGCCGCCCACGCCCCTGTTCCCTGCACGCGGCGCCCCGGTTATGCCGCATTAATACAATATGTTATGCATCGCTGGCCCCTGCGGCCCCACGGCGTGGGCCCGACACGCGGCGCGGCCGCGGCCGCGCCGGACGCCCGGCGGGCGCCCTTGCGGGGCAGATGCCCCGAACATGTTGACCTGATGGGGTTTCTTTCCTACACAGGCCATTCCCTCCAAGGGCGGGAATCCTTGGGAGGGAGCGCCCCGCCTCCGCTGCGGGGCGCCGTGTGTGTTGTTTGGCGGCAATCTTTGCGAAGGGGTTACCATGTCCACACAGATCATACTTCTTGTGCTCCTGCCGTTCGCGGCCGGGCTCGCGTGCTACCTGTTGCGCGCGGCCTTTCTGCGGTCGCTGGTCGTGCTGGCCACGGCCGCGATCCTCACCGCCGCGTCGGTGGCGCTCCTGTCGGCGGGGCCCATTTCCTACTCCCCGGGTCCCTTTCTGGGCCTGGGCTGGGGCCTGATCGTCTCGGTCCTGGATTTCGCCCTGCTCGGCGTGATCCTGTTCTACGGTTTCAAACACGGCAACCTGCTCATCAAAATCTTCAGCGTCCTGCAGATGCTCGGCCTGCTGATCCTCGAGCTGTTCTGGGTCGACCATTCGGCCCAGGTGCCCGCGTTCCATGTGGACCAGCTCTCGGCGGTCATGGTGCTGATCATCTCCATCGTCGGCTCGCTCATCTGCGTGTTCGCCCTGCCGTACATGAAGGAGCACGAGGAGCACCTGCACCTTGAGGCATCTCGCCAGCCGCGCTTTTTCCTGTTCCTGGTGCTCTTCCTGGGCGCCATGAACGGGCTGGTCATGGCCAACAACATCCTGTGGCTGTATTTCTTCTTCGAGAGCACCACCCTGTGCTCGTTCATGCTCATCGGCCACGACGGCACCGAAATCGCCGTGAAGAACGCCGTGCGCGCCCTGTGGATGAACTCCGCGGGCGGGCTGGCCTTCGTGCTGGGCATGATGTTCACCTACGCCAGCGTCGGCAGCCTGGACATCCAGGTCATCCTGGCCTCGGGCGGCGCGGGCGCCGGGCTGCTGGTGGGCATGGGCCTCATCTGCCTCGCGGGCTTCACCAAGGCCGCCCAGGTGCCCTTCCAGAGCTGGCTGCTGGGCGCCATGGTCGCGCCGACCCCGGTCTCGGCCCTGCTGCACTCGAGCACCATGGTCAAGGCGGGCGTGTATGTGGTCCTGCGCATGGCCCCGGCCTACGCGGGCAGCTTCGTGTCCGACGGCGTGGCCCTGTGCGGGGCCTTCACGTTCCTGGCCTGCGCGGCCCTGGCCATCGGCCAGTCCAACGGCAAGAAGATCCTGGCCTACTCGACCATCTCCAACCTGGGGCTGATCATCGCCTGCGCGGGCATCAACACCCCCGCGGCCACGGCGGCGGCCATTTTCCTGATCATCTTCCACGCCGTGTCCAAGGCCCTGCTCTTCCTGTGCGTTGGCACCATCGAGCAACGCATCGGCTCGCGCGACATCGAGGACATGCGCGGCCTGTACCTGCGCATGCCCCAGACCGCCTGGATCACCATCACCGGCATCCTGACCATGCTCCTGCCGCCCTTTGGGGTGCTCATGGCCAAGTGGCTGGCCATCGAGTCGGCCTCGGGCCAGCTGGTGGTGGTGACCATGATGGCCCTGGCCAGCGCGCTGACCGTGGTCTACTGGGCGCGCTGGGCGGGCACCCTGCTGGCCGCCCCCGGCGGCGGGCGCCCCGCGCCCGAGGGCCTGCCCGCGCTGATCCGCGTGCCGCTGCTGGCCCTGGTGGCCGGGGCGGTGCTGCTGTCCGTGGCCGCGCCCCAGGTGTACGACGCGGTGGTCGCCCCCATGCTGCCCGCCATGCCGAGCCCCATCGAAGCCTTCTACCTCTATCCGCTCTTCGCGGTGCTGGGCGCCGGGCTGCTCCTGGCCCTGCGCGCGGCCCGGCGCTCGCGCGCCACGGCCTACAGCGCGCCCTACATGTCCGGGGCGAACATCGACATGAACCCCGACGGAACCTGGAACGGCCCCATGAACCAGCCGGTCGGCGCCGTGGCGGGCAACTACTACCTGCCCGGGCTGTTCGGTGAAGAGCGGCTGACGACCTTCGTCAACGTGGCCGCGGCGGCGCTCATCGTGCTCATGATCGGAGGTGCCCTGTAATGATCACCACCATTTTGCTGATCCTCGTCGGGCTCGTCCTGGCTCCGCTGGCGGGCGGCCTTCTGGCCGGCATCGACCGCAGGCTCACGGCCTGGTTCCAGTCGCGCCAGGGCCCGCCGATCATGCAGGCCTTCTATGACGTGGCCAAGCTCTTCGGCAAGCAGCCCATGGCCTCCAACCCCTGGCTGGTGCTGTGCGCCTGGGTCTACCTTGTGGCCGCCGCCCTGTCGTGCGTGCTGTTCTTCCTGCAGGGCGACCTGCTGCTCATCTTCTTCGTCCAGGCCATCGGCGCGGTGTTCCTGGTCATGGGCGCCATGAGCGTGCCCTCGCCCTACAGCCAGGTGGGCGCCCAGCGCGAGCTGATCCAGGTGCTGACCTACGAGCCCCTGCTGATCCTGGTCTTCGTCAGCCTCTACCTGGCCACGGGCAGCTTCCAGGTCAGCGACATCCTGGCCCACGAGACCCCGCTGCTCCTCCAGCTCCCGCTGATGTTCATCGTGCTGGGCTACGCCCTGACCATCAAGCTGCGCAAGTCGCCCTTCGACTTCTCCACCTCGCACCACGGGCACCAGGAGCTGGTCAAGGGCGTGCTCACGGAGTACTCGGGCCCCTACCTCGGCATCATCGAGATCGCCCACTGGTACGAGACCGTGCTGGTGCTTGGCGTGTGCGCCCTGTTCTGGTCCACCAACGTGCTGATGATGACCCTGCTCCTGGCCGTGACCTACATGGCCGAGATAATCATCGACAACACAATGGCCCGCATGACCTGGCGCTGGATGCTCAAGTATGTCTGGTGCATCGGCCTGGGCCTCTCCGTCGTGAACCTCATCTGGCTGTACGCCAAGATATAGCGCCATGATAAAGTCATTCATCAAGAAATCGCGCGTCAAGTCGCCCTGGATCATGCACTTCGACTGCGGGAGCTGCAACGGCTGCGACATCGAGGTGCTGGCCTGCCTGACCCCCATGTACGACGTGGAGCGCTTCGGCATCGTCAACGTCGGCAACCCCAAGCACGCCGACATCCTGCTCGTCACCGGCACCGTGAACCACCGCAACAAGAAGGTCCTGAAGAACCTCTACGACCAGATGCCCGAGCCCAAGGCCGTCATCGCCATCGGCGCCTGCGGCACCTCGGGCGGCGTGTTCCGCGAGGCCTACAACGTGGTCGGCGGCGTGGACAAGGTCATCCCCGTGGACGTGTATGTGCCCGGCTGCCCGGCCAAGCCCGAGGCCATCATCGACGGCGTGGTCCTGGGGCTGCAGAAGTTCGCCGAGAAGGTCGAAGCCGCCGAGCAGGGCGCATAGGGAGCAACGCACATGATCGAGAACATCACCGAGGTCACCCAGGCAACCGTCGCCAGCGAGGTCCTGCGGCTGAAGAACGCGGGCTACCGCCTGGTGACCATGACCTGCACCGAGATCGACGAAAACGACCTGGACATCCTCTACCACTTCGACAAGGACCTGGAGCTGGTCCATCTGCGCATGCGCCAGCCCAAGGACCGGCCCGTGCCCAGCATCTCCGGCATCCTCTTCGCCGCCCTGCTGGTGGAAAACGAGCTGCGCGACCAGTTCGGCGTCTCGTTCGACGGCCTGATCCTGGACTTCAACCGCACCCTGTACCTGGATGCGGAGGTCACCGAAGTCCCCCTCGTCTCCAACGTCAAGATCACCAAGCAGTAAGGATACGCCATGGCCAGAACCATAATTCCCTTCGGCCCCCAGCACCCGGTGCTCCCCGAGCCGGTACACCTGAAGCTGGTGGTCGAGGACGAAATCGTCAAGGAAGCCGTCCCCGCCCTGGGCTATGTCCACCGGGGCCTGGAAAAGCTCGTCCAGATCCGCGACTACCACCAGATGATCCAGATCGTGGAGCGCGTGTGCGGCATCTGCTCGTGCATCCACGCCAAGGCATACTGCCAGGGCATCGAAACCCTCATGGGCGTCGAAGTGCCCGACCGGGGCCGCTTCCTGCGCGTCATCTGGGGCGAGCTGCACCGCGTGCACAGCCACCTGCTCTGGCTTGGCCTGTTCGCCGACGCCTTCGGCTTCGAAAGCGTCTTCCAGCAGTTCTGGAAGGTCCGCGAAAAGATCATGGACATGATGGAGGCCACGGCGGGCAACCGCGTGATCATTTCCGTCAACGTCGTGGGCGGCACCCGCTACGACCTGTCCCCCGAGCAGCTGCGCTGGATCCTGGAGGGCCTGGTCGAGGTCGAGCAGGGCGTCAAGGCGCTGCAAAAGACCATGCTCGAAGACTACACCGTCAAGGCGCGCACCGTGGGCGTGGGCGTGCTGACCCGCGAGCAGGCCCTGGAGCTGGGCGCGGCCGGTCCGACCCTGCGCGGCTCCGGCGTCGCCCAGGACATGCGCCAGCTCGGCTACTCCGCCTACAGCGACCTGGACTTCGAACCCGTGGTGGAAACCGGGGGCGACTCCTACTCCCGCAGCACCGTGCGCTTCCGCGAGGTGCTGCAATCCATCGACCTGGTGCGCCAGGCCATCGCGCGGCTGCCCGAGGGCGACACCCGCGTGCCCGTCAAGGGCAACCCCGAGGGCGAGGTCGTCGTGCGCGTGGAACAGCCGCGCGGCGAGCTGCTCTATTACATCAAGGCCAACGGCACCAAGTTCCTCGACCGCTGCCGCATCCGCACGCCCACCTTCGCCAACGTGCCCCCGCTGCTGGCCATGGTCGGCGGGCTGGAGCTGGCCGACGTGCCCGTCGTGGTCCTGTCCATCGACCCGTGCATCTCCTGCACGGAACGCTAAGGGAGGCCGCCATGTTGTTCATGACCCAGAACATCCTCAAGAACTTCGTGAGGCCCAAGGCCACCCGGGCCTATCCCTTCGTCGTGCGCGAGCCCTTCGAGAACTTCCGGGGCGAACTCGTCAACGACATGGACAAGTGCATCTTCTGCAGCATGTGCGCCAAGAAGTGCCCATCCCAGTGCATCACCGTGGACCGCACCACCGGCACCTGGGACTGCGACCCCTACGCCTGCGTCTACTGCTCGGTCTGCGTGGACAGTTGCCCGGTCAACAGCCTGAGCATGAAGAACCAGCACCGCAAGCCCGCGGTGGTCAAGGAACCCCTGCTGCTCAAGGGCACGCCGCCCCAGCCCAAGAAGAAGACCGGCGCCAGGGCCAAGGCTTCCGGCTCCGAAACGCCCCCGGCGGACCGGACGGCCCCCGGAGGCGACGACACGCCCAAGGCCGAATAGCCCCGGCCCCGGCCCCCCAGACCCCCCAAAGGCCCTCCCCGGAGGGCCTTTTCTTCTGCCCGGGAAGCCGCGCGGGGCAAAGGGGACGGCAAGGCCGCGGGGGAACGCCGGGGCGGCCAGGGGCCGCCCCGGCTCCCGGAGCTCCCGGGGGCGGGTGGCCCCGGCGCGGGGTCCGCTCCCGGCCGGGAACAGCCAGGCGGGCGCCCCGGGCGGGCGCTTCCGGGAGCCCCTCCGGAGGCGGGGCGAAGGCACCCATCCCGGCGGCGCGCCTTGCCGCGCTGCGGAGGTTGTTCTATAGTGGCGGCACTCCGCGCCCCGGGCCGCCCCCGGAGGCCGGGGAAGGGGGGATCATGAGCGCGCTTTTCGCCTTCGCCGCCGCACTGCTGGGCATCGGCCTGTGCGCGGCCCTGATCCGCGGACGGCTGGCGGCCCTGCGCAGGCAGTGCCTGGAGGCCCTGGCCCGCACCGACGCGGCCCTGCGCAGGCGCCACGACATCGTGGCGACCCTGGGCGAGGCGGCCCGCCAGCATCTGCCCCAGGGGCCCCAGGCCGACGAGACCCTGGCGGAGCTGTCCGGCGCCCGGACGGCGGCCTCCGCAGCCGCGCGGGCCGCAGGGCACGGCGAGCCCCTGGCCCTGCGCGAGCTGGTGCGTGCCGAGGAACGCCTGGACATCCTGCTGACCCGCCTGCGGGCCCTGGCCCGGCCCGAACCGGACCAGACTCCCCCGGCCAACCTGGGAGGCCTGTTCCTGGAACTGGACGACGCCGCGCACCAGGTGGCCCTGGCGCGGCTGGCATACAACGAGGCCGCCCGCGCCTACAACGCCTGCCGCCACGGCTTCCCCGCCGTGCTGCTGGCCGGGGCCTTCGGTTACGAAGACGCCCCGGCCCTGGAGTTCGGCGGCACGCTGTTCCACGCGCCCAAGGGCCCCTGCCGCTCCGGCGGCTGCCGCGCCCAGCCGTGAGGCTGGGGGAGATTTCCGCCCGGCCCTGAGCGGTCCGGCCGGGCGTGCGCCAACGCAATTGCCGGGTTGGCCCGGGGGATGCCCCCCCGGCCAACCCTGTGGCCCGGCCCCGGGCCCGGCGGGACGCCGGGCCGCCGACGACCTGCGCGACCCCGGCCAGCCCCGGTGCCGCCGCCAGGAGCCCGCCCCCGCCGGGAGACAGCGCGCCCGCACGGGAGCCCCAGGGCCGGGAGCCTGGCCCGCCGGGCGGGCAACAGCCCACCCAAGGCGGGCCGCGGCCTTGGCCGCCGCGCCCCACGGGCCTGCGCCCCCCCCGCAGAATGGGCCCGCAGGCCCGGCAGCGTCGCCGACGGCCCGGGCCGGACCTGCCAACGCCCCGGCAGAACCAGCCCGCAGCCCCAGGCCGCCCGGGCGGCCCAGCTCCGGGGCCGCTGCCCCAGGCCGCTCCTCAAGGGCTATTTATGCATTTTTGTCTAAAGCGACAAAAATCGCCCTCTCAACAGGACGCTTTGTTGGCTGTTTTTTACAAATCTGTCTTTTTATGGTTTCCAGGTGTTTCTTTTTTTGTTAATTTTTCCCATCCAAAACACCGCCCGCTCCAGCCTCGGCCATTAAGCCCTTTAAATACAACGTATTATATTCTTGGCCCACTCCTTGCTCATCGGGGGGTGCGTCTGGGCGCCAGATGCACCACAACCGTTGTTGCCAGGAGGTTCCAGGAATGCTTATCACCCGCTCCCTTTTGAAAAGGCCGCTCTCCGGGCTGTACTTCGCCCTGGGGGCCCTCGCCGTGGCCGCCTCGTCACCCGCGTGCGCCCTGGCCCAGGACGCCCCCGAACTGCTGACCCAGGACAACGCCAACATCCTTTGGACCCTGGTG
>NZ_JALNWM010000119.1 GCF_023230885.1 Desulfocurvus sp. | reverse complement strand
CGGGGTGGACGTGCGCCTGTCCGGCGCGGCGGACAAGCTCCAGGAGACCCGCAAGACCCTGCAATGGAACTTCGTGCTGGCGGTGGTCATCATCTACCTGCTCATGTCCGCGCTGTTCGGCAACTTCATCTACCCGCTGGTGATCCTGTTCACCGTGCCCCTGGCCGCCGCGGGCGGGTTCGTGGGCCTGCGCGTGCAGAACCTCTTCGTGCTGCGGCCCCTGGACGTGCTGACCATGCTCGGCTTCGTCATCCTCATCGGAGTCGTGGTCAACAACGCCATCCTCATCGTCCACCAGTCGCTGAACAACATCCGCGAGGGCGGCATGGGCCACAAGGAGGCCGTGCTCGACTCCGTGCGTACGCGCCTGCGGCCCATCTACATGAGCGCGCTGACCTCCATCTTCGGCATGCTGCCCCTGGCGGTGATGCCGGGGCCGGGCTCGGAGCTGTATTCCGGCCTGGGCGCGGTGATCCTCTCGGGGCTGGCGTTTTCCACGGTGTTCACCGTGTTCGTCACCCCGGCGCTGCTCATGTTTTTCATCGGCATGGAGAAGACGGGCGGGGCGCCCGGGGACGGGGCGGGCGGCCAGGGGGGCTGACCCCGGGCCGGGGCCGCTCCCGGGGCTTATTCGCGGGTGGTGGCCTGTGCCGGGGCGTTGACGAAGCGCAGCCAGATCTCGCCGCTGGCGGTGTGGAAGAAGAGCTTGCGGCCCCGGTCGCCAAGGACCTTCTCGCCCGCCGGGGTCAGCCCGTGGCGGGCCAGCTCGCGCCGGGCGGCCTCCACGTTCTTGCGGCCCACGTCCACGATGTCGCGCAGGGGGCCCTTGCGCTCGGGCTGGATGGTGAAGCCGCCGCCGAACAGCTTGACCACCAGCTCCCGGCGGGACAGCTTCAGCGCGTCCAGGCGCCCCAGGATCGCCGCCACGGCCGTGTCCACGCAGCGGCAGGGGCCCATGCCCCCGGAGCCAGGCCCGGCGCCGCCGGGGAGCATGGCGTGGCATATGGCCCCGGTGCCCGTGGGCGCGTGGTGGAAGGTCACCGCCACGCACGAGCCGAGCACCGTGGTCACCAGCACCGGGCGGCGCGACAGGATGCACTCGCCGATCTGCAGGTGTTCCACGGGAACGCCCGCGCGGACGAGATCCTCGGGCCCCGTTGCGGGCCCGGCCTGCGCCCCGGGGGCTCCGGGGCCGGGTGGTGGCGGAGTCTGCGGCATTGGCAGGATGATACCCGCATCCCGGCCCGCAGGAAAGCCCCGGTTCCGGATGGTCGCCGGGCTGTTCCCTCCCGGGGCGAAAGCGGCTAGAATGCCCGGGTCATCACCAAGAAGCGAGGGGACAATGCAGAAGGATTCCAAGATTTTCGTGGCCGGTCACGGGGGGCTTGTGGGCTCCGCCCTGGTGCGCGCCCTGCGCGCCGCAGGCCACACCGCCATCATGACCCGCACCCGCTCCGAGTGCGACCTGACCCGCCAGGACGCCGTGGACGCCCTGTTCGAGGCCGAGCGGCCCGAGTATGTGCTGCTGGCCGCCGCCCGGGTGGGCGGCATCCATGCCAACGACATCCGCCCGGCGGAGTTCATCCGCGACAACCTGGCCATACAGACCAACGTCATCCACAGCGCCTGGAAGGCCGGGGTCAGGAAGCTGCTGTTCCTGGGGTCGTCGTGCATCTACCCCAAGTTCGCGCCCCAGCCCCTGCGCGAGGAATACCTGCTCTCCGGGGCCCTGGAGCCCACCAACCAGTGGTACGCCGTGGCCAAGATCGCGGGCATCAAGATGTGCCAGGCCTACAGGCGCCAGTACGGCTTCGCGGCCATCTGCCTCATGCCCACCAACCTCTACGGCCCCCACGACAACTTCGACGCCGAGTCCTCCCATGTGCTGCCCGCGCTCATGGGCCGCTTCCACGCGGCCAAGGCCGCCGGGCAGGCGGAGGTCGCGGTCTGGGGCTCGGGCACGCCCCGGCGCGAGTTCCTGCACGTGGACGACCTGGCCTCGGCCTGCCTGCACCTCATGGACCACTACGACGCCGAGGAGATCGTCAATGTCGGCAGCGGGCAGGACGTGACCATCGCCGAGCTGGCCGGGATGGTGGCCGAGGCGGTGGGCTACCAGGGGCGCATCGTGTTCGACCCGTCGCGGCCCGACGGCACCCCGCGCAAGCTTCTGGACGTGTCGCGGCTCAGGGAGCTGGGCTGGCGCCCGGGCATCGGGCTGCGCGAGGGCATCGCCGCCACCTACCGCTGGTTCCTGGAGCGGCCCGGGGCGTGAGGCCGGCACCCCGGGGCCGCCAGGCGGCCCCGGGCGCCCCGCCCGTCATTTCTTCTTGCGGGCCTTGGTGCGCTTGGTCCACAGCTCCATTTCCTTCATCTTCTTGCGCCGCTCGCGTTGCAGGCTCTTGCAGATGAGCGGCGTGCCCTTCTTGTAGCCCCATTTTTCGCGGTACTCGTCGGGCGTCAGGCCGAACTTGGCCAGGTTCTTCCTGGTCAGGATCTTGTACGCCTTGCCGTCTTCGAGGTTGATGATGGACTTTTCGCGGATGGCCTTTTTGGGGTCCAGGGCGGCCTCCTGGGGCTCGGCGGAGAATTCGCCCTCGGCGATGTCGCGGATGCCCGCCGCGAGCTTACGGACCATGGAGGTGATCTCGTCCTCGGTCATTGTCCTGACGCTGGCCTGGGCCCTGACTATTTCCAGGGCTTCCTTCAGATGGTCGTCCATTGTTCACGCTCCTTGATGCAAGGTTGTGTCGTGATGTCCCGGCGTCCCATAACCGTAAAATTTTCCGGTTGCTCCTGATGGCGGGGGGGGTGTGATTTGAAATAGTATATACGCATGTGCATGGATCGGTGCAAGAGCTTTCTTTCCGCGTCGCCGCAGAGGCCGTTTTCAGTGGGCGGCATACCCGGGGTGCAGTGCCCTGGAGGCGAGTTCAATATGGGTGGTTCCGGAATGCCGGAATCTTCCGTCGCTTTACGGCGGCGGTGTTTTTTCTCCGGGCGCATGGCATTGCGCATTTTCCGGATTGCGGGGCCGCAACATCGGGGCTGCATGCGGCGCTGGCCCGCCGTGGAGGGGGCAACAGGCGGTGTGCGGCGGGGGGCGGCGTTTACATCACCGCCCGAAGCCGGTATAGGATGCGGGTCCGCCAGGGGCGGAGCGAACCACAGGACCGGGCGCGAGGTGCCGCGATGAAGTACATCATTTTCGAGGATTTTTCCGGGCAGGCCATTCCCGTGCTGTTCCCGGACCGCATCGAACACGACGAACTGCGCGAGCAGATGCCCTACTCCACAGTCCTTTCGGCGGGCTACGTCAACCACGCGGGCGGCGGCTTCGTCTGCCACGGCGAGGCCAAGGCCCTTGGCATGGCCGCGGGCAAGGACGACGCCGCCGTCATCGAGCGCCATTTCCAGCAGGGCGCGCCCTAGCCGGACTCCCCCTCCCGGCGCGCGCCGGTCCCTTCCCGGGGCCGGGGCGCCTCCTCCCGCTTGGCGCGCCAGATGCGCACCAGGGGAAACCCCTCGTACACCAGGCTGAAGTGCTCGGCGATCTCCGGATCGTCGGGCGCGCACAGCAGCAGCCGGACCAGCATCCCGTTGTAGGTCAGGTCGTCCAGGAGCACGGCCTGGCCCGCAGGGCGGTTGACGAGCAGGCGCGGCCCGTGGTCGCGGTCGTAGCGGCGCGCCTCGCGGCCCGCCGGGGTCAGCTCGTCGGCGCTGCGCAGGGCCAGCGCGGCCTGGCCCTCGGGGGTGAGCATCCCGGCCTCGCGGTCCAGGGTGAAGGCGCCCAGGCGCGTGTGGCTGCCGTGCACGCCCTGCCCGGCGGTCACGTCCCAGGTGCCGTAGTAGGTGATCCAGTGGGCCAGGCGCACGGCCTCCCAGCTGGTCAGCAGGTACTGGGGCGGCGCGGCGCGCAGGTCGTAGCGCGCGGCGCCCAGGGAGGCCACGAATTCACGGACCTCGGCCGCCGTGCGCCGGTCGAAGGTCTCCCAGGGGCGCATGTCGCGCAGGGCGGCGTACTGCATCATCTGCCGCGCCTGGCGCGGCAGGGGCGTGGTCATGACCAGGGCCAGGGGGTAGAGGACCTGCCCGCTGTGCCGCGCGCCGTCGGCGAAGGTCGGCAGGCCCGCGTGGTACTGGGCGGCGTAGCCCCAGTCCCACCATGTCCACAGGGCCGCCCCTGGTTCGGCCTGCGCGGCCAGGGCCTTGAGGGCCCGGACGTGCTGGGCGGTGATGGCCGGGGCCGGGCGCAGGGCCGAGGCCGCCTGGTGCACGGGCAGGAGCAGGGCCCCGGCCAGCAGGGCCTGGGCCCCCAGGCGGAGCGCGCCGCCCCCGGGGCGGCCCCGGGTGAGCCGCTCCAGGCCCCAGGCCAGGGGTACGGCCAGCCCCAGGGCCACGGCGGGGCCGCCGAACATGGTCACCCGCGTGCCCAGGGTGGAGCCGAAGAAGACCAGCGCCGCCAGGGGCGCCAGCAGCAGCGCCACCGGCCGCAGCAGCGCCACGGCGGCGAAACCCGCCAGCCCGGCCCCGGCGATCCAGGCCCGGGGCGCGAGCCTGGCCAGGGCTTCATCCAGCGGCGCGCTGCGGGCCTCGATGACGCTTTGGATCACCCCCGGATAGCGGGCCGTGGCGGCCTCCTCGGCGGGGGCGCGCTGCTCCACCCGGGAGGGGGCGTACAGGGCCGCCAGCCCCTGGGCGCGGTGGGCCAGGGTGCCCAGCTGCGGGGTGCCCGCCAGGGCCGCCGCCGCCAGGGCCGCCGCGAGCCAGGGCCGCCAGGGCGCGGGCAGGGCGCGGTCGGTCCGCAGCCACAGCAGCCCGGCCAGGGCCAGGGCCCCGGCCAGCCCCGGCAGCCCGCCGAAGGCCGCCAGCCCGCATACGGCCAGCCCGGCCAGCAGCCGGGGCCGTGTTCCCGGCCGCGCGGCCGCAAGGATCAGGACCGCCGTGAGCCACAGGGCCCCGGCGGCGTAGTCGGCCAGGCGCGGGTGCCACTGCCCGCCGCCCAGGGCCATGGCCAGCCCGGCCAGCAGGGGCGCCAGCGGGCCCGGCCCGTCCTTGGGCGCGTCCGCCTCCCGGCCCCCCGGGCGGCGCAGCCACGGGGTCAGCCAGCGGGCCAGCAGCCAGCACTGGACCAGGGGAAAGAGCAGGGTGACGATGTCCGTGTCGTAGAAGCCCAGGCGCGTGCGGTGCAGGAATCCCGGGGCGGTGGAGGCCAGCAGCCCCGCGCCCAGGGCGGCGGGGGTTCCGGCCAGGGTCCGGGCCCACAGGGCCGTGGCCACGCCCACCAGCGGCGCGGCCAGGGCCGGAATCCAGAAGGCCGCCAGCCCCGGGGACACGCCAAGGAGCCCCGCCGCCCCGGCGATGAGCCCGGACATGGGCGAGCCCGCGCCGATGCCCAGGCCGCGCGCGCCCGCCAGCCAGGCGTAGGCGTCGTGGGTGGCCATGAGCGGCTCGCCGTCCACGGCCAGCAGCGGATGGGCCCACAGGGGCAGCTCCAGCAGCCGGGGGTACAACCCCGCCAGCCAGGCCGCAACCAGCACGGCCAGGAGGGCGAGCCGGTCCCGGACCACGCGGCGCGCGGGGGCGTGCGTTCCGGGACCGGCGTGCATGCCCGGGCCTCCCTAGACGGCCGCTTCGGCCACGACGGCGCAGATCTCCTCGATGAGCGCGTCGTCCAGGTAGGGGTGCATGGGCAGGCTCAGGATGCGCCTGGACAGGTCCAGGGACACGGGCATGTCCTCCGGCCGGTAGCCCAGGTCGGCGAAGGCCTTTTGCATGTGCAGCGGCTTGGGATAGTAGATGGCCGTGGGGATGCCCGCCGCGTGCAGGGCCTCCTGGATGGCGTCGCGCCGCTCGTGCAGGAAGGAGAACTGGGCCCAGGCGCTGCGGCAGCCCTCGGGGATGGCTTGCAGGGTCAGCCCGGGCACGGGCGCGAGCAGCTCGGTGTAGCGCCGGGCCACGCGCTGGCGGGCGTCCAGCTCGTCGGGGAACACGGTCAGCTTGGGCAGCAGCACGGCGGCCTGGAGGGTGTCCAGCCGGCCGTTGATGCCGATGCGGTCGTTGTCGTAGCGGTGGCCGCCCTTGCCGTGGAAGAGCAGCGAGCGCATCAGCGCGGCCAGCTCGTCGTCGTCGGTGAACACCGCTCCGCCGTCGCCGTAGCAGCCCAGGGGCTTGGCCGGGAAGAAGCTCGTGGCGCCGACGTGGCCCAGGGCCCCGCAGCGTTTGTCGCCATAGAGGCCGCCGAAGCTCTGGGCCGCGTCTTCGAGCACGAACAGGCCGTGCTTGTCGGCCAGGCTCTGGATGGGCGCGTAGTCGGCGGACAGGCCGAAGATGTCCACGGGGATGACGCCCTTGGGCGTGAGCTTGCCGGTGGTGGCGGGCAGGGGGTGCAGGCCGGGATCGCCGGTGTCCAGGGCGCGCAGGGCCCGGCGCAGGGCCTCGGGGTCCATGTTGAAGGTTTCGGGATCGGAGTCCACGAACACGGGGGTGGCGCCCAGCAGGGCCACGACCTCGGCGGTGGCCACGAAGGTGAAGGGCGGCAGGAAGATGGCGTCGCCCGGGCCCACCTCGTGGGCCATGAGGGCCAGCAGGAGGGCGTCGGTGCCGCTGGAGCAGGCGATGGCGTGGCGCACGCCCGTGAAGGCGGCCAGCTCGCGCTCCAGCTCGGCCACCTCGGGCCCGAGGATGAACTGCCCGTGGGCCAGGACCTCGTCCATGCGGCGGCGGATTTCCGGCTCCAGGCGGTGGAACTGCTTTTTGAGATCGATGAACGGGATGCGCATTGCGGTTCGGCTCCATGTGCGCCGGGCGGCCCGGCGGCGTGGGGTGGGTGGCGGCAAGGGCCCCCCGGGGGGCCCTAACCGGTGGTGTCGTCGGTCAGGGTGTCGTGCATCTCGGCCAGGCAGTCCAGCAGGCCCTGGCCCATGTCGGTGTAGGACTCGCCCACGAGCTTGGTGCCCAGCCGGGGCAGGAAGGCGTAGGGCGTGATCTTGTAGTGTCCGCCCAGGGGTTTGTTCAGGAAGCGGATGTCCGGCTTGTTGCCCATGATTTCGCGGACCATGTCCATCAGGTCGCGGACCTTGTAGGGGTAGGGCCCGGTGAGGATGACGTGCTGGTTGGCGTACTGTTCGTCCAGGATGCGCACGGACAGGCGCGCGGCGTCGCGCACATGGATGTACTCGCGCTGCTCGTCGCCGGTGCCGGAGTAGGTCACATGGCCCTGGGTCAGGGCCGAGTGCAGGATGCGGTAGATGCCGTTGCGCATGTCGGCGCGGCGCCCGTAGAGCGACCCGTAGCGCAGGATGGTGTACTGCACGCCGTAGCGTTCGTGGTAGGCCTCGATGACGCGCTCGGAGGCCTGCTTGCTTGCGCGGTAGAAGGAGCCCTTCTCGGAATAGACGTACACCGTGCTGGCGAAGACGTAGCGCCGCACCCCGGCGGCCTTGCAGGCCTCCAGGATGTGGGCGTTGCCCATGACGTTGAGCTCCAGGGTGCGGATGGGCTTGTCGCGGGCTTCGTCGATGTCGGCCAGCCCGGCGAAGTTGTAGACGTGGTCGGCCCCGTCCACGGCCCGGGCCACGGCCTCCGGGTCCAGGATGTCGCAGCGGAGCATCTCCTGCCCGGGTTGCAGATGGGGCGAGGGCGCCAGGTCGCAGACGCGCACGCGGTATCCGGCCCGCGTCAGCTCGTCGCAGACGTGGCTGCCCAGGAAGCCCGAACCCCCGAAAACGGCGACCAGCTCGTTCATGACCGGCATCCTCCTAGCTCCCCAGTTCCCGGGCGTAGGCGGGGAAGATGGGGTCCTCGGCCATGAGCGCCTCGGCCACGGCCAGGTCGCGGGCGGTGTCCACCCCGATGTTGCGGCCCCCGGTGTGGACCATGCGTACCTTGTACCCGTGCTCCAGCAGGCGCAGCATGTCCACGGACTCGACCTCCTCCAGAGGCGTGGGCGCCAGGCGGTTGAAGGTCAGCAGGAAGTCGCGCCGGAAGGGGATGATGCAGACCTGCTTGTACATGGGCACATGCCGGGCGCCCTTCTTCCACGAGGGGATCGGCTCGCGCGAGAAGTACAGGGCGTTGCCCGCCAGGTCGACCACGACCTTGACCTCGTTGGGGTCGTCGTGCTCCTCGCGGGTTTGCAGGTCGCCCATGAGGTTGACCACCTGCACCGCGGGGTCGGCCTCGAAGGGCGCCACGGCCTGGCGGATCATCTCCGGGGTCACCAGGGGTTCGTCGCCCTGGACCATGACCACCACATCGGCGCGCCCGGTGTGGGCCTCGATCTTGAGCATGGCCTCGGCGGTGCGGTCGGTGCAGCGCTCGTGGGTGTCGGCGGTCATAACCGCGTGCCCGCCCACGGACTCGATATAGTCGAAAATCTCGCGGTCGCAGGTGGCGACCCAGGTATTGTCCTGGCCCAGGGCCAGGGCCGTGCGTTTCCAGACGTGGCCGATCATGGGGATGCCCGCGATGGGCGCCAGGGGCTTGCCGGGAAAACGCGAAGAGCCCATGCGGGCGGGGATGACGGCGATGACGTTCATGGGCGGCTATCCTTTGCGGGCGGCGGCCAGCCCGGCGCGGCTGGCCACGTCGAGCATGCGCACGTCCAGGCTGTAGGCCACGAAGGTGTAGCCCTGGCCCAGGCGCATGGCCAGCTCCTCGGGGTCGGGTTCGATGACGTGGATGCCCGAGCGCGCGCCCACGGCGGCGGCCACCTCGCGGATGCGGCTCATGGCGGCGAGCATGTCGGGATGGTCGAAGGCTCCGGGCAGGCCGAGGGAGCCCGACAGGTCGTAGGGGCCGACGATGAAGCCGTCCACCCCGTCCACGGCCAGGATGTCCTCAAGGTTGCGCACGGCCTCGATGTGCTCCACCTGGACGATGACCGTGGCGTTGTCCTCCAGCCAGTCCTTGTACTGGGCAAAGCGCGTGCCGTAGCCCTGGGCGCGGGCCAGGCCCACCCCGCGCGTGCCCCGGGCGGGGTAGCGCACGGCGGCCACGGCGGCCCGGGCCTGCTCTGCGGTGTTGATCATGGGCACGATGACCCCGTGGGCCCCGGCGTCCATGACGCGCTTGATCTGCACCGGGTCGTTCCACGACAGGCGCACCAGGGGCGCCGCGCCGCACAGGTCGATGACGCGGATCAGCTCCTCGGCCTCGCGGATGGTGATGACGCTGTGCTCCAGGTCCACGGCCAGCCAGTCGAACCCGGCGCGGGCCATGATCTCGGCGATGGCCGGGTGGGCCAGGGTGATCCACGAGCCCAGGACGGTCCCGCCCCGGGCGATACGTTTTTTCAGGCTTTGCATCGGGCTTTCTTCATCCCCGGGTCGGGGTCTTGTCAACCTGTTTGCTGCCGCGCGAAAGGCCCCCGGAGCCGGGGCTCCGGGGGCCTTGGTGGCGCGGGGCGCCCGGCCGGGCTAGGCGAGGTCCACGATGCGGATGCTCTCGAAGGTCGGTTCGCTGTGGGCGTCTTCGGCGAAGCCCACGTCCCCGGCCAGGATGATCTTGTCGGTGGAGGCCGTGGTGTCGCTGCCGTCGCTGTCGTAGTAGAGGGCGTCGGTGGCCAGGTCGTAGATGAACACCGAGCCCGCGACACCCATGTCGGGGGTGGCGGCGTAGTTGTCCACGCGGAAGAAGCGTCCGGCCTCCAGGGTTCCGGTGCCCAGGTCGGCCACGGCGTCGTTTTCGAACTTGAACACGTCAAAGCCCCAGTGGAAGGCGATCACGCTGTCGCCCATCTCGCTTGTGGCGCCGTAGTAGAAGGTGTCGAAGCCGTCGCCGCCCGAAAGGGTGTCCGCGCCGTCGCCGCCGCGCAGGAAGTCGTCGCCGCCGCCGCCGTCCAGGGAGTCGTTGCCCGCCATGCCGGAGAGGGAGTCGTTGCCCGCGCCGCCGGTGAGAGTGTCGGCCGAGGCCGAGCCCGTGATGGTGTCGGCGTGGCCCGAGCCCTCCACCCGGGTGAAGCCGGCCAGGGTGTCGCTGCCCTGGCCGCTGGCCGTGCCCGTGGTCAGGTTCACGTTCACGCCCGATGTCGCGTCGGCGAAGCTGACGGTGTTGACGCCGCCGCCGCCGGAGAGGGAGTCGTTGCCCGTGCCGCCGGACAGGGTGTCGTTGCCCGCGCCGCCGGTGAGGGTGTCGTTGCCGCCAAAGCCCTTGAACGTCGCGCCGGTCGCCCCGGCCTGCATTTCGTCGTTGCCCGAGGTG
>NZ_JALNWM010000118.1 GCF_023230885.1 Desulfocurvus sp. | reverse complement strand
CGGTCCGGGGCTCAGCCCTGGGCGTCGGCCTGGGCCGCCAGCAGCTCTTCCTTGCGCTGGAGGATGGTCTGCTCCACCTCCGCCACCACGTCGGCCAGATCGGGCTTTTCCGGGGATTCCAGCAGGGCGATCTGCAGGTTCAGCTCGCGCATGATGCGCACCTCGTCGGTGTTGCGGTACTGCCTCCAGGCTGCCGCGGCCTTGTCGGCGCGGCCCATGCTGGCGAAGGTCAGTCCCAGGTAGAGGGAGCTGAAGTTGTCGGCCTTGGCCTCGCGCAGCACGCGCTCGAACTCGATGCGCGCCTGGACGAACTGGCCGGTGCGGTAGAGGCAGTAGCCCAGGCGCTTGCGGGCCTCCAGGTGCGCCGGGAACAGGCGGACGCACTCGCGGTATTCGGGGATGGCCGCCTCGTAGCGCGCGCTGGCGTAGGCCAGGTTGCCGCGCACGAAGGCGTCCTTGGCCTGCTTGGCCGCGTCGGGCGCGACGCCCTGGGTGGCGGCGGCCAGGGCGGGCGCCTCGGGGCGGTCGTCGCCGCGCAGCCTGCGCAGCCCGCCGAACAGGAAATCGCGCCGCGACAGGGGCGGCTTCTTCTTCTCGCTCACGGCGTTCCTCCCGGAAAAAGCGTGGGGCCCACCATACCCGAACGTCCGGGACGGTCAATACCGGGGGCCGCCGCGCTCCCGGGTCAGGCGGCGTCGATGTGACTGCGGTTCTTGCCCTGCTGCTTGGCGTGGTACATGGCCTGGTCGGCGCGGTGCAGCAGCTGGTCCACGTCCGGGGCAGGGCCGCCGCCCGGGGGCGGCGCCAGGCAGCCGCCCACGCTGGCGCCCACGACCAGGTGCAGGCCCTCGAACTCCACGGGCTCGGACAGGGCGCGCAGGATGTCGTGGGCCACGGCGTCCGCGGCCTGGGCGTCGGCCACGTTGTGCAGCAGCAGGGCGAATTCGTCGCCGCCCAGCCGGGCCAGCAGGTCGGTTTCGCGCAGGCGGGCCTGGATGCGCGCGGCCACGGTGCGCAGGAGATGGTCTCCGGCCAGGTGCCCGTGGGTGTCGTTCACGCCCTTGAAATCGTCCAGGTCGACGAAGAGCAGGGCCAGGCCCGGGCCGCCGCGTCCGGCCTGGGCCAGCATGCGGCGCAGGGTGCGCTCGAAGGTGTGGCGGTTCGCCGCGCCGGTGAGCGGGTCCAGGGTCGCCCGGCGCTCCAGCTCCTCGCGGGTGAGCCTGCGCTGGGTGATGTCCTGCACGATGCCGTCGATGCCAAGGACGCGCCCCCCGGCGTCCAGCACCGGGCGCACGGACATGCTGACCCAGAGGCCTTCGCCGCTTCGCGTGCGGACGGGCATCTCGAAGTCCGCGGCCCGGCCCCTGGTGGCCAGGGTCTCGTACAGCTGCCTGCACGAGGCCTCGCAGGTGAACACCTGGCGCCAGATGTCGGTTATCCGGGCCATGAGCTCGTCGGGCGAGCCGTAGCCCAGCATGCGCGCCAGGGCGGGGTTCACGCGCACGAAGCGCCCCGCCGTGTCGGCGCGGTAGATGCCCTCGGCGGCGTTTTCGAATAGTGCGCTGTAGGTTTCCCCGGCCTCGCGCAGTTCGCGCAGCGCCGTGTCCAGTTCGGCCGTGCGCTCGGCCACGCGCTGTTCCAGCTCGTCGTGGGCCCGGGCCAGATCCGCCCGGCTCCTGGCCAGGTCCGCCAGCGAGTTGGCCCGCTCGCGGGTCAGGGCGTGGATGATCAGGGTGGTGGTCGCGGTTACGGCGTAGAAGACCTGCATGATGTGCAGCGACAGGGGCCGGGGCAGATGCCCGAAGGGGCCGAGCCCGGCGTGGGTCGCCAGGACGCAGCCCGGAAAGAGCAGGACCAGCAGCAGGGTCAGGGTCCGCGAGTCGGCGCGGAAGGTGGCCCAGGCCATGGGCGGGATGAAGGCGAAGATGAGGGGGTAGTTGCGCAGGAGCTGCTCGTGGCCCAGGCCGAAGACCACCAGGGCCGCCGCCGTCGTGCAGGCCAGCAGCCCCAGGCCCTCGGCCCGGCGCAGCATGGGCGGCAGCCCCGGCGGATGCCCGCGCCAGGCCACGGCCAGGGGCGCCAGGATGCTCACGCCCGTGAAATCCGCCAGGAACCAGCTCCAGGCGGCGGGGGCCGGGTCGGCGGAAAGGGCGCCCACGCGGGCCAGCACCGGCACCCCGAGCAGCGCCGCCGCCAGCGAGGCGAGCATGGGGCCGATGACCAGGAAATGGCCCATCCTGCGCGTGCTGTCGAAGGGGTTGCCCCCGGCCAGCATCCGCCGTGCCAGGGCCGCCCCCAGGCCCAGGGCCAGGGTGTTGCCCAGGCTGAGGCCCAGGGCCGCCCCCGGCTGGAGCCCGGCCAGCAGCGAGGCGCACAGGTCGGCCGCCAGGACCGTGCCCAGGGCCGGGCGGCCCATGAGAAAGAACGCCGAGAACCCCACCCCGGCGGCGGGCCAGACCGGGGCCACGGCGCCGGGCAGTGGCGCCAGGGTCTGGGCGAACTGCGCCGCCGCCAGGTAGGCGATCAGGGTCAGGACGTGGGCGATCACGGGCCGCATGGGCGCTCCTGGATACATGAAATGCCTTCCCGGGGCAGTATACACGGAACCCGGGGAAAAGGAAGCCGGTCGTTGGCGCTTCGCGGGGCCCTCGTCCCCTGCCCCGGGGGCGGCCCGGGCTTGCGCCCCCGCGCGGGGCCGTGTATGCCCAGGAAAAGACAAACAGCGAGGCATCCGCATGGATTATGTGATTCCCCTGCTGCTCGTGCTGCTGGCCGTGGTGAACACCAACCTCATTCGCGTGGCCCTGCGCACGGGGCAGATCCAGTCGCGGCTGCTGCCGCTCACCCGCGCGGGCAACCGCTCCGGGTTCTGGGCGGCGCTGCTGTTCCAGGGGCTGGTCACCGTGTTGTGTCTGGCCGCGGCGGCCTTCCGCCTTTCCGAAATGCTCTAGGCGCCGGGGGCCGCCCTTGCGGCCGCCCCTGCCTCTTCATGGACAGGAGGCCCCATGCGCAACTCCCACAACAGGCATCTGCTGGTGACCCTGGGCGACGAGCCCGGGGCCTTGAACGGCGTGCGTTTCGTGGCCGGGTTCTTCTCGCGCCCGCAGGACATGCGCCTGACCCTGCTGCATACCGTGCCCCGCGCGCCCCGGCCGGGCGACGCCTCCGGCGACGCGGTCCTGCCCGTGGCCTGCGGGGGGGGCGGCGGGCCGCAGGGGGCGGCTCCGGGCCACGAGGCCGTTGAGCGCGCCCGGGCCGTGCTCTGCGCGGGCGGCTTCGGCCCGGGGGCGATGGAGGCCAAGATCGTCTTCCGCCAGTATGCGCGCATCCTGGACGTGATCCTGGAGGGCGAAAAGGGGCTCTACGACGCCGTGGTCCTCGGGCGCCAGGCCATCGGGCTGCTGGAGGACGCCTACGGCTCCGAGGTCAGCCGGGGCGTGCTGGAGGCCCATGCCGGGGCTCCGCTGTGGGTCTGCCGCGAGATCGACCCGGCCCGGCGCGGGGTCCTGCTGTGTGTGGACGGCTCGGCCTCGTCCCTGGCCATGGCCGATCATGTGGGCTTCATGCTCGCCGCCGAGCCCGCGCACCGCGTGACCCTGCTCACCGTGGCCGGGCCCGGGCAGGAGCCCGACCAGGCCCGCGAGGCCGCCCGCGCCGTGCTGCTGGACAACGGCCTGGACCCCGGGCGGGTGGATGCGCGGCGCCTGGAGGTCGGGGCCAACGAGGAGATCGGCCCGGCGCTGCTGGCCGAGGCCGGGGCCTCGGGCTGCGCCGTGGTGGCCGTGGGCCGCACGGGCGTGGGCCTGCGCCGCGCGCCGGGCATGTTCATGGGCACGGCGGCGGACCATCTGTTCCGCCTGCTGCGCGGCGCGGCGCTGTGGGTCTGCCGCTGAGGGCCTCGGCCCCGCCCGCCTTTTTGCGCCTCCGGGGGCTGTTCCCCTAGCTTCTTAAAAGGATAGCCGGGTCTGGGGGGTTGCCAGAACGGGCCGCGAGGACTACACCGGAACCGTTTGCGAACCTCATTCCGGAACCGGCCCGCGCGCCCAGCGGGGCGGCGTTCTGGTCAAAGGAGCAGTCCCATGCCCAGACGGATCGTCATCATCGGCGGCGTGGCCCTCGGGCCCAAGGTCGCCTGCCGTGCCCGGCGCCTGGACCCCGAGGCCCAGGTGACCATGATCGACCGCGACTCGATCATCTCCTACGGTGGGTGCGGCATCCCCTACTATGTGAGCGGCGACGTGGCCGACGCCAAGGAACTGTGCACCACGGTCTACCACGCCGTGCGCGACCCCGAGTTTTTCCGCCAGTACAAGCGCGTGCAGGTCGCCACCGAGACCGAGGCCCTGGCCATCGACCGCCGGGCCCGGAAGGTCCGCGTGCGCGAGTTGAAGACCGGCCAGGAGCGCGACCTGGAATACGACACCCTGGTGCTGGCCACGGGCTCGACGCCCTTCGTGCCGCCGGTGCCGGGGGTGGACCTGCCCGGGGTCTACACCGTGGCCAACCTGCACAAGGCCGTGCTGCTCAAGGACAAGATCGCCTCGGGCGAGGTGGAGTCCGCCGTGGTGGTGGGCGGCGGCGCCATCGGCCTGGAAATGGCCGAGGCCCTGACCGCCCTGTGGGGCATCAAGACCACCCTGGTCGAGATGTGCGACCAGGTGCTGCCCCAGGCCCTCGGCCCCGAGCTGGCGCGCATGGTCGAGAACCACATGCGCGAGAACGAGGTGGACGTGCGCACGTCCACCCAGGTCCAGGCCATCCTGGGCGACGCCCAGAGCGGGGTCACCGGGGTCCGGACCGACAAGGGCGATCTGCCCTGCCAGCTGGTGATCTTCGGCGTGGGCGCGCGGCCGAACACGGCCCTGGCCCGCGAGGCCGGGCTGGCCGTGGGGCCCTTCGGCGGCCTGCTGGTGGACGCGCGCATGCGCACCTCCGACCCCAACATCTACGCGGGCGGCGACTGCGTGGAGGTCCGCAACCTGATCAGCGGCGGAACCATGCATCTGCCCCTGGGCTCGCTGGCCAACCGCCAGGGCCGCGTCATCGGCACCAACGTCGCCGGGGGCAACGAGCGCTTCGAGGGCGCGGTGGGCACGTTTTGCCTCAAGGCCTTCGAGCTGGGCGTTGCCCGCGCCGGGCTGACCCTGAGCCAGGCCCGGGCCTTCGGTTTCGACGCCCAGGCCGCGCTGGTGGTCATGGCCGACCGGGCGCATTTCTTCCCCGGCAACAGCCTGATGTACATGACCCTGGTGGCCGACCGCGCCACCCGTCGCGTGCTGGGCATCGAGGCCGTGGGCTCGGCGGGCGACGCCGTGAAGGCCCGGGTGGACGCCGTGGCCGCCCTCCTGCCCCAGCGGCCCGACCTGGACGACATCTCCAACCTGGAGGTGGGCTACGCGCCGCCCTACGCCTCGGCCATGGACATCGTCAACGCCGCGGCTAACGCCATGAAGAACATCCTCGACGGCTACAGCGACCCCGTGGACGCCATGACCTTCCTCGACCTGGTCAAGGACGACGGCGCCATGGTCCTGGACGTGCGCGCGCCCAAGGTGGCCCGCAAGTTCCAGGACAAGTACGGAGCCCACCGCTGGCTGTCCATCCCCCAGGAGGAGCTGCCCGCGCGCCTGGGCGAGCTGCCGCGCGACAGGCGGCTGCATGTGTTCTGCAACACGGGCCTGCGTTCCTACGAGAGCCAGCTCCTGCTGCGCGAGAACGGCTTCACGAACCTGAAGAACGTGGCGGGCGGCTACGCCCTGGCCCGGCTGCTGGAGCCCGGCATCGACGAGACCGGCGACCCCGGCACCGAACCCTGACGCCCCCCCGGCGGAACAGGACAAGGGCAAGCCCCCCGGACGCGCGGCGTCCGGGGGGCTTTCGTCGTCCGCTCCGGCGGGCTCAGGCCGCCGGGCCCCGGGCCTCGGCGGCCAGCTCGGCCACGGCCCGGCGCACGGCGTCGCGAATGGCCCGGGCGCCTTCCAGGCGCTGCTCCCGGTCGCCGGCCAGGGCCTCGGGGTCGTCGAAGGGCCAGTGCAGGCGCCGCGCGATGCCCGGAAACACCGGGCATTTGACCTCGGCCTCGGCGCAGACGGTGATGATGTAGTCGTAGGTTTCCCCGGCCTTGAAGCGTTCGAACACGCTGCTTGCGGCCTGGGCGGAGATGTCCAGCCCCGCCTCGGCCATGACCGCCACGGCCAGGGGGTTCAGGGCCGTGGGTTCCAGCCCCGCGCTGCTGGCTTCGAGGGCGTCGCCGTGCTCGTGGTTGGCGAAGGCCTGGGCCATCTGGCTGCGGGCGGAGTTGTGTACGCAGATGAACAGGACGCGCTTCTTGTCCATGAGGGTGCTCTCCTGGGAAGGGTTGGGGGCCGCGGGCCGCTCCCGGCCGCGCGTGTCCGCCAGCATAGCGGGTGGATGTGACGAAACGGCGACGGGGGCCCGGGCAACGAGGCCCGGGCCCGTACCGGCTGGTTTCGATGCTGCCCTGCCCCTGCCGTGGGCGGCCGCCCTGGATTTGCGGGGTGCTGCGGGCACCCGGGCGCATGCCTGGAGGGGAGGGGGCGCAGGCCCGGGAGCAAGCCCTTTGAGGCGGACCGTTCCGTATCATTAATGGAATAACAGTACCGAAAAAGGTGTACTACATCCGGGCGGTCCGGGCGGTTTGTGGATGTATTTATTGTTATTACAGATGGATATATCTTCGGTGCCCGTCGGCACGCTCCTTGCTCACGGGGGGAAACAACACAGGAGGAGACTATGTCCATCACTCTTCAGGAAAGACCCATTTTCATGATCGGCCCGGAGCGCTCGGGCACGACGCTGGTCATGGCCATGCTCGGCAATCATCCCCGCATCGCGGTGCCGGAAGTCGTCTGGTACTATTCCCGTTTCCGCCCCTATCTGCACACATACGGCGACCTGTCCAAGAAGGAGAACTTCCACACGCTGGCGGTGGAGATGGTGCATGGGCTGAAAACCCCCTATTGGGGCATGAACGTCAACCCGCGCACCATCGTCGAGGAAATCGTCGAGAGCGTGCATGAGCAGAGCTTCGCCGGCCTGTACTGCGCCATGTTCGAGCGCTACGCCAAGGAAACGGGCGGCAAGCCCCGCTGGGGCGAAAAAACCCCGTACAACCTGTTCTTCGTCGGCTCGATTCTTGAGGACTTCCCCAACGCGCAGTTCATCTATATCACGCGTGACGGCCGCGACGCTTCGGCAGACTACATCGAGTCCTCGTTCGGGCCAACGAACATCTACAGCGCGGCGAGCGTCTGGAAGCTGTGCATGAATGCCGTCAAGCCCTGGCGCGAAAAGCTTGGTGCGGACCAGTGGTTCGACATCAGGTACGAAGAGCTGGTGCGCGATCCGGAAAATGTGCTGCGCGCCGCGTGCGACTTCCTGGGCGAGGAGTACAGCCAGGCGATGATGGAGTTCCACAAGTCCGACATCGCCGTGGCCCGCGGCAAGACGCGCGACCACAAACCCCTGGGCAGCCCCGTCAGCGACAAGTATGTGGGGATCTACAAGGATCTGCTCAGCCTGCGTGACCAGCGCATCTTCGCCGCCGTGGCGGGCAGGGAGATGGTCGAGGCGGGCTACGAGCTGGACGTGGAGCCCGAGCTGCCCTCCGAGGAGATCCTCGGCAAGTACGAGGAGTGGGATGGCCGCATCCGCGCCGCGACCCTGGACGGCTACGAGGGGCACATCGTCTACGAAAGCTACAACGACTGGCTCATGGACCAGCGCGAGGAGCGCAAGAAGAAGGGCCTGTGGTCCGACGCCGACATTCCCGCCGGCGTGTACCCCCTTGGCGCCCCCGAGGAGGAGCTTGTCATGGGCCAGCGCGCCTGGCGCAGGTGGAAAAAGCACTTCAGCATCAAGCGCGACTACAACGGCAAGCTGGCTCTGTAGCACGAAAACCGGGAGGCCGGACAAGCAGCGTCCGGCCTCCTGTCCGCCAAGGGACTGCCAGGGAGAAGGAAACATGAGTGAGCAAAAGATTCAAAGCCCACCAGGCTCTGGACTGAACTGGCTTCATATTCTGCTTGGACCGGCCATCTTCGTGGCCGTGCAATTCATTCCGTTTTTCGGCCCGCAAAACGCCCGCATGGGTTTCGGCATCCTGTTCTGGATGGTCTACTGGTGGGTGACGGTGGCGGTGGACATCAAGGTCACCTGTCTCGTCCCCCTCGTTGTCGCGGCCTTCCACGAGTACATGCCCATCGTCAAGGTCATGGAGGCTTACGCCCACCGCGACGCCTTTCTCATCGTCGGTGCGAGCATAGTGACCGTCGCCTGGGCCCGCTGGGGTTTCGCCAAGCGTATCGCCCTGCACTTCCTGCTGCGCTTCGGCAACGACACGCGCAGGCAGATGATAGGGTGGTTCCTACTCACGGGCCTGGCCAGCTTCATCATGGGCAACACGCCTGTGGCTGCGGTCTTCGCGCCCATCGCCGTCGCGGCGCTGATCTACGCGGGTTTCGAGACCTTCGAGCAGCGCTGGAACAGCAACGCGGCCTCCAACGTGCTCATCGCCGTGGCCTGGGGGGCTTCGGTGGGCGGCATGGCCACCCCGCTGGGCGGCGGCCAGGCGGTCGTGACCCTTGGGCACCTGCAGAAGTACGTCGGGCATGAAGTCTTCTTCATCGACTGGTCCCTGCGCATGATTCCCGTGTCCCTTGTGGTCATGCTGGCCATGTGCGTCTTCATGTGGCTGTTCATGAAGCCCGAGATCCGGGCCTTCAAGGGCAGCCGCGAATTCTACCGCCAGGAACTGCGCGAGATGGGGGCCTTCAGCTACGAGGAAAAGTTCGCCTGCCTGGGTTTCGTGCTCATCGTGGCCCTGGCCCTGCTGCGCCCGGCGTATGTCGATTTCCTCAAGGGCCCGTTCTTCGCCTGGATGCATCCATCGCGCATGTTCTTCATCCTGGCCGTGCTCCTCTTCTTCGTCCCCTCGCGCCGCGAGCCCGGCGAAACCCTGGTATCCATCGCTTCGCTCAAGAAGCATTTCCCCCTGGCCATTCTCTTCATCTGGCCCGCGTCCGTCGCCCTGGGGCGCATCCTGAACCAGACGGGCGCCAGCGCCGTCGTGGGCGGGTGGCTGGAATCCTTCATCGCCTCGGGCGGCGACGTGATGTCCATCGTCGCCTTCAGCGTCGGCGGCAACGCCTTGTCCCAGGTCACCTCGGACACCGCGGCGGCGGGGGTCATGATCCCCATGGTCATCGAGGCGTTCAAGAACTGGGGCGGCTTGCAGTTCGGCGCGGTCCCGTTCATCTGGGCCGTCGGCAGCGCCATCAGCTGGAGCTACGCCGTGGCCTCGTCGACGGGCGCCCAGGGCGTGGTCGCCGGGTTCGGCGCCAACCTCAAGCGCATGTTCGTCTACGGCCTTGTCGGCGGGGTCATTTCCGTCGTCGTCTCCACGCTGTACTTCATCATTGCGGTGGCGGTCCTCAAGGCCGATTTCTACCTCCTGCCGCCCGGCCTGTAATCCCGTATCCCAAAACAACTTACCGGACGGGCGCGTGCGCGCCCGTCCGGCATGGAGAATACGCCTCATGTCGATTGTCCTTCTTGCCTTGACGGCGCTCCTCGTCGGCGCACTGATCGGGTGCGTCGGAGTGGGCGGCATCCTGCTCATCCCCGCCCTGGCCTTCTTCTCGGGCCTCAGCACGCATGTGTCCATGGCCACGGCTCTCTTCAGCTTCATATTCACCGGCATCGTCGGCACAGTGCTCTACCAGCGCAAGGGCAGCATCGACTGGGGAATCACAATCCCTGTCTGCCTGGGCGCCGTATTTTTCGGCTATCTTGGCGCCGTTGTGGCGTCCTACACCAACGCGGTACACCTCAACATCGCCCTGTCCTGCATCATCGTTTTCGCTGGCATCTACACATACCGTCCCTACACCGGCAAGGGCCTGCTGGCCCTGGAGGGGCGGTCCAGCGGCAGGCGGCTGGTCCTGTTCGGCATTGGCGCCGTGGTCGGTTTCGGCTCCGGGTTGACCGGCGTGGGCGGGCCGGTGCTTTCGGTGCCCATGATGGTCGTCCTGGGTTTTTCACCGCTGATCGCCATCGCCACCAGTCAGGTCATCCAGATCGTGGCCGCAGTCTCCGGCACCGTCGGCAACCTGGAATACGGCGGCATCGATTTCGTCACCGGAGCCTGGGTCACCGCTGTCGAACTGGTGGGCGTGGCCATTGGCGCGCATAT
>NZ_JALNWM010000117.1 GCF_023230885.1 Desulfocurvus sp. | reverse complement strand
CCGCGCGCGCCCGCGTGGGCGAACACTTCGCCCTGCCCGCCGTGATCCGGCGCTACGCCGCCCTGTACAGCCAGCTCGCGGGCTGAGCCGCCCCTTCACCGTCCTTTTCCCCGCCCCCCGGGCCTTGTCCGTCCCTTCGCCGCCCCCTTCAGCCCGCATCCCGGGCCTTGCCCGCTCCGGTTTGCTGCTTCCGGCGGGTTTGCCGGGGCACGGGCTGCAAGCCAGCCCCGAAACGTTGCCCGGCCCCGGTCCGGCGCTTCCGTCCCCGCGGCCGCGGTGTGCAACCCGGTGCACAGATGTGCAAGCACGATGTGCGCGAGGGTTCACAACTCATGCGCGCCCTGATGGCGGTGATAATTTTACCATTGTTTTCATTGTATTTTATCGTTTGGCACGCCCTGTGCTTTAAGGGCGGCAAGGGGGACGACGGTTCGTCCCGCCGCAGAAAAAGCAAGGCGCAGCCCCGGCGCGCCACAACACGATGGAGGACTTCCATGACCAAGCGAATCACCACTTTCGTCGCCCTGGGTGCCCTGGTCGCAGTGGCCGCCCTGGCTTTCAATACGTCGGCCCTGGCCGCCGGACACGGGCAAGGCCACGGCCACGGCTACGGGATGCAGGCCGGCATGGGCGGCTGCGGCGGCTGGGGCGGAGCGGCCCTGAGCCCCGAGCAGCAGGAGAAGGCCCAGGCCCTGTTCACCGATTTCCAGGAGCGGACCGCCCCGACCCAGCGCGAACTGTTCGCCAAGCGGGCCATGCTGAACGCCGAGCTGGCGGCCGTGACCCCCGACTCCAAGCGCGTGGACGCCCTGACCGCCGAGGTCAGCGACCTGCACACCCGGATTTTCGCCGAGCGCGTGGCCCTGCGCAAGGCCCTGACCGAGGCCGGGCTTCCGGCCCAGGGCTTCATGATGGGCATGGGCGGCCGCCACGGCGGCATGATGCGCGGCGGCGGCCCGATGTCCGGCTGCGGCGCGGGCCCCGGCTGCGGCGCCATGATGGGCTGCAACTAGCAACTGACCGCTTCGGCAGATGACATAAAGAAGACACCCTCCTTCCTCCCTCCCACCCTCACCCCAACCCTTGCCTCAGGCCCCTCCTCCCGGAGGGGCCTCTCTTTTCCGGCGGGCCCGGAGCGGACCATAGGCGTCCTGGTGGCCACCCCGGAGGGCATCTCTTTTCCGGCGGGCCCGGAGCCCTGCCCGGGCGCGGCGAAAGGGCCGGGCGGCGTCCCGGCCGTGGCCCGCACCCGTCGCGCGGTCGCCGGGGCGCGTGAAACAGCTTGCACAAAAAGCGGGGCCGTGCTGTGCTGTGCTTTGCACAACGGAGCTTGCACAAGATGGGTGCTCAGCTTAAATGCATGAAATAAAAAGAAATTTATTCTGGCACGGCTCGAGCTAGACGGGGGGAGCCTTTGCCAATGCAACGCCATCCCCTAGGAGTTTTTGCATGTCCAGGAAATCTCTCGCTCTTTGCCTGACCCTTGTGGCCGTGCTGTCCCTGTCGGCCCTGGCCGTGGCCGGTCCCGGCGGCCCCGGCCCGGCCCTGACGCCCGAGCAGCGCGAGCAGGCCATCTTCCTGTTCGAGGAGCACCAGAAGGCCGTCATCCCCCTGCATGAGCAGTTGCGCGCCAAGCACGCGCTGCTGGACTCGGCCCTGCGCGCCCGGCCCGTGGACGAGAAGGCCGTGGACGCCCTGACCGGGGAGCTCGGCGAGCTCAAGGCCCGGCTGTTCGCCGCCCAGGTGGAGCTGCGCAAGAAGCTCGCCGCCGCCGGGCTGCCCGACATGGGCGCCAGGATGATGGACTGCCCCGGCCGGGGCCCCGGCCAGGGTCACGGCATGGGTCACGGCATGGGCCACGGCGGGGGCGGCTGCCCCGGCTGGGGCCAGGGCGACGCCTCCGAGGCCGAGGCCCCGCAGGATCTGACGGGCATGGGCCCCGGCGCGCAGCCCGGCCTGGAAGAGGAATTCGCGGCCTTCGGCGGATAGCCGGCCGCACAACCGTTTCATCGCCTCCCTCCTCCCGATGCCCGGGGCGCCGTGTGGGCGGCGCCCCGGGCCGCATCGGCGCCCGGGGGGCACTTTCGGAAGGTCGCCCGCATGGACATAGGCCTGCGCTCCAGCAACCGGACCTACCTCACCGCCGCCGCCCTGGCGGTGGTGCTCATCGGTCTGGCCCTGTCCTTTCTTACCTGGCAGAACCTGGAGCGCCAGCGCCGGACCATCGAGGAGCACCTGCTGCTGTCCTCGCAGGTCATCCTGCGCGGCGTGGAGGCGACCATGGCCCGCGAGATGCGCGGGATGGAGCGCATGCTGCCCGGGCTCATGCACCGCGGGGGACACGGAGCCCCGCCCGGGGCGCTTTTCGCGCCCCGCCTGCGCGAGATGCTCGCCGACCTCATCGACAACAGCGACGTGCAGTTCGTGGCCATCCTCACGTCGGACGGGCGGGTGCTGTTCAACGCGCGGGCCCGCAACGCCCCGGACATCCCGGCCCTGCCGCCTTCGGCCTGGGAGCGCCTGGGCTCCGCCGGGGAATGGGCCGCGCTCTACCAGGGCGCGGCGGGCCCGGAGGTGTTCGTGGCCGGGCTGCGTGCCCGGCCCGGGCTGGCCCGGCTGTGCCCCGACATCGCCTCGCCCGGAAGCGAGGGGGCGGGCCCCCGGGGGCCCTTCCTGCTGGTCGGTATCGACCCGCGCAAGCATCTGGCGACCTTCGGCAAGTTCCGCCGGACGGCCCTGCTGCAAACGGGCTATGTGATCATGGTCGCGGTGTTCCTGTGGGGCCTGGGCGCGGCCTATGTGCGCCGCCGCGACCAGAGCCGCGAGTTGCACCGCCTGGAGTCCTTCCACTCCCGTCTGCTGGACACCATGCCCGACGGCCTGCTCACCGTGAGCGCCGGAGGTTCCATCCGCGCGGCCAACCCCGCCGCGCGCGTCCTGCTCACCGGCGGCGGCGAGCTGGTGGGCCAGCGCTTCGACGACCTGCCCCTGGAAACCGACACCCCGACCGGCGGTTCCTGCCTGTGGGGCAAGGGTTGGGAGCAGGCCCGCGTGGGCGGGCGCAGCCTGGAGATTCTGTCCATGCCCCTGCCGTCTGCGGCCTCGGCCGAGGGCGAGGCCGGGGAGCGGCTGGTGCTGGTGCGCGACCGCACGGACCTGAAGGCCCTGGAGGACGACCTGGCCGAGGCCCGCCAGCAGGCGGCCATCGGGCGGCTGGCCGCCGGGCTGGCCCACGAGATCCGCAACCCCCTCTCGGCCCTGCGCGGCTTCGCCCAGTTCTTCAAGAAGAAGCTGGAGGGCCGCCAGCCCGAGGAGCAGTACGCCGCGACCATGGTCAAGGAGGCCGACCGCCTGGACAAGGTCATCTCGGACCTGATGTTCCTCTCGCGCCCGCGCGCGCCCGAGAAGGCCGACGTGGACGCCGCCGCCCTGGCCGGGGAGCTGCGCGAGCTGCTGCGCTTCGATCTGGAGCACCAGGGCGCCGAACTGGCCGTGGAAATCGCCCCCGAAGCCGGGGACGGCCCGGACGAAAGCCCCGTGGTCCATGCCGACCCGGACATGCTCAAGCAGGCGCTGCTCAACCTGCTTCTCAACAGCCTTGCGGCCGTGGGGGCCAATCCGCCCGGGGAGCCCCGGCGCATCGTGCTGGCCTTTTCGCGGCGCCCGGGGCGGGCCTGCCTGGCCGTGCGCGACAGCGGCCCGGGCATGACCGACGAGGAGCGCGCCCACGCCCTGGAGCCGTTCTTCACCTCCAAGAAGGACGGCACCGGCCTGGGGCTGGCCATCGTGCACCGCATCGTGCGCAACCACGGCGGCCGGGTGGATATCGAAACCCGCCGCCAGGGCCCGGACCACGGCACCGAGGTCCGGCTGTGTTTCCCCGGCGCCGCGGAGCGGCACGCCTGCGAACCTGAACAGGGAGGACTCCCATGATCGCTGTCAGCCAGAAGCGCCGCGTCCTGGTGGTGGACGACGAACCCGCCCTGCGGATGATGGTCGGGGCCGTGCTGCTCGACGAGGGCTGGGACGTGACCGAGGCGCCCAGCGCCGAGGCCGCCCTGGACCTGCTGCCCGGGGCGCGGCCCGACGTGATCCTGCTCGACATGCGCATGCCGGGCATGGACGGCCTGGAGGCCCTGGGGGCCATCCGCGCCAAATCGCCCGGGGTGCCGGTGGTCATGCTCACCGCCTTCGGCACCGTGGGCAGCGCCGTGGACGCCATGAAGCGCGGGGCCTTCGACTACCTGACCAAGCCCGCCGACAACGACGAACTGGTGGCCGTGCTGGGCAAGGCCTACGAGTATTCGCGCCTGGTTTCCGAGAACCTGGAGCTCCGGCGCGAGGCCGACATGGCCCCGGAGCTGCGCGAGATCATCGGCCAGTCCGAGGGCATCCAGCGCGTCAAGGGGCTCATCGCGCAGGCCGGGGCCAGCGAGGCCACGGTGCTCATCACCGGCGAATCGGGCACCGGCAAGGAGCTGGTGGCCGCCGCCCTGCACGCCGCGAGCCCGCGCGTGCGCGGCCCGCTGATCAAGGTCAACTGCGCGGCCCTGCCCGGCGAGCTGCTGGAGAGCGAACTGTTCGGCTACGTCAAGGGCGCGTTCACCGGCGCGGTGAAGGACAAGCCCGGGCGCTTCCAGCTCGCCTCGGGGGGCACCCTGTTCCTGGACGAGATCGGCGAGCTGCCCCTGGGCTTGCAGGCCAAGCTGCTGCGCGCCATCCAGGAGCGCCTGGTGGAGCCCCTGGGCGGGGTGGGCGCCGTGCCCGTGGACGTGCGCCTGCTGGCGGCCACCAACCGCGACCTGGCGGCCGAGGTCCAGGCCGGGCGCTTCCGCGAGGACCTCTATTTCCGCCTCAACGTGCTCGAGGTGCCCATCCCGCCGCTGCGCCGGCGCATGGACGACCTGCCGCTGCTGGCGGCGCACCTCCTGCGCAAGCTGGCGCGCAAGAACAACAAGACCGTGCGCGAGGTTTCCCCCGCGTTCATGGAGACCCTGGGCCGCTACCACTGGCCGGGCAACGTGCGCGAGCTGGAAAACGCCCTGGAACGGGCGCTGGTGCTCTCGCGCACGGACTCCCTGTCCGCCTCGGACCTGCCGCCCCAGGTGCTGGCCCCGGGCGCGGCGCACGCCGTCCGGACCCCGGGCCCGGGCCTTGCCCCCGCCGAGGGCCCCGTTCCGCCCCGGGCGGCGCCCTCCCTGGACGAGGCCGAGAAACAGGCCATCGTCGAGGCCCTGGCCCTGTACGGCGGGCACCGCCAGCGCACTGCCGACGCCCTGCACATCAGCCGCCGCACCCTGCAATACAAGCTGCGCAAATACGGCCTGACCACGCGGGGTTGAAACCCGCGCCGCGAAGCAAGCAAAGCCGCCCCGGCCGGAACCATCCGGCCGGGGCGGCTTCGCCTTCGGCTGCGGGGGCCTCACCCGCCCAGCAGGGCGGCCATGACCTTTTCCGGGGGGCGGCGCTCCGGGACCGTGGGGCGTTCGATGCCGCCCTCGTTCCATTCCCGGCTGACGTACAGCCCGCAGAAGCAGGCGCCGTATTCGGCCACGTCGGCCTCGCGGTAGACGCAGGGGCAGACGATGTCGCGGTCCAGCTCGAAGTCGCCGGAGGCCAGGCGGCAGGGGCAGGCCATGTGCCCGTAGCGCTCCTTGTTCACCAGCAGGTTTTCCAGAAGCGGCATGGTCATGCCGTCCAGGTCGTTGTTGAAGAAGTAGCCCTTGGGCTCCTGAATCCTGCGCAGGGCCGCGTACAGCGTCTTGGCGTCCATGCCTACCTCAGGTGCGTGTCGAGTTCGTCCTTCTTGAAGCCAACGATGACGCATTCGTCGTCGATGACCACAGTGGGGAAGGACGTGGCGGGGTTGAAACGGCGGACCTCCTCGACCATCGCCTTGCGCTCGTCGCCGACGAGCTGGTCCACATGGACGCACTCGTACTCCACGCCCATCTCGTCCAGGTACTCCTTGGCGTGCTTGCAGTGGACGCAGGTGGACAGGGCGTAGACCTTCACCTTCTTCCGGGCCATTGCGGGCCTCCTTGGGGCTTCGGGGTGGCGGGGCGAGAGCCCCGTATCGGGCAAGCGTACCCCGGCGCCCGGGGCAGGTCAACCGGGCCGGGCGGCTTCCGGCCTCAGGCGCGGCGCAGGTGCAGCTCCAGGCGCCGCGCCAGGGCCGAGCAGGCCAGGGTCAGCAGCAGGTAGAGCAGGGTGATGGCGATCATGATCTCGTAGGTCATGTAGGTCGCGGCCATGAGTTCCAGGCCCTGGAAGGTCAGCTCCTGCACGCTGATGACCGAGACGATGGCCGTGTCCTTGATGGTGGCGATGAACTGCCCGGCCAGGGGCGGGACGATGCGCGCCACGGCCTGGGGCAGGATCACCAGGCGCATCTGCTGCCAGGGCGAAAAGCCCAGGGCCCGGGCGGCCTCGCGCTGGCCGCGCTCCACGGACTGGATCCCCGCGCGCACATGCTCGGCGATGTAGGCGCCTTCGTAGACGGCCATGGTCATCAGCGCGGCCAGGAAGTTGGGCAGCTGGTCCGCCGGGGCCATGACCCAGGCCAGGGCCCCGGCGGCCCAGCCGGGCAGGGCGCGCACGGCCGCCTCGATGCCCAGGGCGCGCAGGAGCATGTCGGACAGGAAGAAATAGAAGATGAAGACGAGCACCAGGGGCGGGACGTTGCGCACAAGGCCCACGTAGACCCCGCCCGTCAGCCGCCAGAACAGGCTGCCCGAGGCCCGGGCCAGGCCCATGCCCCCGCCCAAAAGGGTGGCCAGGAGCATGGTCCACAGGCTCAGGCGCACGGTGGTGGCCAGGCCCTGGGCCAGCAGCCCCGGCACCCAGCGCCCGGTGGCCTCGTCGAGGCGCACGAGATACTGGGCCAGGACGTGCCAGCGCCAGGTGTAGTCCTGCGCGGCGGTGGCGCGCCACGCCAGCAGGGCCGCCCCGCAGAGCAGGGCGGCGAGGAGCACGGCGTCCAGGGCCGTGAATCGCGCGGGGCGGTCCTGCATGGGCCGGGCTACTCCACGCGGTCCTTCCAGTCCGCCGTCATGAACCAGTAGTGGTAGCGCTCCTGGATCCAGCCCTCGCCGCGAATCTGTTGGATCCAGCTGTTCACATAGTTGAGCAGGTCCGGGTCGCCCTTGCGCATGGCGATGCCGTTGGGCTCGTTGGTCAGGTTGCGCTCGACGGGCACGAACAGGGCCTCGGGGTGCTCGGCGGCCTGCTGGGCGGGCAGGGGCGCCATGCTCACGAAGGCGTGGGCCCGGCCGGAGAGCAGCTCCTGCAACGCCTGGGGCTCCTTTTCGAACAGCCGCTTGCGGGCCTTGGGGAAGTGCGTTTCCAGGGCCTTCTGGGCCGTGGTGCCCGTGCGGGCGACGATGACCACGGAGGGATCGTTGTAGTCCTCCAGGGTCTTGAGGTCTGCGGCCTTGGCCCGGCTGGCGACCATGGACTGGCCCGAGAAATAGTAGGGCTCGGAGAAGTAGACCTGCTGGGCGCGGTCGGCGCGGATGCTCATGCCGCCGATGAGCAGGTCGAACTTTCCGGCCAGCAGGGCGGGGATGATGCCCTTCCAGGCCGTGGGCACGAGCTCCACGCGCACGCCCAGGTCGCTGGCGAAGCGCTCGGCCACGTCGATCTCGAAGCCGATGAATGCGCCGGACTTGTCCTTCATGGCCCAGGGCACGAAGGTGTCGAAGCCCACGCGCAGCACGCCGCGCTCCATGATGGCGGTGAGCGCGCTCTCGCGGGTGAGCGCGGCGGCGGTCTCGCCCGCGGCGGCGGGGGCCGCCAGGGCCAGGGCCAGGGCCAGGGCGGCCAGGGTCAGGGTGATGGGGCGCATGGGGATTCCTCCTCGCAGGCTGGGGGTGGGACGCGGGCGGGCACGGTCAGCACCCCGTGCCCAGGCGCCGTTCGAGCCCCGCCGCCGCCAGGGACAGCGGCAGGGTCACGCACAGGTAGATGGCGGCCACGGTGAACCATGTCTCGAAGACCAGGAAGGTGTCCGAGGCGATGATGTTGCCCTGCTGGGTCAGCTCGAAGATGGCGATGGTGCTGGCCAGGGACGAATCCTTGACCAGGGACACGGCCACGCCCGTGAGCGGGGGCAGCACGCGGCGCACGGCCTGGGGCAGGATCACGCGGCGGTATGCCTGCCAGCGGGTCAGGCCCGTGCCCAGGGCCGCCTCCCACTGCCCCCGGTCCACGGAGCGGACGCCCGCGCGGAATATCTCGGCGGCGTAGGCGCCCTCGAACAGCGCCAGGGCCAGCACCGCCGAGGCGAAGGCGTCCAGCCCAAGGACCGGGGCGATGACGTAGTAGATGAAGAAGATCTGGGTCAGCAGCGGGGTGTTGCGCACGGTTTCCACATAGCCGCGCGCCAGCAGCCGGGCGGTGAAGGAGCGCGTGAGGCGCAGGGCCGCCGCGCCCAGGCCGAAGACCAGGGCCAGGACCATGGCCAGGGCCGCTATCTGGAAGGTGACCAGCAGCCCGCGCAGCAGGGGGCCGGCGGCCCAGGCGCCGTCCGCGGCCTGCACGAGATAGCGCGGGATGCGGTACCATTTCCAGTGGTAGCCCAGCCCGTGCTCGCCCGAGGCCAGGAACGCGGCGGCCCCCGCCAGCAGCAGGGCGAAGAGCAGCACGTCGCGCGCGGCGCGCAAGGCGGCCCGGCGCTGGCCGGGGGCGGGGACGGCCCCGGCGGCGCTCACGGGCGGCTCCCCGGGCGCTGGCCGGGCATCTGGGCCGCAGGGCCGCAGGGGGGGGCGGGGGCATGCTGGGGGGCAGGATCAAGGGGCGGGGAGGGGAACGGGACGGCGGTCGCGCAGGGTCCGCCATGCGCCGCGCGCACGACGACCCCGGCCGGGGCGCGCCGCCCCCCGTGCTCCCCGCCGGGGCCGAAAAAGACCTGCGAGGTCTGGCGCAGCCGCGCGGGCCGCAGGGTGCGAGCGATACGGATCATGCCGGGGCTTCCTTCCACAAGATAGCACCCTAGCAGAATTCGTCGCGATGGCAAACCTTGCTGGACACGGAACGCAGCCTGCCCGGCCCTGTCCCCGTGCTTGCAGCGCGCCGCAGGGATGACCGGGGGAAATCCGGTCTGCCCGCGCCGCTTTGGGCGGATGCCTTCTGCCTTTGGCGCGGCGCATGCCGTCGAGGGGTCGTGCCGTTTCCGGGGCCTGTTCCCGAAGAGCGCATTTTCCGGGAGGGGGGCAGGGGAGAGGGTCCGGTAGAGGGGCGGGGGGAACCGGCTTCTGGCGCTTGGGAAAAAGGGGGTTCCCCCCGCCCCCTCTCCCGGCGGCCGCAGTCCGTGGCCGTCGCCGCAGGCTGTGGCCGCTGCCGTTGCCGTCGCTTTGCCGCGCTGCTATTTCCGTCCGGCGCGGCGGTTGAGTTCGTCGAGCTTCATGTATTTGTGGAAGGCGTAGAGGAAGGCGTGCACGGCCAGGACGAGGCCTGCGCGGCCGTCGCGCAGGCCCTGCTTGAGCAGGTATTGCCTGGCGAACTTGCCCGCTCCGTGAGCCAGGGCGCGGCCCAGGCTGGAGGGGCGGCCCTGGCGGTGCAGTTCGGCGGCGGCGGTGGTGGTGTAGCGGTTGATCTTGTCCAGGTGTTCGGCGAGGTCGGCGTAGGGGTAGTGGACGATATCGCCGGACAGGGTGCGCACGGGGCCGGTGGGGTGGAATTCCTCGTGGGGCAGGGTGCCCCGGATTTCCACGGCGTCCAGGCGAAAGGCGCGCAGGAGCAGGTCGGGGTACCAGCCGGAGTGGCGGATGAAGCGGTCGAGGTACCAGGAGCGGCGCGGGCAGTAGAAGCCGGTGGCCTGCCCGGGGTCGGCCAGGGCGGCGCCCAGGCTGGCCTTGAGCTCGGGGGAGAGGAACTCGTCCTGGTCCAGGGTTACGATCCAGGGGGTGTCCACATGCTCGAAGGCGAAGCGGAACTGGGGGATGGTGCCCTCCCAGGGGCGGGCCAGGATGGTGGCCCCGGCGGCGCGGGCGATGTCCAGGGTGGCGTCGGTGCTGCCGGAGTCCACCACCAGCAGGCGCTGGCAGAAGTCCAGGGAGGCCAGGGTGCGTTCCAGGTGCCGCTGGCCGTTGAAGGTGAGCACCACTGCGGTGGCGGGGATCGCGGCGGCGCTGGCGGCGGGTGCGGCGGTCACGGTTTGGGCTCCAGGGTGCGCGGGGCCGGGCCCTGGGCGGACTCGGGGCGCTTGAGAAAGTTCTGGCCGACGACCTCCAGGGCCTGGGCGACCACGGCGGCCAGGGG
>NZ_JALNWM010000116.1 GCF_023230885.1 Desulfocurvus sp. | reverse complement strand
GTCAATAAGACCCCTCCGGACGGCAACGTCCGCCACAGCGTCCCCATCGTCTAGTGGCCTAGGACACCGGCCTCTCACGCCGGTAACAGGGGTTCAAACCCCCTTGGGGACGCCAAAGAAAATACAGGGTTACGGTGAAAGCCGTAACCCTTTTCTTGTTTGGGAACAGTTTGGGGGCGGCCGGGAACAGGCCACGGGCGGGGGCTGGTTTTTCGGAGGGGGTTGGCCGTCCTGGGGGGGGCGGGCTTCTGGCCCTAGGCCTCGTGTACTGCCGCGCAGTCCTGGGCGCCCAGGCCCCGGGCGCTGGCCAGGGTGAAGCGGGCCAGGGCCTGGCCCAGCATGGGCGGGTCGATGCCCAGGGCCTGGGCCATGTCGCAGCCCAGGCGCACGTCCTTCAGGGCCAGGTCGAGGGCGAAGCGTGCGGGCTCGTAGTCGCCAAGGACCATGGACCGGCCGCGCGCGGCGAGCTGGAAGCTGGCCGCTCCGGTGTCGGCCAGCAGCCGCAGCAGGGTTTCCCCGTCCACCCCGGCGGCCATGCCGATGCGCAGTCCCTCGCTCAGCACGGCCAGGTTCGCCATGCCCACGAGGTTGCTGACCAGCTTGACGGCGCAGGCCGCGTCGATGCCGCCCACGTTGTTCAGCTCTCCGATGATCGGCCACACGTCGGCCAGGGCCGCGATGGCCCGCTGGTCGCCGCCCGCGAAGAGCGGGGCCTCGGCCCGTTCTGCGTGGGCGGGGGTTTTGCCCAGGGTGCACTGCACATAGGCGATGCCCCGGCTGCCTGCGGCGGCGGCCAGGTCCCGGGCCGTGCCGGGGTCGATGGTGGACAGTTCCACATGGATCGCCCCGGGGCGCATGAAGGCATAGGCGCCGCCGGGCCCGAGCATCTTTTCCCGAACATGCGCGGGCAGGGGCAGGCAGGTGAAGACCACGTCGCACGGGGCCATGTCTTGCATGTCCTGGGCGGCGACGCCTGTGGCGCCTGCGGCCAGGGTTTTTGCCCGGCCCTGGGGGGTGCGGCTGTAGACGCGGACGTCCTTGCCCGCGCGGATCAGGTTGCGGGCCAGGGGGCCGCCCATGGCGCCCACGCCGATGAAACCGAAGAGCATTTCCGTTCCTTGTGGCTTGCGGTGTGCGGGCGCCGCCATGACGTGCGCCCCGCCGGGCCGCCGGGCGCGGACCGCCCGGTTTTCCGGGCCGGTGTCCGTGGCCCGGGCTAGCCGCGTTTGGAGGATTCGAGTTCCTTGACCTTGCGGAAGATGGTGCTGCGGTCCATCTGGAAGTGGCGCGACAGCTCGCTGATGGAGCCGTATTTCTTGAGCCCCTTGCGGATGAGCGCGGCCTCCACCTCCTTCATGATGCTTTTGAGCGAGCGGCCTTCGACGCAGGGCAGGGCGTAGTCGGCGTCGCCCCCGTCCGCCTGGGGGCAGGGGCGGATGCCCGCGAGATCCTGCGCCTCGATGCTTCCCTGCTTGCTGGTCACCACGAGGCCCTGGACCAGGTTTTCCAGCTCGCGCACGTTGCCCGGCCAGAAGTGGCCGCGCAGAACCCGTTCGGCATCCTCGGAGAAGCGCGCCTTCTTGCGGTATTTCCTGTTGTAGTAGGCCAGGAAGCCCTGGGCCAGGGGCAGGATGTCGGCCTTGCGGGCGCGCAGGGGCGGGATGGTCAGCACGGCGACCTTCAGGCGGTAGTAGAGATCGGACCGGAAGGTGCCCTTGGCCACTTCGCGTTCCAGCTCCTTGTTGGTGGCGGCGACGACGCGCACGTCCACCTTTTTCGGCGTGGTGGCGCCCACGCGCAGAACCTCCCAGTCCTGGAGCACGCGCAGCAGGCGCGACTGCATGGTCATGGGCAGCTCGCCGATCTCGTCCAGGAACAGCGTGCCCGACGAGGCGGCCTCGACGAGCCCGGCCTTGCCGTTCTTGCTGGCGCCGGAAAAGCTCCCCGGCACATAGCCGAACAGTTCGGTTTCGATGAGGTTTTCGGGGATGCTCCCGCAGTCGACCTTGATGAAGGGCGCCTCGGCGCGGTGGCTTTTGCGGTGGATGTGCCGGGCCACCACGTCCTTGCCCACTCCGGTCTCGCCCAGCAGGAGCACCGTGGCGTCGGTCTCGGCGATGGCCGCGGCCTCGGCGTACAGGCGCTGCATGGCCTTGCTTTGCACCACGCGGGGATACTGGCTGCTGGTCACGCCCTCGTGGCTCAGGGCCTGGAAGGTTTCGAGCAACTCCTTCTGGGCGCCGGCCTCCTCGCGCAGTTCCGTCAGCACGGTCACGTCGCGCAGGACCGTGACGACGTAGGCCACGCGGCCCGAGGCGTCCTTGATGGGGTTGCCGTCCAGCAGCAGGATGCGCCCGTTGAACAGGTTCTGCACACTGGAGACCTTCTCGCCCGTCTCGACGACGCGCGGGTTGAGCACCACGTCGAAGACGCCGCTTTGGACCATGTCCTGGGCGCGCTTGCCCAGGATCGTTTCGCGGGGGATTCCGGTCAGTTCGGCGTGGCGGCCATTGACCAGCACGACCACGCCCTCGCGGTCGGTCACGCAGATGGCGTCGCGAAAGGTGTCGCAGAGTTGTTGCACATAGTCGGCCAGCATGTGCGGACTATACATGTCTCCGTTCTCCAGCGGCAAGGGGCCCGCCCGTCCTTGCCGGGCGGCCCGGTGGGGGCTTCCGGCGGGCGAGGGGGTGCCCGCCGGAAGCGGTTCCATCAGCTGCCGTAGCCCAGGGCATACGGCAGCCAGGTGGCAATGGACGGGAAGAAGGTGATGATCAGGATGGCTATGGTCAGGGCCGCGATATAGGGCAGCACCGCCATGGACACGCGCTCCACCGAGAGGTGGGAGATGCGCGAGGCCACGAAGAGGTTGACCCCCAGGGGCGGCGTGAGCATGGCCACGTTGTTGGTGATGACCAGGATGATGCCGAAGTGGATGGGGTCGATGCCCAGCTTGAGGATGACGGGCAGCAGCACCGGCACCAGGATGATGATGGTGGCCAGGGTTTCCATGAACATGCCCAGCACATAGAGCACCGCGATGATCAGCAGCAGCACGATGTTGGGGTCGGTGGAGATGCCCATGACCAGGGACACCAGGCGCTGGGGCGCCTCCTCGAAGGTCAGGATCCGGCCGAACAGGGTGGACGCGCCGACGATGAGCAGCACGCCGCCGCAGATCATGGCGCCTTCCAGCAGGGACTTGTAGATGTGCTCCCACCTGAGGGCCCGGTTGATGACGACGCCCACGAAAAGGGCCCAGACGATGCCCACCACGGAGGCCTCCACCGGGGTGGCCATGCCGGTGTAGATGGAGCCCAGGATGATCACCGGGGTCATCAGGGCGAAGAAGCAGCGCCCGCATGTGCGCAGGAAGGTGCCCATGTGGAAGGGCGGCTGGTCGGCGTCGCCCGAAAAGCCGTTCTTGCGCGCCAGCAGGTAGGCCGTGCTGCACATGATGCTCGCCACCAGGAACCCGGGGATGAAGCCCGCCGTGAACATGGCCGTGACCGACAGGTTGCCCAGGATGGCGTAGATGATCATGGGGTTGCTTGGCGGGATCAGCACGCCGATGGTGCCGCCGGAGGAGGCCGCCGCGGCCGCGTAGTCCTTGGAGTAGCCGTTGCGGACCATGGCGGGGATGAGCAGGGTGCCCACGGCGGCCACGGTGCCCGGTCCGGAGCCGGAGATGGCGGCGAAGAACGTGCAGGCCAGGATGGTCGTGATGCCCATGCCGCCGTGCATGCGGCCCACGAGCTGCTTGACCACGTCCACGATCTGGTGGGTGATGTTGCCGTATTCCATGAGCGAGCCGGCCACGACGAAACAGGGGATGGCCAGCAGCGGGAAGAGGTTCAGCCCGTCGAACAGGGAGTTGTGGATGATGGACAGGGGCAGGATGTCGCTGCACAGCAGGGCCGCGGAGGCGGAGACGACCAGGCCCATGAAGATGGGCATGCCCAGCAGGAACATCGCGGCCATGGCGATCAGGGAAATTTCAAGGGGCGTCATCAGACCTGCTCCTCATAGTTCACCAGTCCGGCCAGGGTTCCGGCCCGCCAGGCGGTGTAATAGCGTTCGACGATGCGCCAGCTCATGAGGGCGAATCCGAAGGGGATGATCATCTCGACCCAGGCCTTGACGATGCCCAGGGTGGGCGAGGTCTCGGGGAAATCCAGCCCGTCGCGGATGACCTCGATGCTCTGCACGACCAGGAAGATGTTGAAGCCGAGCCAGATGGCGTCGCAGACCACGCGGAAGAAGAGGCGCCCGCGGGTGCCGAGCTTCATGAACTGGGCGGTGATGCGCACATGGGCGCCGCGTTTGGCGGCCAGCGCGGCGCCCACATAGACGCTCCACAGGAAGGAGAAGCGCGAAAGCTCTTCCGACCAGGCCAGGGCGGAGCCGAAGACGAAACGCATGAACACCTGAAGGATGAGGCAGAGGATCATCACGCCCACCAGGGCGGCGCAGGCGTATTCCTCGAGGTTGTCGTATAGGTTGCGTGCAAGCCGCATGCTGTTCTCCGGAGGCTGTCCCGGCGCGCAGGGACGCTGCGCGCCGGGGGGTGACCACGTTACTGCGCCATGATCCGCAGGGCCTGGTCCACGAAGTCCTTGCCGCCCACCTTGTCGTAATACTGGGGCCAGATGGAGCGCGCGGCCTCCATCCAGGCGGGCTCGTCCTCGAGGTCGTTGATGACCATGCCCTTGTCCAGGCAGGCCTGGAGGGCGAGGGCTTCCTGCTGCGCCGACCACTGCCACTCGTGGAGCGCGGCCTCCCGGGCGGCGCGGGCGATCAGCTCCTGGGCCTGGGGCTCAAGCTTGCGGAACCAGCTCTCGGAGGCCAGGATGGGCCCCACCCAGAGCAGGTAGCGCACGTTGGAGATGTACTTCTGCACCTCCCAGAACTTCTGGTCGCGGTTGATGGCGTGGGGATTCTCCTGGCCGTCGATGACGCCCTGCTGGAGGCCGTTGAAGGTTTCGGACCACGCCAGGGGATGCGGCTCGACGCCCCAGGCGCGGAAGGCCGCCAGCTGGAGCTCGACGGGGGGCACGCGGATCTTCAGGCCCTGGAGGTCGGCCAGGTTGCGGACGGGCTTCTTGGCGTTGGTGATCACGCGGTAGCCGCCGATGAGCCAGGCCAGGGGCCGGGTGCGGCTCTCCTTGATCACCTTTTCGGCCACCGTGTCCATGAACTGTTCGTCGCCGAAGAGCTTTTCGGCGTCGGCCAGGGAGGGGAAGAGGTAGGGCAGGTAGAACACGCCGGCCGACGGCGCGAAGGGCGTGAGGTTGCCGCAGGCCAGGACGGCGATGTTGATCTCGGCGTTGCGCAGCTGCTTCACGTTGGCCTGCTCGTCGCCCATGGAGCCGCCGTAGAAGGTCTGCACGGTGATGGCTCCGCCCGAGTCCCGTTCGACGATGGACTTGAACTTCTCGATGGCCTCCACATGCAGGCTGCCCTCCGGGTTCGCCGTGGCGGCGCGGATGGTCATCTTCTTGAATTCCGCGGCGGAGGCGCTCCCCGCGAATGCCAGGACCGCGGCCAGCAGGCCCAGGAAGAGGAAGAATCGCTTCGTTGACTTCATTGCGGACTCCTTTTCGGCTGTTTTGAGCCGGGGAGGGGCCGAGCGGCCGCCCCGGCGCGTTGGGCGATGCGCCTACAGGCCAAGCAGCCTGGCGGCATTGTTGAACATGACGTTTTCGAGCACCTGCGGCTCGAAGGGCAGACGCTTGTACAGGGCGATCTGCTCCTGGAAGTCCATGAACGGGGAGGCGCTGGCGAAGAGCACCTTGTCGCCGATGAGCGTGTTGGCGGCCTGGATGTAGCCCTCGGAAAAGGGCTGCTCCTCGTATTCCGCAAGGTCGATGTAGACGTTGCGGTGGCGGTGGACGGTCATGATGGCCTCGCTCACCCAGGGGTAGCACCCGTGGCTGATGACGATCTTCAGGGTCGGGAAGTCCGTGGCCACCCGGTCGATGTGCCGGGGGTGCGCGTCGTCCATGACCGCGTTGTCCACGAGGGTGGCCGGCCCTGTGGTGATGACGACAGGGACGTTCAGCTCGCAGCATTTGGCATAGATGGGGTAGAACCGGGCGTGGCTGGCCGGGATGCGCGCCAGGTAGGGGTCGATGGCCGCGCCGCGCATGCCGTGCTCGATGACCATGCTGGTCAGCTCCGCCAATGCCTGCATTCCCTTGTGCGGGTCAAGCCCGGCGAAGCCGATGAACTTGTCGGGGTAGCGGCGCATGAGGGCCACGATGCCCTGGTTGCCGGAGGCCAGGCCGTAGGTGGTCTGCGCGTCGCGGCCGGTGACCACGCCCCTGACCACCCCCTGGCGCTCCATCGCCGCGACGATGTCCTCGATGGGCTCCGGCTTGGCGCGCTCGGCGTATTTGAACAGGTTGAACATGCCCCCGAACACCGTGTTGGCGAGCATGCCTTGCACGGCGTCCGGGGTGCTGGGGCGAAAGCGGAAATCGATGATCTTCATGGGCGGCAATCCTTGTGGCTGGATGTGACTGTGGCGCGCGTCGCGTCGGTTTGCCTGGGGCAAGAAGCGTGCCCCCTGTGAATTTCGGCACAAGAAAAGGGCCTGCCCCCGGCGGTCCGGTGACAATTTCCGCTTGTATACCAAGGGGTTTTCTCCCAGGCTGTGCCGTGTGTTTTTTTTGGAGCCAGCCGCGCCGCCTCCGCCGCGGTCGCTGGGGCGCGGCTGGAGCGCGACCGGGGCGCGTGCCGCGCCGGGAGGTCCGGCCCTCGGCGTTTGTGCAGTGATTTCGCCCCGGTAACATTCTGGAATAATTGCATCATTTTAATCAGTAATGGGAACTGTTTGCTTTATTTATACGCGGGGAGGTCTGCGTTGCCTTTTTGCAACGCCTGGCGCCTGAATGAAAATTCAGTGTTCCCGGATTGTTGTCGCTACGGAGGCGCCCGAATGATGCAAAAATGCACAGCTCCATGCGGGGCTTGTGTTTTTTCGCACAGGATGCCCTGCGCCCAAAAAAAGAGCCCGCCGAAGCGGGCTCGGGACGCCGCGCGGGGCGGGTCCTAGCGGGCGATTTCCTTCAGGCGTTCCATGAGCCGGTCGTCGGGCTTCGCGTCTCCGAGTTCGTAGCGGCGGCCGAGGTAGCCGTACTTGGGCTGGCCCATGCGGTGGTAGGCCAGCAGCTCGTATTCGATGCCGGGGCGCCGGGGGATGTGCCGGCGGATGGCGCGGATGTCCGCCTCGGTGTCGTTGAAGCCGGGGATCACGGGGGTGCGCACGAGGATGGGCAGGTCGGGAAATTCCGCGCAGACCCTGGAAAAGTTCTCCAGGATCAGCGCGTTGTCCGCGCCGGTATGCTCCCTGTGCCGCGCGGGGTCCGCGCTCTTGATGTCGAAGATCAGCCTGTCGAGGCTGGCGCACGCCTGGCGCAGGCGTTCGTAGGGATAGCAGCCGCAGGTTTCGATGGCCGTGTCCACATGGCGCCGCCGGGCCTCGCGCAACAGGGCGAGGGCGAAGGCATGCTGCGCGAGCGGCTCGCCGCCCGACAGGGTCATGCCCCCTCCGGAGCGGTGGTAGAACACGCCGTCCTCCTCCACCTTGTCCAGCACCCGGCCAACGGACATGGTTTCGCCGTAGACGCTTTGCGCGCCCGAGGGGCAGGCCCGCACGCAGGCGAAGCACTCCGCGCACCTGGAGCGGTCGTGCAGGATCATTTCATCCTTCAGGGCGAGGGCTCCCGAGGGGCAGGCCGCAAGGCAGCGCCCGCAGACCTGGGCCGTGAGGCAGCGCGTGGGGTTGAACGCGTGCTCGGGCTCGGGGCGCTGTGACTCGGGGTTGCTGCACCAGCGGCAGCGCAGGGGGCAGCCCTTGAGGAACACCAGGGTGCGGATTCCCCGACCGTCGTGCACGCTGAACTTCTGGACATTGAAAACGATGCCTTGAACCTGTGCGTCCGTCATGGGATTCCCTTTTCGCGCCTCGCGCGGGCGCGCCGTCGTAAGGAGAAGGGGGGCGGGGGCCATCCCCCGCCCCCCGTTGGTTGCCGTCCCGGCCGGGCCTAGAACTGGGCGTGCTCGGTGCGGTCGATGATGTCGTTTTGCAGGTCGCGGGACAGGTCGCAGAAGTAGGCGCTGTACCCGGCGATGCGCACCAGCAGGCTGCGGTAGTTGTCCGGATCCTTCTGGGCGTTGATGAGGGTCTGCCTGTTCACGATGTTGAACTGCAGGTGCCACAGCTTCAGGTCGCACCAGGTGCGGATGAGGTCGACGATCTTGCGGGTGCCCTCCTCGCCGGCCACGCACTTGGGCGAGAGCTTGATGTTCAGCAGGCGCGAGGCGCGGTTGGTCATGCCGTAGTTCTTGGAGTGGTAGTTGGAGAGCAGGACGGCGGTGGGACCGTTCTTGTCCGCGCCGTGGGAGGCCGAGGAGCCGTCGGACAGGGCCGTCCAGGCGTGGCGGCCGTTGGGCGTTGCGGAAACGACCTTGCCGAAGGGCACATGCGAGGTGATGGGCACATAGCGCACGTCGACATGCACGCCGCGCTCGCGGGAGCTTCTGGCGGCCTCGACCTGGGTGAAGCGGTCCACGTCCTTGGCGATGGAGTCGGCGTAGGGGTCGTTGTTGCCGTAGCAGGGGGCGTTGCGCAGCATCTCGCGCACGGGCTCGAAGCCCTTGAAGTCCGCCTTGCAGGCCTCGATGACCTCCCGCATGGTCAGCCTGGCGTCCTCGAACACGGTCTTGCGGATGGCGGCCAGGGAGTCGACCACAGTGCCGTAGCCCAGGAATTCGAAGTAGGAGTAGTCCACGCCTCCGGGGATCTTCTCGGTGTGCAGGTCCATGAGATTTTCCATGCACAGGTCGTGCAGCACGGAGGACAGGGGCGCGGCGAAGTGCTGCGGGCGCAGCTTGTCCACCACATGCTGCTGCTGGAAGGCCTTGCGCAGCAGGTTCAGGTGCTGGGCCTTGTAGGCGGCGTAGAACTCGTCCCAGGTCTTGAACCCGGCGGGGTCGCCGGTCTCAAGGCCGATGACCTCGTCGCCGTAGCGCAGCATGCGGCCGTTGTAGAGCACCATCTCCAGGGCGGTGGCGAAGTTCACATACACGCATCCGGAGGTGTAGGTGTCGCGGTTGGGCATGCGCGTCTCGGTGCAGCCCGACACGGCGTAGTCCAGGGCCTCGGCGATGGGGCAGCCCTTGACGGTGTTCAGGAAGACGACTTCCTCGTCGTTGATCAGCTTCGGGAAGCCCGAGCCGTCCTTGATGGTCAGGGCGACCTCGCGCAGGAAGCGCTCGGGCGAGCGGGAGTGGATGCGCGCGGCCAGGTCGGGGTAGTTCAGGGGGAACTCGCGCTTGGACTCCAGGAAGAGGTAGGACAGATCGTTGGTGGCGTCCTCGCCGTCGGGGGTCTGGCCGCCGATGGTCACGGCCTCCCAGTGGGCGTAGCCCTCCTGGAATTCCACGCCCGTGGGGTTGATGTACAGGTCGATGAACTGGGCCATGTCCACCCACATGCATTCGAGCAGCTCCTTGGCCTCCTCGCGGGTGATGCGGCCCTCCTCGATGTCCTTCTTGTACAGCGGGTAGAGATACTGGTCCATGCGGCCGTTGGAGATGATGGCGCTGGCCTTCTGTTCGATGCGCGAGAACATCTGCACGAACCACTGGCACTGCATGGCTTCGCGGAAGGTGCGCGCCGGGTGGGCGGGCACATGGTCGCAAATCTGGGCGATCTGCAGCAGCTCGGCCTTGCGGCGCGGGTCGGCCTCCCCGGCGGCCAGCTCGCGGGCCAGGTCGGCGTGGCGCCTGGCCCAGATCATGATGGCGTCGCAGACGATGATCATGGCCTCAAGGAAGGGCTTCCTGTCCCAGAGGTCCACGGAGTTGGTCAGGTCCAGCCCGGCGAGCTTCTCCCGCGCCTCGGCCTGGATGTCGAGGAAGCCGCGCGTGATGACCTTTTCGTAGTCCGGCACCCACTGCAGGGCGGAGCGGTAGGAGGAGGTCTCGCTGACCACGAACTTGGACTTCAGCCCGCGTTCGTCGTGGTAGGTCACGCCGCGGATTTCCTCGGGCAGGGTCTTGTTCAGGTGCTCATGGTAGGTCTTGCCTTCCCAGTAGGGGGCGATTTCCTCCATGACCGTCTTGATGTCCTCCTGGGAGATCTGGAAGGGGCTCTTGTCGCGCTTGTCCAGGTCGACCAGCACCTCGCGGTAGAAGTCGCCGTCGATCTCGGGGTACAGGATGCCGTAGCGCCCGAGCTTGCCCACGCGCCCGGCCAGCAGCTGGTTGGGCGTGATCCATACGGTGATCTTCTCGGCCACGTTCCTGAGCGCCTTGGCCCAGCGCAGGGTCAGCAGCTCGCCTTCGGTCTCGCGCATGGATTCGGTGAAATACTTGGCGCGCTCCACGTCGACGTGGGGCAGGGTGAACTGGATGCTCTCCAGGATGCCGTAGACGCGCTCGCGGCCCTGGCGATCGATGTCCTTGCCGATGACGCGCTCTTCCTGGGGAGACATGCAACAACCGCATTGGCTCATGGTGAAACTCCTCAATAGGGTGTTTTGTGCTCGAACCGG
>NZ_JALNWM010000115.1 GCF_023230885.1 Desulfocurvus sp. | reverse complement strand
GATGCTCGTGGCCGGGCGCCCGGCCCGGCCCGGGGGCGAGGCCGTCACCGAGACAACCTTCTCCTTTGCCGTGCCCGGCCCGGGCCAGTGCGAGCTGCGTCTGCTGGAAAGCGCCACCCGGGCCAGCGCCCGGCTGCTGGCCGAGCATCCGGACAAGGCCGCCGAGCTGCTGCTGGCCCTGCGCGCGGGGGGCTGGCCCGGGGAGCGGGTGCGCCTCTTCGCCCCGGCGCCCCTGCCCGCCCCGGCCCGGGCCGGAGCGCTGGCCGCCCTGCTGCGCGCCGCCGGAGCCCGGCCCAGGCTGTCGCGCCGGGTCTGAGCCCGCAACGCCCCGGCCCCGGGGCCCATCCCCGCAGGCCGCCGGGCCGGGCTGCGCCCGCGTCCCGCGCCTTGAGTTTCGCGCCCCGGGGTGCTATGGCGCCCGGGATGCCCCGCTCCGGGGCCCACCTCAAGCCCACGGTCCCATGCGCCACCCCGACAGCCCGCCCATCGCACCCGACGCACCCTGGCTCGCGCCCCTGGCCGGATTCTCGGACCTGCCCTTCCGCCTGCTGTGCCGCGAGCACGGCGCCGCGGTGGCCGTGACCGAGATGGTCAGCGCCAAGGGCCTGTGCCACGACAGCCCCGGCACCGACGACCTGCTGGCCACCACCCCCGCCGACGCGCCCCTGGTGGTGCAGCTCTTCGGCTCGGAGCCGCAGTATATCGAACGGGCCATGACCGCGCTGCTGGAGCGGGGCTTCCGCTGGTTCGACCTCAACGCGGGCTGCCCGGTGCGCAAGGTGGTCAAGACCGGGGCCGGGGCCGCCCTGCACAACACCCCCGACCTGCTGGTGGACATCGCCGGGCGCATGGCCGCCCTGGCCGGGCCGGGCCGGTGCGGGGTCAAGCTGCGCCGGGGCTGGGCCGCCGGGCAGGACAACTACCTGGAGCTGGGCAGGCGCCTGGCCGACGCGGGCACGGCCTGGCTGGCCCTGCACCCGCGCCACGCCCGCCAGGGCTACGGCGGCGAGGCCGACTGGTCGTGCCTTGCGGCCCTGGTCCGGGCCGTGGACGTGCCGGTCCTGGCCAGCGGCGACCTGTTCACCCCCGAGGCCGGGGTGCGCTGCCTGCGCGAAACCGGCGCGGCCGGGGTCATGTTCGCCCGGGGCGCGCTGCACGGGCCGTCCATCTTCGCGCGGCACTCGGCCCTGCTGGCCGGACGCGAGCTGCCCGCCCCCTCCCCGGCGGAGCTGGCGGCGGTCATCCGCAGGCACGCGGCCCTGGCCCGCGAGCACCTGCGCGAGCGCCACGCCCTCCTGCAGATGCGCACCATCGTTCCGCGCTATGTGCGCCACATGCCCGGCTCGCGCGCCCTGCGCGCCCGGCTGGTCCACTGCCGGACCTGGGAGGAGCTGGACGGGCTGGTCTGCGCTTTTCTCCTGGACAGGCCCCAGCAATAGTTCCATATTCAGCAGATTGGCATTCTCAACCCCGGAAGAATCCGCATGCACGTCAAACTCGCCGAAACCGCCGGCTTCTGCATGGGCGTCAGCCTGGCCCTCAAGCGGCTGGACTCCCTGCTGGAAAACGCCCCCGACGGGCCCATCTGCACCCTCGGGCCGATCATCCACAACCCCCAGGTGCTCGAGATGTACGCCCGGCGCGGCGTGCGGCGTATCGAAGGCCCGGGCGAGGCGCCGCCCTGCTCCACGGTGGTCATCCGCGCCCACGGGGTTCCCGTCGGCGTGGAGCGCGCCCTGGAGGCCCACGGGGTGCAGGTCGTGGACGCGACCTGCCCCAAGGTGAAAAAGGCCCAGCTGCTCATCGAACGCCAGACCCAGCACGGACGCACGCTGCTGCTCTACGGCGAGGAGAACCACCCCGAGGTGCAGGGCCTGTTGTCCTACGCCTCCACCGAGGCGCTGGTCTTCGGCGGCCTGGAGGAGCTGGAGGGCCAGCTGGAGCCCGGACGCGACTACGTCCTGGCCGCCCAGACCACCCAGGACCAGGAGGTTTTCCAGCGCATCCGGGACTACGTCCGGGCGCACGCGACGCACGCGGTGCCCGTGCTGGACACCATCTGCGACGCGACCCGCGTGCGCCAGGAGGAAGCCATCGCCATCGCCCGCACGGTGGACCGCATGGTGGTGGTCGGCGGCTATGAGAGCGGCAACACCCGCCGCCTGGCCAAGGTCGTCAGCCAGCAGGGCGTGCCCTGCGTGCATGTGGAGACCGCCGCCGAGCTGGACCCCGCCGATTTCGCGGGTTGCCGGACTGTCGGCTTGACAGCGGGCGCCTCCACCCATGATAAGACGATAGAGGAAGTACGCGCCCTGCTCACGGCGCTCTAACCGCACCGCGCGACCGCCCCAAGGCCGCACCGGAGGCTCCATGTCCCAGACCAACATTCTCCTCGAAGCCGGAACCAACGAGCTGGAAATCGTCGAATTCTACATCGACGAGGTGTCCCCCTCCGGGGCCTCGTACCAGGGGTATTACGGCGTCAACGTGGCCAAGGTCCTGGAGATCATCCGCAAGCCCAAGATCACCGAGATGCCCGAGGTCAACCACCCCTCGGTGCTCGGCGCCTTCAACCAGCGCTCGCACATCATCCCCCTGGTGGACCTGGCCATGTGGCTCGGCAAGAACCGCACCGAGGCCGACTCGCCCAAGGTCGTGGTCACCGAGTTCAACCAGGTGACCACGGCGTTCCTGGTCTCCGGGGTCACGCGCATCCACCGCATCAGCTGGGAGGCCGTGGAGCAGCCCAACCGCTACGTCTCCTCCCTGTCCAACAACTCCATCACCGGCGTGGTCAAGCTCGAAGGCCGCATCGTCTTCATCCTCGACCTGGAGAAGATCGTGGCCGACCTGAACCCCAGCCTCGGCCTGCGCCTGGACGAGAACATCGACTGGTCCCCCGGCCAGGGCTACCGCGCCCTGGTGGCCGACGACTCGGCCCTGGTGCGCGAGATGCTCAAGGACCTGCTGCAAAAGGCCGGCTTCAGCGTGGAGACCGTGGTCAACGGCCGCATGGCCTGGGAGCGCCTGGAGCGCATCCGCGACACGGCCCAGCGCGAGGACCGGCCCCTGTGGGACTACGTCAACGTCCTGGTGTCGGACATCGAGATGCCCAGCATGGACGGCCACAACCTCACCGTGCGCGTGCGCCAGGACCCGATGCTCAAGAAGCTGCCGGTGATCCTGTTCTCCTCGCTGATCACCGACAAGCTGCGCCACAAGGGCGAATCCGTGGGTGCCGACGAGCAGGTCTCCAAGCCCGAGGTCTCCCGGCTGGCCCTGCGCGCGCGCCAGATCATCGAGGAGCGCATGGGCGCCGAGGCTCGGGGCTGAGGCCGCCCCGCCGCGCGCCGCTTCCGCCGCCATGCGCATCGCACTGATCCAGGCCAACCCCACGGTGGGCGACCTGCGCGGCAATGCCGCCCTGGTGGCCGACGGCGTGCGCGCCGCTGCCGCCCAGGGGGCGGACCTGTGCCTGACGCCCGAGCTGGCCCTGCTCGGCTACCCCCCGCGCGACCTGCTCCTGGCGCCGTCCTTCGCGACGGCCGCCGAGGAGCGCCTGACGGCCCTGGCCCGGGAGCTGGCCGACCAGCCGCCCGTGCTGGTGGGCACGGCCTGGGCCAACGCCGCCGGGCCCGGGCGCCCGCTGCGCAACGGCGCGGCGCTGCTGCGCGCCGGGCGCGTGGAGGCCCGCTTCGCCAAGACCCTGCTGCCCACCTACGATGTCTTCGACGAGGACCGCTACTTCGAGCCCGGGCCCGGCCCGGGCTGCTTCGACCTGTGCGGGCGCCGCGTGGGAGTGACCATCTGCGAGGACATGTGGAACGACTCCCAGTTCTGGGAGCACCGCCGCTACCCCGGCGACCCCATGCAGGCCGTGGCCGCCCTGGGCGCCGACGTGGCAGTCAACCTTTCGGCCTCGCCCTTCACCCTGGGCAAGCAGCGGGTGCGCCAGCGGATGCTCGGGCACCTGGCCGCCAAATACCGCCTGCCCGTGGTCTACGCCAACCAGGTCGGCGGCAACGACGACCTGGTCTTCGCCGGGCGCAGCATGGCCTTCGGGCCCGACGGCGCCCTGCTCGCCCGCGCCCGGGCCTTCGACACGGACCTGCTGGTGGTCGACCTGGACGGCACAGGCGCACCGCAGGCCGCAGGCCGGGTGGAGAGCGACGACTTCGGCCCCGAAAGCGAGACCTGGCGCGCCCTGGTGCTGGGCACGCGCGACTACGCGCGCAAATGCGGCTTCTCGCGGGTGCTGCTCGGCCTGTCCGGCGGCATCGACTCGGCCCTGACGGCCGCCGTGGCCGCCCAGGCCCTGGGGCCGCAAAACGTCCTTGGCGTGCTCATGCCCTCGCCGTGGTCCAGCCCGGGCAGCGTGGACGACTCCCTGGCCCTGGCCCGCAACCTCGGCATCGAGACCCTGACCCTGCCCATCGCCCCGCTCATGGCCGCCTTCGACGCGGCCCTGGCCCCGGCCTTCGCGGGGGCGGCCCCCGACGTGACCGAGGAGAACATCCAGGCCCGCATCCGGGGCAACCTGCTCATGGCCCTGTCCAACAAGCGCCGGGCCCTGCTGCTGACCACGGGCAACAAATCCGAGCTGGCCGTGGGCTACTGCACCATCTACGGCGACATGTCCGGCGGGCTGGCCGTCATTTCCGACGTGCCCAAGACCCTGGTCTTCGCCCTGTGCCGCTGGCTCAACGCCAGCCAGGGCCGCGAGGTCGTGCCCGAGGCCGTCATCGCCAAGCCGCCCTCGGCGGAGCTGCGCCCCGGCCAGAAGGACGAGGACTCCCTGCCGCCCTACGCTGTGCTGGACCCGATCCTGGAAGGATTGGTGGAACGCCGCCAGAGCCCCGACGAGGTCGCGGCCCGGGGCTTCGATCCGGCCCTGGTCCGCCGCGTGGCCGCCCTGGTGGCCGGGGCGGAATTCAAGCGCCGCCAGGCCGCCCCGGGGCTGAAGATCACCGACCGCGCCTTCGGCACCGGCTGGCGCATGCCCCTGGCCTGCCGCCTGCGGCCCTGATCCCGCCGCCCCTTGCGCCGCCCGTGGCGCCGCCCCTCAGCGCAGGACCTTGATGCTCCGCGTGCGGCGGCTCCAGGTGAAGGCCACGCCCTGCATGGGCTCCTCCAGGCGCAGGGCCGCCCCGCCCATCTTGATCACCACCCCCGGGTGCGCCGTGCCGCGCACGGTGATCCGCGCGGCCTCCACGGTCTCGATCAGCGTGCGCGCCAGCTCGGCCAGGGCCCGGCCCACGGCGTCCACCCTCGCCCGGAGCGCCTGGCGCATTTCCACGGCCTGGTCCAGGGTCCGGCGCCGGGCCGGGGTCAGGGCCGCGATGCGCTCGGGCGTCAGCTTGGCCAGCCCGGCGTCGATCTGGGCCAGTCGCCGCTTGAGCGCGCGCTTCTCGTCCACCAACGGCTTGGCCTCCGGCGCGTCCTGCGACAGGACCAGCACCGTGGCCACCCCCATGACCGAGCCCGCCTCGCCGGCCTCGATGCCCCGCCCGGCCACCACCGTGCCGCCCATGATCCGCCCGCCCGTGTCGGTCAGGCGCACCATGCCCCCGGCGCGGACCATGAACCCGGCGTGGACGTTGCTGTGGGCGATGTAGCGCGCCACCAGCACGTCGCCCCCGGCGGTGATGCGCGCGTTCTGGGCGAACAGGGCGCGCACCGAGCCGCCGACCACAAGTCCGGGGCCCTCGGCCCCAGGCGCGGGCCCCTCGCCGGACATGGCGATGCCCCCGCGCACCACAAGGTCGCCCCCGCACGATATCGCCGCGTCCTCCACCGTGCCGTCCACCAGCACGCTGTGCGGCGCCTGCACGGCAAACCCCGAGCCCACGCCGCCGCGCACATGCACCGACCCCTGGCGCACGCGCACATGCCCCGTGGCCAGGTCCACATTGCCGGGAATCACCAGCAGATCGGAAATCTCCAGCAGGTTGCGCAGGTGCAAAACAACCCCGGTAAGGGTGGCGCGCAGCAGGGCGCCGTCGCCGGGGTCGGGCTCCACCCCCCGGCCCAGGCGCAGCCCCAGGGGGCGCCCGTGGCGTGCGGGGACCTCCGCCCCGAACACGTCGACCCCCGGCTCGCCGGGGGTGGGCGGATGCAGCCGCGCGATCTCCTGCCCGGCCTCGACCACGGGGCTGAATCCGCGCTCGCGGTAGTCCAGGCGGCCCTGGGAATCCAGCCGCCCCAGGGCGTTGCGTTCTTCGAGCAGCATCTCCAGGCGCTCGTTCTCGCCGTGGCGCGGCGCGCGCCCCGAAGCCAGCGCCACCCCGGGCACGGCGCGGCCCGTGGCCCAGGCATCCTCCAGCGCCCGGGTGGCCGCGTCCAGGTCGATGCCCTGGACGACCCCCAGCCGCTCCAGCTCCTGCTCCACGCGGCTCAGGGTCATCCGCGCCCCCGCCGCGTCGAAACCGTGCAGGGTGGCCTCGACGCGCAGGCGGTCTTCGGAGATTTCCAGCAGCGGCGCCACGCGCACGGCGCCGTCCGCCACCCGCACCATGCCCGCCACCTCCGCGACGAGAACGCCGTCGGCCCCGAGGCGGCAGCCCGCGCCGGGCCCCGGGGCCAGGTCGACGGGCGCCGGGGCCTCCGGCGGGGCCAGCGGCGCCCCGGTCAGGTCGCGCCCGGGCCGGGCCTCGCGGGCCGGATGCAGCCGGGCGAAGGCCATCCCCGGCGTCACCGGGCGGCCCAGGTCCACCAGCGCCTCGAGCATGGCGTCGCGCGCCGCCACGGGCTTAACGCCCCGGGCCAGGACCACGCCGCGCGGATCGCCCCCCGAAGCCAGCAGCTCCACCGCCCGCTCCACTGCCCGGGGGTCCAGCTCCGCCGAGACCCCGGCCCGGCGCGCGGCCCGGCGCAAGGCCGGGCCGTCCACGGGCCGCCCCCGCCCCCGCGCCGGGGTGTGGCAGCTCACGGCAAGGGCCATGCGGTCCGCCGACAGCGCCACGCCGACCAGGGCGTCGCCCTCGTCCGGCTCCGCGTCGGCGGGCTCGCCGGCCTGCGACGCCCCGGCGGCATCAGACAATGCGGGCCGCCCGGAGCGTCCGGGCCGCTCGGGATGTTCGGGCGGACAGGTTGGCAGGGGCAGAAGGCGCTTGAAGACCATGATACACCCACCGGCGGGCTGTTCCCGCGTCCCCAGCGCGATTGCCAAGGGACGCAAGGGGATGGAGTCGATCCATCCTGGTGGTAACACCCCCGGCACGGGCCTGCAAAGGGAAAACCGGGCTCCGCCCCGGGGCGGCCCGCCCGGCGCCCGGGCTCAGCCCGCGGCCAGCGCGGCGGCGTGGGCGCTGGCCCAGGCCCAGTGGAGGTTGTAGCCGCCAAGCTGCCCGGTCACGTCCTGAACCTCGCCCAGGAAGTACAGGCCGGGAACATGACGGGCGGTCATGGTCCGGGAGCAGAGTCCGGCGGTGTCCACCCCCCCGGCGGTGACCTCGGCCCTGGCCCAGCCTTCGCTGCGCGTGGGCAGGACGGTCCAGGCGTTCAGGGCCTGGGCCAGGGCGCGCAGTTGCGGGGCCGCGAGATCGGCCAGGGGGGTGTCGGCCAGGGCGCCGGGCAGGCGCGCGGCCAGGCGCGCGGGCAGGTGCGCGGCCAGGAAATTGCGCACCAGGGTCCGGCCCCGGCCCCTGGCGGCGCGGGCGGCGGCCAGCAGCGCGGCGGCGTCGCGCCCGGGCAGCAGGTCGATGGTCAGGGCCTCCGCGCGCCGCCAAAAGGAGGATATCTGCAAAATCACCGGCCCGGAGAGGCCTTTGTGCGTGAAGAGCAGGTCGCCGGCGAAGGCCGCGCCCGCGCAGGCCGCGCGCACGGGCAGGGCCACCCCGGCGAGGTCGGCGTAGGGCCAGTGGCCGCAGACCAGGGGCACCAGGGCCGGGCGCGGCGGCACCACGCGCAACCCCAGGGCCGCGGCGACCTCGAAGCCCAGCCCCGAGGCGCCGACCCCGGGCCAGGACAGCCCGCCCGTGGCCACGGCCACGGCCCGGGCGCCCAGGACGCCGCGCCCGGTGGCCACGGAAAACCCGTCGCCCTCGCGCTGGACGGCGCGCACGGGAACGCCCAGGTCCAGGCGGACCCCGGCGGCCGCGCAATCAGCCTCCAGGGCGCGGACCACGGCCGCCGCGCCCTGGGCGCAGAACAGCTGCCCCGGGGCCTTCTCCTCGTAGCCCAGGCCGTGGTCGCCCAGCCAGGCCACGGCGTCCCAGGGCGTGAAGCGCGCCAGGGCCGAACGCGTGAAGTGCGGATTGGCGCACAGGTAGCGCTCGGGGCCCATGTCCAGGTTGGTGAAATTGCAGCGCCCGCCGCCGCTGACGCGCACCTTGCGCGCGGGGGCGCTCCCGTGGTCCAGCACCAGCACCGCCAGCCCGCGCCGCGCGGCCCGCGCGGCGAAGAACAGCCCCGAGGCCCCGGCCCCGGCCACGATCACGTCCCAGGCGCTCATGGCCGGGCCCCTCCCGGAGCGCCCGCGGCGCAGGGCTCCTGGCCCGCAAGGGGACGGGCCGCGCTCACGCCAGCCCCCAGGCCCGCTCCAGGGCCGCGCGGCTGCGCGCCAGCAGGTCCAGGTAGGCCAGCTCCATGTCCAGCATCTCGCGGTCGTCCTTGCGCAGCCATTCCGAAAGCCAGGCCAGGCGCACGGCCAGCAGCAGCGGATGCAGCCAGGGCGCGTTGTCCGCGCGCAGCACCCCGCCTTCGCGCAGTCCGGCCAGCAGGGCCGCGCACAGGCCCCGGCCCAGGGCCGAGGGATCCTCGCTGCCCACGCAGCCCAGCAGGTTGGCGGCGTCGTAGAGGTCGGGCCCCCGGCCGGTGAACTCCCAGTCCACCACCGCCGCCAGCCCCTGGCCGCGCCAGATGACGTTCAGGGGATGAAAATCGCCGTGGGCCAGGCCCTGCGGCAGGTCGGGCCAGGCTTCGAACAACGGCGCCAGGGCGGCCAGGACCGGATCCAGGGCCGCGCCCAGGGCCGGGCGGGTGCGCCCCAGGGTGGCGCGCAGGGCGCGGGCGAAAGCGGGCAGGTCCGCCGCCGGGACGGCGTGGGCCAGGGCCGGGGCGCTGGCGGCGCGCATGGCGCCCAGGAAGCGCGCCAGGGCCGCGCCGCGCCCCGGGTCCTCCACATAGGCCGGGCGGGGCAGCGGATCGCCAGGGACAAAGGGCGCGACCTGCCAATGGCTCCCCCCGGCCACGGCCACATGGCCCCCGGCCCGCGCAGGCAGCCAGGCGGGAACCCCCTCCAGCCCGGCGGCGGCCAGCGCCCGCTGCACGCGGGCCACGGTCTCGCGGCGGGCCCGCTGCCCGGGGAGCAGACGTTCCAGGACCCACAGCCCGCCCCGGGCGTCCTGGACGGCCGCGCGCAGGGCGCAGCGCTCGGGGCTGGCGGGCAGGGGCAGGTCGGGGCGCAGGCGCGCAAGGTCCAGGCCGAAGGCGTCCAGGGCCTCGGCGGCCCAGGGTGGCGCAGCCGGGGCGGCGGGTGCGGCCCCGGGAGGGATGACGTGTGGCATGGCGCCCTCATAGCAGAGCAGGCCCCGGCGGGGAAGCGCCGCGCCGGGAGCCCGGCGGGAAACCGCACCCCCCCGGCGCGCGCTGCCTCTAAGGGCCAGGAAGGATCAGCAATTGTGCCATACCGCATCGCCCGGGCGCGCGCCGCCCCCGGCCCCGGGCGGACAGGGGGAAACTCCCGGCCCACGGGCCCTTACCGCCCGCGCCCACGGCTTGACGCCGCCGCGCCAAGGGGTAGAGTGCCGCCATCCGTCCACCCCCTGCCATCCACGGAAGGACCATGCCTTCGCTCCCCTCCCCGTCCCACGCGGGCATCGCCGCCGGGCTGTCCGCGTTCCTCATCTGGGGCCTGTTGCCCATGTACTGGAAGGCCCTGGCCGCCGTCGCGCCCCTGGAGCTGCTCTGCCACCGCATCGTGTGGTCCCTGGTCTTCCTGGCGCTATTGGTCACCCTGCGGCGCGGCTGGCCCGGGGTGGCCCATGCCCTGCGCTCGCGGCGCGACGTGCTGCTGCTGGCCCTGTCCAGCGTGCTGGTTTCGGGCAACTGGTTCCTGTACATCTGGGCGGTGAACAACGGCCATGTGGTGGAGTCCAGCCTGGGCTACTACATCAACCCGCTGGTCAACGTGCTGCTGGGGTTCGTGGTCTTCCGCGACCGGCTGCGCCGGGTGCAGACGGTGGCCATCCTGCTGGCTGCGGCGGGGGTGCTGAACATGGTCTGGCACTTCGGGCGGGCGCCCTGGCTGGCCCTGGCCCTTGCGGGCAGCTTCGGGCTCTACGGGCTGGTGCGCAAGGTGGCCGCCGTGGAATCCATCAACGGCCTGTTCTTCGAGACCCTGGTGCTGACCCTGCCCGCCTCGGCCTACCTCTGGCTGCTCGAGGCCGAGGGCACGGGCGCCCTGGGGCACCTGGGCTGGAGCACGGACCTGCTCCTGGCCGGGGCCGGAGTGGTCACGGCCACGCCTCTGGTGCTTTTCGCCTTCGCGGCGCGCCGGTTGCGGCTGGCCACGGTGGGCGTGCTGCAATACCTCGCGCCCACGGGCATGTTCCTGCTCGGGGTCTTCGTCTACCGCGAGCCCTTCAGCCCCGCGCACATGGTCACCTTCCTGCTCATTTGGGCCGGAGTGGCGCTGTACACCGCCGACGGCCTGCGCAGCCTGCGCCCTGCGCGCGGCGGGGCGCCGCGCCAGGACTGAGCACGGCCCCGGGCCGGAGCGCGTGCGGGCCGCCCGCCGCCTGCCCGGACCGCGCGCCCAGCCCGCAGGCCCG
>NZ_JALNWM010000114.1 GCF_023230885.1 Desulfocurvus sp. | reverse complement strand
TCGGCCTGGGTGGCGAAGGTGAATCCCTGGCCCGAGTAGCCGATGCGCATCAGTTCGGCGGCCTCGCGCAGCAGGGCCTGGGCGTCGGCGTCGCTGCGGCCGGGGGCGGCGGGCCGGGCGAAGTTGAGCACGCTGGTGAGCATGGTGTCCAGGCGGCGCGTTTCGGCCAGGATGATGTCCACCTTTTCGCGGTCGGCGGCGTCGAGGTTGGGCGAGCGGCCCAGGGCGGTGATGAATCCGCCGATGGCGCACAGCGGGTTGCGGATTTCGTGGGCCAGGTACATGGACATCTCGCCGACCACGGAGAGCTTTTCTGCCTGCTGGCGTTCGCGTTCCAGCCGCGTGCGCGCGGTGATGTCGCGGCGCATGACCATGATGCGCACCAGGTCGCCGCGCTCGTCGAAGATGGGGTAGGAGTAGACCCGGAAGTAGAGCAGTTCGCCGCCCGGGCTGACCCGGGTCATGCGCGCCTCGGCCTTGGATTCCGTGCGCAGGGTGGCCTGCACGGGGCAGTCGGCGCAGGGTTCCGGGCAGAAGGGCACGCCCCGGGCCAGGGTTTGCACCTGCCAGCAGGGCAGCCCGACCAGGGCGTCCTTGGGGCGGCCGGTGCGCTGGAAGACGTGGGGGTTCATGTCCAGCACGCGGCCGCCGAGGTCCAGGAGCAGGATATCCTCGCGAATCTGGGTGACCACGGCGTCGAGCATGGCCCGGGAGTGGTCCAGGCGGGTGCGGGTATGCGCCCCGGCGCGGTGCAGGTTGTGCAGTGCGCACAGGAACACTGCCGCCTGGCGGTCGATGAGCGAGACATGGGGCGGCAGGGCCTTGCGCAGGTCGGTCAGGCCCAGGCGCTCCTGGCGCAGGTCCACGAGCACGGTGAGATCGGGGTGGGCGGCGAGCAGTTCCTGCCAGGATTCGTAGCGGGCCACTCCGCGCCGTTCGAAGCCGCGTTCGGCGGCCTGCGCGGCGGTGCAGGCCACGCCCGCCAGGCGCATGGGCGGCAGGAACTCCTCCAGGTCGCGCTCGGCGGCCAGGGCGAGCAGGGCGGCGAAGCCCGGGCCGGTTCCGACGATGCCAAGGACGCATTCCCTCAGGCCGTCCTCCCACAGGCAGGCCCGGTCGGTTTCGTTCTGGCTCATGTCCGCTCCCGGTCCGCCCGGGCCACGAAATGCCCGGGGCCGATGTTCGCATCCAGGGGAACCGTGGCCGTGGCCGTTTCGGTGTCGGCCTCGTGCACCACCAGGTCGCCCACGGGGCGGCGGCCGGGATCGAGGACGATCATCCGGTCGCCGGGCAGGACGCCGTGGGCGCGCCCCAGGCCGAAGACGACCTCCCAGCCGTGCCCGCGCCGCGCCAGGCGATAGATGGGCCCCGTACCCGAGGCCAGCAGCCGCTCCAGGTCGCGCCCGCCCTGGCGGTAGACCAGCGCCCCGGCCAGCAGCGCCACGGGCAGCAGCGCCAGCACGGCCCAGAACGGCTGGACTCCCGCCAGGCGCAGCAGCAGGGACGGCTGGTCGGCGCGCAGGGCGGCGGCGTCGGGGAAGACGCGCACCGTATAGACCGGGGCCTCCGCCAGGGGTTGGGCGCCGAAGCGCACGGCCATGCGCCGGTCGCCCGCGGGGGAGCCGGGCTGGGCGAGGATGCGCGCCCGCCACAGCCGGCCCTGGAGTTCCACGAAGCGCACCTCGAGGTCCGGCGTGTCCAGCTCGGCGCGCACATGGCGCGACAGGGCCGCCGGGCCGTCGGCCAGGACCCGGGCGTGCAGGGTCACGGCCTGCTCGTCGGCGGGGATGACCAGGTCGCCGCTCGCGGCGGCCTCGGCGCCTGCCACCACGCGAAAGAGGTTGCGCTCGTCGCTGACGGCCAGCCAGCAGGCATCGGCCACGGCCAGCAGCAGCAGCACGCAGGCCGCCACGGCCAGCTTCTGTGCGCCTCGTCGCGCAGGGCCGGGGGCCGGGGCCGCGCTCATGGCGAGGCCGTCCCGGCCGGGGCTTGGGGATCGCGCAGGCGGCGCAGGGCCAGGCGCGCGGCAACCAGGGTGACCAGCAGCATGGGCAGGTACAGCCGCAGGAACCCGGCGGCCATGTCCCCGGGGGCCGCGCTGGCGCGGTACATGCAAAAGGTCAGCTCCGCCAGGAGGAGGACATCCATGACCACCACCACCCACCGCTGGGCGGGATTGAGCCGGGCCTTCACCGTGCGGGGGGTCATGGGGCCTCCGTGCTGGAATGGGGGTCCGCGCCCGTCGGGAGGCGCGGACCCCCGGGTGGGGTGACCGGCGCGGCGGCGGGAAGCCGCGGCGCCGGGGTGGCGGGCTACTTGCCGTGCAGGCTCTGCTTGGTGACGTTCATCACCTTGATGGCCACGCGCTTGTTGCCCAGGGCGTCGTAGTAGGCCGTCAGGGCCGCGCGCTTGTCGCCGTGGATTTCGTAGGCGATGCGCAGGATATCCCCGGGCTCGGGCGTCAGGCCGATTTTCGCGTCCTTCACGTCGTAGGTCGAGACCATCCCGGTGCTCACGCCATAGGGATGGCTCTTGCCGAAGTTGGTGTCGTATTCCTCGATGGTTATGGTCTTGGCCGCGGTGTCGTACTCGATGCACCTGCCCTGGGCCACCTCGGCGGCCAGGGCCGCCCCGGCGCACAGGGCCAGGGCCGCAGCCAGAACCAGACTCGTCGCCATGCGTCTCATGCCGCCTCCCCGGGCTACCCGATCTGGGTGCCCGCCTTCTTCTCGCGCAGTTCGCGCGCCGCGCCCACGAACATGATCTTCATGATGTAGAGGCAGATCACGCCGATGGTGGTCAGGATCAGCGCCGCGGCGGACTGGGTGTAGCCGACCTGCTTGAGGATGATGGACAGCATGCAGCACAGCACGGCGGCGCCGAAGGCCAGGCGGATGCCGTAGCCCTTGGAGTACTTGGTGGCCACGGTGCCTATCTGCGCGCCGATGGCCGCGCCGGTGAGCATCACGAACACGGCCACGATCTCGATGCGGCCCTTGAGGGTGTAGGTGAACGCCCCGTAGAGCCCGGAGATCATGACCTCGAACAGGTCGGTGCCCACGGCCACGTGGGTCGGGCAGCCGATGAGGTAGACCAGGGCGGGCATGCGCAGGAGGCCGCCGCCGATACCCAGGAATCCCGCCAAGATGCCCGTGACGAGGCTGACCATGATGGGCAGCCAGGCCGAGCAGGTGAAGCCCGAGGCGCGAAAATGGATCATAGGCGGGATGTTGATGCGGTGCAGGGCCTTGTACCAGGTCACCCCCTCGGTGCCGTGCTGCCCGCTCAGGCCCTTGCGCTTGTTGGAGACGGCCTTGGCGTAGTCGTAGAAGACCATCCAGGCGATGAAGGCCAGAAAGCCCACATACACCCAGCGCACCACCGGGCCGACCTGCCCCAGCCGCTCCAGCCACATGACGAGCTGGGCGCCGATCTCGATGCCGACCATGGTGCCGGCGAGCATGACCACGCCGAGCTTGTAGTCCACGTTGCCGAACTTGGAGTGGCGCATGGTGGAGACCATGGACTTGCCCGCGATGTGGGCGATGTCCGTGCCGATGGCGAAGGCCATGGGGAAGCCCAGGATGTTCAGCCCCGGGGTGACCATCCAGGCCCCGCCCATGCCGAAGAATCCGCCGATGACGCCGACGGAGAACCCGATGAGCACCAGCCCGGGCCAGAAGATGTGTACGCCCGCGATGGGCATGTACATGTAGAGCCAACTGGAATCGGCCATGAGCTCCATGACAATTCCTCCCGGACTAGTGTTCCACTATCTTGCGGGACGTGAGGTCGAGCCCCGTCAGGGCCATGAGCTTGTCCATGACCACGCCGAGCAGGCAGCCGTATGCGGCCGTGAGCACCACCGTCCAGACCGCGAAGAGCACGATGTTCGTGTTGTAGAGGTTGGCGAAGTACAGCAGGATCTCGCTATCCAGGACCCGCGTATCGGCCACGACCACAAGGTCGCTGGCCTTGCCGCCCGCGGCCCGGGCCAGCGGGGCGAGCAGCGCGTCCAGGCCCAGCAGCCCGGCCATGAGCATCAGCTTCTTGGTCATTTCGATCTCCTTGGGCGGTCGTCCGGCGGGCGCTCCCGCCCCCTTTGGGGCTCGCGGTGCGCGAAGCCCCGCATCCGGCATCGGGCCATTGCCCGATCCGCACGCCCGGGACAAAGCAAGGCATGTGCCAATGCCGATTTCCAATGTCGGGGCATGGCTATTGCATTCCACTCTTGCGCAATCGGCGTTTTTGTATGATCGTCATGCGTGACCGGGGGACGGAAACGATGCAAAAAATCGATGGTTCACGGCTCTACCAGGGTGGCTTCCCCTTCCTGTCGCGCGGCCCGGCCTCCGGGCGCAGCGCGGGCCGCAGCCTGCGCACCCGCCTGCTGCGGCTGTTGCTGCCCCTGGTGGTGCTGATCCTGCTCGTGTCGGGCTACGTCGGCTACCAGGTCTCCTGCCAGTACATCGACATCGCCCTGGACCGGAACGTACGCGTGCAGACCAGGGCCGTGGCCCACAACGTCTCCGCCTTCCTCGAAAAATGTCGCAAGGACCTGCTCTACATCGCGCAAGACGCCGGGAGTCCCGCAGAGATGCGCAAATTCCTTGCGCGAAAGGTGGCGGCGGGCGACTCCGGCTTGCGCGAATTGACCTATCTTTCCCCCGACGCCGACGGACACACGCTGCTGGTGGTCGAAGGCGGCGAGGTGTTCCAGGTTCCTGCGGAAAAACTCACCGGGGTGCAGCCCGACCCCTTCGGGGCCTTCGAGACCGGGGCGGGGCTGGCCCCGGGCGAGGTGCTGCTGACGCCGGTTTGCTACAGCGAGTATCCCAGCCCCTCGCCCAGCAACGCGAGCCGCCGGGTGGCCGCCCATGTGCTGCGCCTGATCACCCCCGTGGACCCCGACGGCGACGGCCGCCCGGGCTACATGATCCTGGGCGTGGACGTGCGTTTCGTGCGCAACATCCTCTCGCTGTACAATTCGCCGCGCTCGCCCCTGTGGGCCTACCCGCGCAGCGACGAGGTCCGCTTCACCTACGTTTTCGACCCCGAAGGCTGGATGCTCTTCCAGTCCGAGGACCCGGACCGCGAGAACCTGCCCCTGTCGACGTACCTGCCCCGGGCCGGGATGGACGGCACCCTGGGCCGCCCCGAGCTGGATGTGGCCTTCCGTCCCAACGCGGGCAACGCCGACTACTGGCAGGCCGTGGCCGCCATTCGTGACGACCAGGCCGGGCTGCTGCACGTCCACAGCGAACGGATGGGCGGAACCAAGACCTACGCCATGGCCTACGCGCCGGTGCATTTCTCGCCCGTTCCGGGAGGGCCGCGCCAGGTCTACTGGGGCCTGGTGTTCATGGACCGCAGCAAGCTGACCCTGGCTGCGGGCTTCAAGCATCTGGACGCCCTGTTCGTCATCACCCTGGCGGCCATCGCCCTGATGTGGATCGGCATCTACTTCGCCACGCGCATCGTGACCCGGCCCATCGTGCGCCTGTCGGAGATGGTCGGGGAGTTCCGCTCCACGGGCCGCATGCGGCGCATCGACCTGCGCCCGGCGGGCTACGAGACCTCCCTGCTCACCGGGGCCATCAACGGCATGATCGACATCATCTCGCAACAGGCCGAGGATTTGCGCCTGCGCGAGCGCAGCCTGCGCGGCTACACCATGAAGGAACGCGCGAACATCGACGCCGAACCCGCCCCCGAGGGCCCCGGGCTGGACATCATCCCCGAGATCGTGGGCAGCGGCCCCAAGGTCGCGCGCTTCAAGTCGGACATCCTCAAGGCCGCCCAGGCCGACGTGGACGTGCTGATCATCGGCGAGACGGGCACGGGCAAGCAGCTGGCCGCCGAGGCCGTGCACACCCACAGCACCAGGGCCGCCAAGCCGATCATCTCCATCAACTGCGGCGCCCTGGACGAGAACCTGCTCCTCGACACCCTGTTCGGCCACGTCAAGGGCGCCTTCACCGACTCGCGCGCCGACCGCAAGGGCGCCTTCGTGGAAGCCCACGGCGGCACCCTGTTCCTGGACGAAATCCAGGCCGCCTCGCCCAAGGTCCAGCAGGCCCTGCTGCGGGCCATCGCCGAGCGCAAGGTCAAGCCCCTGGGCAGCGACAAGGAGATCGAGGTCGACGTGCGGCTCATCGCCGCCACCAACGCGGACCTGCCCGCGCTCATCCGCGAGGGCCGCTTCCGCGAGGACCTCTACTTCCGCCTCAAGGTCATCACCGTCTACTCCCCGCCCCTGCGCGAGCATCCGGAAAGCATCCCGGCCCTCACGCGCCACTACCTGCGCCAGGTGGAGCTCATGGTCGGGCGCCGGGACCTGGGCGTCTCGCGCGGGGCCATGGAGAAGCTGCGCGGCTACCACTGGCCCGGCAACATCCGCGAGCTGGTCAACGCCATCACCAGGGCCGCGGTCATGGCCGAGTCCGACGTGATCCAGGCCGCGGACATCCGCCTGGAACAGGAGGCCGCAGCCGAGGCCGAGGACGGCGCCCTGGCCCAGGCCGAGGAGGCGGTGTTCGTTCTCGACGGGCTGGACGACCCCGCCCCGGCCCCGGCGGACGAGGCGCCCCGGGCGGCCAGGGACCCGGAGCCCGAGCCCCGGCCCAAGGCCCCGGAACGCGCCCCGGCCCAGCCGCGCGAAGCCGTCAGCCGCCTGAACGAACGCCAGCGCCGGGCCTACCCCGAGATCCTGCGCCGGGGCGAAATTTCGCGCCAGGCCTACCAGGACCTCGTGGGCGGCGGGCTGCCCGCGCGTACGGCCATCTACGACCTGCAGGACATGGTCAAGAAGGGGCTGCTGGTAAAGACCGGGCGCGGCCCGGCCACCCGCTACCTCGCGGGCGGTTAGGGGCGGCCCGTGCTGCGGCTGCTCGACCGCTTCCGCAGGCGCCGGACGGCCCTGACGCGCCCGCTGCCGCCGGCGGCCCTGGCCGAGCGCTACGAAGGCTTCAAGGAGCTTTTGGATTCCAATTCCGAGCTGCTGGCCCTGCTGACCGAGGTGGACGCCATGCTGGCGGGAGAGGCCGTGTTCGGCATGGCCTGGGTCCGCTCCCGGGCCTCGCGCATCGCCTTCCACGGCACGCGGGTGGTCCACGGCCTGAACCGCCTCTCCGGCGGCCGCTACGCGGCCCTGGCCGGGGTCATGGCCGACCTGAAGGACCGCATCCGCACCGTAGCCGAGGCCCGGCGCGCCGAAGCCTGCCCGCAGCTGGTCCTGCCCTACTGCGCCGTCACCCGCGAGATGGTCGACTGGGTGGGCGCCAAGAACGCCCACCTGGGCGAACTGGGGCGGCTGCCCGGGCTGCGCGTGCCCCCGGGCTTCGCCGTGACCACGGCCGGTTATGAACGGTTCCTGGCCCAGGGCGGCCTGGAGGCCGTGATCCGGCGCGCGGCCGTGGACCTGGACCCCGACGACCCGGCCAGCGCCCGGCGCATGAGCGAAACCGTCCAGCACGCCTTCCTGCGCGCGGCCCTGCCCCCGGACCTGGAGCGGGCGATCCTGGACGCCTGCGCGGCCCTGCCCGGCGACGGCCCCCTGGCCCTGCGCTCCAGCGCCATCGGCGAGGACGGCGAGCTGTCCTACGCCGGGCAGTACCTCACGGCCCTGAACGTGCCCCGCGCGGACGCCGCACAGGCCTACAGGCGGGTGCTGGCCAGCCTGTTCACCCCCCGGGCCATCACCTACCGCCTGCACCAGGGCATAAGCGCCGCCGACCTGGCCATGAGCGTGGGCGTGCTGGGCATGGTGGACGCCCGGGCCAGCGGCGTGGCCTACTCGCGCCACCCCACGGACCCGGCCTGCGACGCGGTGCTGGTCAACGCCGTATGGGGCCTGGGGGTCCTGGCCGTGGACGGCGCGGCGGCGCCCGACGAATACCTGGCGGCGCGCGGCGCCGGGCACGCCCTGCTGGCGGTCCGCCCGGGGGCCAAGCCCGTGCTCCTGGCGCCCGGGCCCCGGGGGCGGCTGGACGAGCTGCCCGTGGCCCCGGAGCTGGCCCACGCGCCGTGCCTGGACGAACCCCGGGTCCGCGAGGTGGCCGCCGCCGCGGTGGCCCTGGAGGCCCACTTCGGCGCGCCCCAGGACGTGGAATGGGCCCTGGACCGGGCGGGGCAGCTGTTCATCCTGCAATCACGGCCCCTGCGCGCGGTGCACGCCCGGGCCCCGCAGGCTCCGCCCCCGGGGGCGGAGGTGCTCCTCGCGGGCGGGGCCCCGGCCTGCCCGGGCCTGGGCTCGGGCCCGGTGTGCCATGTCGCCTCGGCCGACGACGCGGCGGCCCTGCCCCGGGGCGCCGTGCTGGTGACGCGGCACTCCTCGCCCAAATATGTGGCCGCCCTGCCCCGGGCGGCCGCCGTGGTGGCCGAGGCCGGCAGCGTCACCGGGCACATGGCGGCCCTGGCCCGCGAGTTCTGCGTGCCCGCCGTCTTCGGCCTGCCGGGCGCCCTGGCGGCCCTGACCCCGGGCCGCACGGTCACCGTGGACGGCGCCGGGGGCCGGGTCTACGCGGGCGCGGTGGACAGCCCCGCGCCCCCGGGGCGCCCCGCGCGCCGGGGCATGGCCGGAACCCCGGTCCACGCGGCCCTGGCCCGGCTGGCGGCCCTGGCCGTGCCCCTGCGGCTGACGGACCCCGCCGCGCCGGACTTCGGCCCGGAGGGTTGCCGCACGGTGCACGACGTGACGCGCTACGCCCACGAGCGCTGCTACGAGGAGATGTTCCGCCTGGGGGAGCTGACCCTGGAGCACACCGGGGCCGCGCGCAGGCTGGAGGCGCCCCTGCCCCTGGACCTGTACGTCATCGACCTGGGGGCGGGGCTGCGCGACGTTGCCCCGGGGCAGGCGTCCGTGCGCCCGGAGCAGGTGGCCTCGACGCCCCTGGCCGCGCTGCTGGAGGGCATGACCCATCCGCTGCTTGCGGGCCGGGAGCCGCGTCCGGTGAACCTGGGGGGATTTTTCGCGGTGCTGTCGCGCCAGATGCTCGAACCGCCCGCCGAGCCCGGAGGGCGCTTCGGCGGGCGCAGCTACGCCCTGGTTTCCGACGCCTACCTCAACTTCAGCTCCCGCGTGGGCTACCACTACAGCGTGCTCGACGCCTGGTGCGGCCCGCGCGTGGACGAGAACTATGTGACCTTCGGCTTCAAGGGTGGCGCCGCCGACGACCTGCGCCGCCAAAGGCGCACCCGGGCCATCGCCCTGATCCTGGAGCGCCTGGGGTTCCGGGTGGAGCGCACGGGCGACCGGGTCCAGGCACGGCTGCGCAAATACGACAGCCAGGCCGTGCGCCACGCGCTGGAGCAGCTCGGGCGGCTGCTGGTCTACACCCGCCAGATGGACATGCTCATGGTGGACGAGGCCATGGTGGAGCGCACCGCCCGGGCCTTCCTGGAAGGCCGCTACGGCCTGGACGGCCCCCCGGGGCCCTGAGCGGGCCCGGGCTACTGCGGCGGTTGCAACCTGCGCCACTCCTGGGCCCAGGTGACCTTCTGGACGATTTCCTTGATGGTGCAGGGCTTGAGCAGGTAATCGTAGGCCCCCAGGTTGATCATCTCCACGGCGTCGTCCACCGAGGCGTGCCCGGTGACCACGATCACCGCCGCGCCCAGGCCCCGGCGGCGCATCTCGCGCACGGTGCCGTGGGCGCTCAGCCCGGGCATGAGCATGTCCAGCAGGACCACGTCGTAGGCCTCGCGGGCCAGCACCTCCAGGGCCGCGTCGCCGCTTTCCGCGCAGGCGGCGCTGATGCCCTCCTGCCTGTTCAGCAGCTCGGTCATATTGGTGCGAAAGCTCTGGTCGTCGTCCACGACGAGCACGCGGATGGGTTCGCTCATGGTCACCTCGCAAGTGCCGGGCCGGGCTCCGGCGGATTGGCGCCCTCGGGCAGGCGCACGGTGAACACCGCCCCGCCCCCCGGGGCATTGGCCGCGCCCAGGGTGCCCCCGAGGCGGTCCACGATGCCCAGGCATACGGACAGCCCGAGGCCCGTGCCCTGCCCGGGGGGCTTGGTGGTGAAAAAAGGGTTGAAGATACGCGACAGGTTCTCCTCGGGAATGCCCGGGCCGTCGTCGCGCACCTGGATCTCGCTCCAGCCCGGGGCCCCGGGGCCCACGGCCAGCTCCACCCGCCCCCCGGGCCGCACGGCCTGCACGGCGTTGACCAGCAGGTTCAGCACCACCTGCTTGAGCTGCGGGGGGTCGGTGAGGGTTTCGGGCAGGCCCGGGGCGTAGCGGCGCACGATGCGCACCTCGCGCCGCCGGGCCTCGCGCTCGGCCAGCAGGGCCATGTCCTCGCACAGTTGGGCCAGGACCACGGGTTGCAGCACCGGCGCGGCCTTGCGCACCAGTTGCAGCATGCCGTGGGTGATGTCGCCGCAGCGGCGCACCTGGGCCTCGATGGAGTCCAGGCGCCTGCCCAGGGCCTCGCGCGCGGGGCCGTGCTCCAGGGTCTCCAGGTCCGCGCGCAACAGCTCGGCCTCCTGGCCGATGACCGCCAGGGGCGTGTTGATCTCGTGGGCGATGCCCGAGGACAGCTCGCCCAGGACGGCCAGCTTCTGGGACTGCACGAGCTGCTCGCTCAGGCTGCCGCGCTCCTGCGAGGCGGCGCGGATGCGCAGGCGCAGCCGATGGACCGTGAACGCCGCGAGCAGCGCCGCGGCCCCGGCGGCCAGCGCCCCGCCAGCGCCGGGCAGCCGCGCCGCCGCCAGCGCGCCCAGCAGCACGCCCAGAGGCAGCCCCCACTGCGCCGCGAGATGCGCGCCCCCCGCTGCCGCCGAGGCCGGGCCGGGCCGCCCGCCGGGGCGGGATTGCGGGCTCACGCCGGGGCCTCCCCGTCGGCCCGGC
>NZ_JALNWM010000113.1 GCF_023230885.1 Desulfocurvus sp. | reverse complement strand
GCGGGGGAGGGGGAAACCCCCTTTTCTCCTCAAGAAAAGGGGGTTTCCCCCTCCCCCGCCCGGCTTTCCCCCGCCCTTGTATGCGCCCGCTTAGCGCAGGCGCAGGTCCAGGGCTTCGGGGGTCAGGTCGGAGTGGATGGTCAGGTGCAGCTCGCCCAGGATGCGCTGGAGCAGGGGCCGGGGTTCCTCGGGCTGCTCGACCACGGGGATGTCCGCCGGGGCGTTGCACATGGCGCGCAGTTCCTCCAGGGCGTCGTCGTAGCCGCCCAGGCGGTCCACCAGTCCTGCCTCCAGGGCCTGGTTGCCGGTGAGGGCGCGGCCGTCGGCGATGGGCCGCAGGGCCTCGATCTCCATGCCCCGGGCGCTGGCCACGTCGGCCAGGAACTGTTCGTGGATGTCGGTGAGCAGGGCGTTCAGGTAGGCGCGGTCGTCGCTGGTCATGGCCCGGAAGGGCGAGCCCGCGTCCTTGAGCTTGCCGCTGGTCAGGGCCTGGCGTTTGATGCCCAGCTTGTCGAAGAGCCCTTCCAGGTTGGCCAGTTCCATGATCACGCCGATGGAGCCGGTCAGGGTGGAGGGGTTGGCCACGATGAGGTCTGCCGGGGCGCTGACGTAGTAGCCGCCCGAGGCGGCCACCGAGGCCATGGAGGCCACCACGGGCTTGGCCTCGGCCAGCCTGCGCAGGGCGGAGAATATCTCCTGCGAGGGCGCCACGGCCCCGCCGGGGCAGTTCACGCGGACCAGGACGCCCAGCACGGAGTCGTCGCCGCGCAGGGTGTTGATCCAGCCGGTGGCGTCCTCGGAGTCGTCGATGATGCCCTCGATGCGCACCACGGCCAGCTTGTCGCCGGATTCGTCCAGGGCGTCGCCTCCGCCGCCCTGGGCGTAGCGAAAGGCGGCCACGCCCCCCGCGAGGAGGGACATGGCCGCCATGATGAGCATAAGGCCGAAGAGCAGGGGGTGCCTTTGGCTGAAACTACTCTTCGTCGTCACTGTGTTGCGCGTTCAGGTTGGCCCGCAGCAGGTCACCCAGGTTGGTTCCCGCGGCCTCGCCGGAGGAGGCGGCCGGGCGGAACTCCTTGGAGGAGGGCTTGCGGTCCTCGTCGGTCTTCATCTGCTTGATGGACAGGCCCAGGCGGCGCTCGTCGGCGCTGACGTGGATGACCTTGGCCTGGATCTCGGCGCCTTCCTTGAACAGCTCCGAGGGGCTCTTGATCTTCTTGCGCGAGATCTCGGAGACGTGGACCAGGCCCTCGATGCCCTCCTCGACCTCAACGAACAGGCCGAAGTCGGTGATGTTGGTCACCACGCCGTTGACCGTGGTGCCCACGGGGTAGCGCGCGGGAACCTGGAGCCACGGGTCTTCGGAGAGCTGCTTGATGCCCAGGGTGAACTTCTCGGCGTCCTTGTCGACGGTGAGCACCTTGGCCTGGACGGTGTCCCCGGTCTTGAAGACCTCGTTGGGGTGGCGGATCTTCTTGGTCCAGGAGATGTCCGAGACGTGGATCAGGCCGTCGATGCCGTCCTCGATGCCGATGAACATGCCGAACTCGGTGATGTTCTTGATGGTGCCCTCGAGGATGGTGCCCTCGGGGTACTTCTCGGCGACGAGATCCCACGGGTTGGGATTGACCTGCTTCATGCCCAGGGAGATGCGCTTCTTGTCCGGGTCCACGCCGAGGATGATGACCTCGACCTCTTCGCCGGTGGAAACCATCTGCGAGGGGTGGCGCAGCTTGCGGGTCCAGGACATCTCGGAGATGTGGACCAGGCCCTCGACGCCCTCTTCCAGTTCGACGAAGGCGCCGTAGTCCACAAGATTGGTGATCTTGCCGCTGAACTTGCTGCCTTCGGGGTATTTCTTCTCGATGTCCTGCCAGGGGTCGGGCACGAGCTGCTTGAGGCCCAGGGAGACCTTCTGGCTGTCCTTGTCGAAGTTCAGGACCTTGAGCTGGAGTTCGTCGCCGAGCTGCACCATCTCCTTGGGATGCTTGATGCGCTTCCAGGACATGTCGGTGATGTGCAGCAGGCCGTCCAGGCCGCCCAGGTCCACGAACACGCCGTACTCGGTGATGTTCTTGACCTTGCCGGTGACGGTCTGGCTTTCCTCCAGGGTGGAGAGCAGTTCCGAACGCTTCTTGGCCCGGTCTTCCTCGAGCAGCACGCGGCGCGAGACGATGACGTTGGACCGGCGGCGGTTTATCTTCAGGATGCGGAACTCGTATTCCTGGTCGACCAGGGCGTCCATGTCGGGCACGGGGCGCAGGTCCACATGGGAGCCGGGCAGGAACGCCTCGACGCCGCCCAGGTCCACGGTGTAGCCGCCCTTGATGCGGCGCACGATACGACCCTTGATGACGTCGTCGCCTTCCTGGATCTTCTCGATGTCGTCGAACAGCTTCATCCGCTTGGCGCGCTCGCGCGAGAGCACGATGGTGCCATCGGCCTCGTTCTTGCGCACGACGTACACGTCGACCTTCTCGCCGACCTTCACGCCGATGTTGCCTTCGGCATCGCGGAATTCGTCAACGGGGATCTGGCCTTCGGACTTGAAGTTCACGTCCACCAGGACATGGGTGTCGCCAATGCGGACGACTTCACCCTGGACGATGCTGCCCTCGCCCAGTTCGCCGCAGTCGGCGATGGGAAGGTAGTCTTCGAGAGCCTTCTCGAAACAGATGTCGTCCATGGACATAGGGGTTTCCTCAACAGTTTCAACCATACTACAAAAACCTCCACAACGATAGTCCGCCCCACCTACCAGACCGGAGCCCGCTATGCAAGTCCTGATTTTTTGCTCAAGCGGGATTTCACGCGGGTTTGCGGCGTTACCGGGCGCGAATCCCCCATGCGTCCGCAGGGGATGCGCGGGCCCCGGGCGCGGGTTCCGGGGCGGGGCGGTGCGTCCTCAGGCCAGGGCCACCAGGTCGTAGGTCTGGGCCTCGTGGATGGTCGCCTCCACCAGTGCTCCGGGGGCCACGCCCTCGCCGCTTATGTAGGTCACCCCGTCGGCCTCGGGCGCCTGGAACCAGCAGCGCCCCACATGCAGCCCCGGCCACTCGTCGTGGGCCCGCTCCACCAGCACCCGCTGCGCGGTGTCCTCGTATCCGGCCAGGATGTCGGCGCTGATGCGCGCCTGCTGCTCCATGAGCGCGGCGCGGCGTCGGGCCACCACGGCTTCGGGCACCTTGGCGGGCAGGCCGTGGGCACGGGTGCCCTCCTCGTCGCAGTAGCCGAACACGCCCAGGTGGTGGAAGCGCGCCTGGGCCGCGAAGTCCATGAGCGCCTGGAAGTGGGCCTCGGTTTCCCCGGGGTAGCCCACGATGAGGCTGGTGCGCAGGGCCGCCTCGGGGAAGCGCTCGCGCACGCGCTCCACGACCCGGCGCGGGTCGTTGGCGAAGGGGCGGCCCATGCTCTTGAGGATGTCGGGGTGGGCGTGTTGCAGGGGGATGTCGAAATAAGGCACAAGCGGCGGCCCGGCCTGGCGCATGAAGTCCAGCAGCTCGGGGGTCAGCCCGCCGGGATAGAGGTACATGGGCCGCAGCCAGTCCAGCCCGGGCAGGGGCAGGAGGGCTTCGAGCACGGCGGACAGCCCCCGGGGCTCGCCCAGGTCGCGGCCCCAGGCCGTGAGGTCCTGGGCCACGAGCACCAGCTCGCGCACACCCGAGGCCAGCAGGGCCCGGGCCTCGTCGCGGATGGCCTGCACCGGGCGGCTGACCAGGGGGCCGCGGATGCCCGGGATGGTGCAGAAGGAGCAGCGGTGGTCGCAGCCTTCGGCCACCTTGAGATAGGCGTAGGCCGGGCCGGTGGAGAGCACGCGGCCCGGGGGGGGCGGCGCGGGCAGCTCGCGGCCCAGGGCGGCGGCGATGCGCTCCGGCCAGCGGTGCAGCTCGCGCGTGGGCAGCCAGAGGTCGACCTCGGGGATCTCGCGGGCCAGCTCGTCGCCGTAGCGGCCCACAAGGCAGCCCACCACCGCCAGCAGCGGCCGGGGCTCGGCGGCCTCGATGGCCTGGGCCAGGTCGAGGATGGCGTTTACCGACTCCTCCACCGCCGGGGCGATGAAGCCGCAGGTGTTGACCAGCACCACGTCGGCCGCGGCGGGGTCGTCGCAGGGCGTGAGCCCGGGGCCGAGGCAGGCCAGCAGGCCCTCGGTGTCCACGCGGTTCTTGGGGCAGCCCAGGCTGAGGGAATGGACCGTGATGCGCTGCATGGGGAGGTTCCTCGTGCTTGGTCGGGGTGGCCGGGCGCGGCCCGGCGGCAGGTCTGGGCGTATAGTACTTGAATGCGCAGGGCAAGGGGAGTATCCAATGGACAAAAGCCCCGCAGGCGCGGGGCGGGGGGAGCCATGACCGAGGGCCCGACCCCGGGGCCCGCCCCGGGCCGTCCGCTGGACTGCGCCCCGGGCCGGCCGGTGGACATGAACGCCTTCCTGGCCGCCGTGGTGGACGGCCTGGAGGAGGACATCCTGCTTCTGGACCGCGACGGGCGCGTGGTGGACGTGAACCGGACCATGTACGCGCGCCTGGGGCGGAGCAAGGGGGATATCGTCGGCCTGCATTGCAGCGCCCTGGAGGGCGGCGACTTCTGCCGCAGGCCGCGCGGGAGCTGCCCCTACCAGGAAACCCTGGCCACCGGGCGCAAGGCCGAGGCCGTGCATTCGCAGGTCGGCCCCGACGGGCGCGTGCAGTTCGTGCGCGTCTACACCTATCCCCTGAACGACGAAAGCGGGCGGACCACCCATGTGGTGGAGATGCGCCGCGACATCACCGCGCGCACCTTCACCGAGCAGCGCCTGCAACAGGCCCAGAAAATGGCCGCCATCGGCGAGCTGTCCACCTACATCGCCCACGAGATCCGCAACCCCCTGTTCGCCATCGGCGGCTTCGCCCAGGCGCTGCTGCGCCGCGACGACCTGGCCGCCGAGGTCCGCGAGAAGGTTTCCATCATCATGGAGGAGTCGCGGCGGCTGGACGCCATCCTGCGCAGCATCCTCAACTACGCCCGCCCCTCGGACGCGCGCGCCGGGGCGGCCGAGGCCGTGGACGTGAACCTCGTGGTCGCCGAGACCGTGCGGCTCATGAGCATCGGCTGCGAGCCCGAGGGCATCCGCCTGGTCACGGACCTGGCCCCCGACCTGGCCCGGGCCAAGGGCGTGGCCGAGCTGCTCAAGCAGTGCCTGGTCAACCTGCTCAAGAACTCCATGGAGGCCATGGACGGGCGCGGCGGCGTCATTTCCGTGCGCACGGCCATGAGCGGGGCGATGGTCCTGGTCCAGGTGCGCGACGAGGGCGCGGGCATCCCCGAGGAGATCAGGGACAAGATCTTCAACCCCTTCTTCAGCACCAAGGATACCGGCTCCGGCCTGGGCCTGGCCATGATCCGCAAGATCGTCGAGGAGGCCGGGGGCAGCGTGGAGCTGGAAAGCAAGGTCGGGCTGGGCACGGTGGTCACCCTGCTGCTGCCGCCGGCCCTGGCCGTGGACCACGGCACCCTGGACGAGAGCGTCCGCCCCGCGTAGAACTCCCCCTTCGGCGCCGCGCGGCGCCGCGCAGTGTTCACCCCAGGAGCAAGGAGGCCCCGTGGGCAGGATCGTTTTGGCAACGAGGAACAAGGGCAAGATCGCCGAGCTGGGCGCCATGCTCGCCCTCCACGGCGTGGAGGTGGTCGGCCTGGAGGCCTTCCCCGAGGTGGACGAGGTGGTCGAGGACGGCGACACCTTCGAGGAGAACGCGCGCAAAAAGGCCCGGGCCGTGGCCGAGGCCACGGGGCTTGTGGCCGTGGCCGACGACTCGGGGCTGGAGGTGGACGCCCTGGGCGGCGCGCCGGGGGTCCATTCCGCGCGCTACGCGGGCCCCGGCGCCACCGACGCGGCCAACAACGCCAAGCTCCTGGCGGCCCTGGCGGGTGTGCCCGAGGCGGACCGGACCTGCCGGTTCCGTTGCGTGATGCTGGCGCGCACGCCGCAGGGCCGCGAGCTGTCGGCCCACGGCGCCTGGGAGGGCCGCGTGGCTGGCGCCCCGGCGGGCGAGGGCGGCTTCGGCTACGATCCGCTGTTCATCGACCTGGCCTCCGGGCGGCGCGCGGCCGAGATGGCCCGCGAGGAGAAGAACGCCGTGAGCCACCGGGGCCGCGCCCTGCGCGCCCTGCTGGCCGGCTGGGGGGGCTTCCTGGCCGGGGCGGGCCTTGAGTAGCCCCGGGTCTTGCGCTATGGCAGGGCTTTCGCGGACCTGAACCCCCAACCGCACCCGAGAGGTCGGCACCATGTGTGGAATCATCGGCTACGCGGGCCACAGGCCCGCCGTGCCCCTGCTCATCGAGGGGCTGCGCCGCCTGGAATATCGCGGCTACGACTCCGCGGGCGTGGCCTACGTCGAGGCTGGCGCCCTGCGCCTGCTGCGCGCCGAGGGCAAGCTCGGCGAACTGGAAAAGAAGATCAACGGTCGCGACGTGACCATGGCCACCTCGGGCATCGGGCATACCCGCTGGGCCACCCACGGTGTGCCCGTAGAGCGCAACGCCCACCCGCACCAGGACAATTCCGGCCGTCTGGCCCTGATCCACAACGGCATCATCGAGAACTATCAGGAACGCAAGAACGAGCTTTCGGCGCTGGGCTACACCTTCGCCTCGGAAACGGACACCGAGGTGCTGGCGAACCTCATCTCCGAGGGGTTGAAGCAGACCGGGAGCATCCTGCGGGCCATGTCCTGGGCCTTCGCCCGGGTGGAGGGCGCCTACGCCGTGGCGCTGGTCAGCCCCGAGGAGCCGGGGGTGGTCTACGCCGCGCGCAAGTCCAGCCCGCTGGTCTTCGGCCAGGGCGTGGGCGAGAACTTCGTGGCCTCGGACATCCCGGCCTTTCTGCCCTATACCCGCGAGGTGGCCTTCCTGGAGGACGGCGAGCTGGTGCGCCTGGACGCCAACTCCTGGCAGGTGTTCGACGCCGCCACCCTGGAGCCCGTGGACAAGCCCCTGCACCACATCACCTGGGACGTGCAGTCGGCCCAGAAGGGCGGCTACAAGCATTTCATGCTCAAGGAGATATTCGAGCAGCCCCGGGTCGTTGCCGACTGCCTGGCCGGGCGGGTGGACCTGCGCGCCGGGCGCGTGCGCCTGCCCGAGTTGGACGGCCTGGAGCCGCCCCGGCGGCTGACCATCGTGGCCTGCGGCACCTCGTATCACGCGGGGCTGTGGGGCGCGGGGCTCATCGAGTCCTGGGCGCGCATCCCCGTGCGCGTGGAGATCGCCTCGGAATTCCGCTACCGCGACCTGCTGCTGGACGCCGACGATGTGGTCCTGGCGGTCAGCCAGTCGGGCGAGACGGCCGACACCCTGGCGGGCATGCGCCGGGCGCGCGAGCTGGGCGCGCGGGTGCTCGGGCTGTGCAACGTGGTGGGCTCCACGGTCTCGCGCGAGGCCGAGCGCGTGGTCTACACCCAGGCCGGGCCGGAAATCAGCGTGGCCTCGACCAAGGCCATGTGCAGCCAGCTTACGGTGCTCTACCTGCTGGCCCTGTACTGGGGCGCGGCCAGGGGCGTGCTGCCCGCCGAGGTCTCCGAGCGGGCCCTCGCGGGCGTGCACGGGCTGCCCCAGGTCATCGAGGCCGAGCTGCCGCGCATGCGCGAGCGGGCCTGCGAACTGGCGCGCAAGTATGCCAGCGTGCGCAGCTTCATGTACCTGGGGCGCGGCCGCAGCTACCCCCTGGCCCTTGAGGGCGCCCTGAAGCTCAAGGAGATTTCCTACATCCACGCCGAGGGCTATGCCTCGGGCGAGATGAAGCACGGGCCCATCGCGCTCATCGAACCGGATTTCCCGACCTTCGCCCTGGCCCTGCGCGACCCGCTGTTCCCCAAGGTGAAGTCCAACCTGGAGGAGGTCCAGGCGCGCGACGGGCGCATCGTGGCCCTGACCCACCCGGGCCTGGACCTGGCCGTGGACGACCCCTGGATCATCCCCGAGGTCTGGGGCCCGCTCAACGCCTTCCTGGCCCTGCCCTGCCTGCAACTGTTCGCCTACGAAATGGCCGACTACCTGGGCAAGGACGTGGACCAGCCGCGCAACCTGGCCAAGAGCGTGACCGTGGAATAGGGCGCGGTTGAGGCGCGGGCGCGTTTGTGGCCTGTATCATGTCAAAGAGGCCCCCGGCAGCAGCGCTGCCGGGGGCCTCTTGCGTGGGGCGTGCGGTGGCCGGGTGGCCGCCGCGTCCAGTCCACGCGGGGGCCGCCCCCCGTCATGGCGGGTTGCCCCCCGGGAGGGAGACGTTGACCCTGAGGGCGTTCCAGGGCGACTCCCCCGTGCCGGTGTCCTCCACCCTGCAGGTCAGGCGGACGCCGTCGCGCAGCAGCCGGGAGATGTGTCTGTTGTCGCTCCTGGGAACGTAGCCCAGCTTGGATTCCCCCCTGTATATTTCCACGGCGAAGCCGTCGTGCGGGTTCCCGGGCTCCGCGACCAGGCGCAGCGTTTCGCCGGGCCGCAGCGAGGGCAGCACCTCCCGGCCCTGGTAGTATTGGAAGCCCGCCACGGAGAAGCGGTTGATGACTGTTTCCCTGGCTGCCGCCCGTACGGGAGCGCCCCCGAGGAGCAGGGCCAGGGCCGGTATCGCCCTGAGGAAGCGGCGTCTTGACGTGTTCATGTGTCCCCCTTGCCTGCGGCCATGCCGGTGTCCGGCCTGGCGCGGCGCCGTATGCCGTTGTCGTCGCAGGCGGCAGCGTAGTTGACAGGCATTCCATATTCCGGAATACATGCAGATAAAAATGCACTAATAAAATCAACCTGCTGGAAAGGCCGCCCCATGCCCGCCAAAGCCGATCCGTACAGCTCTCCGTCGCAGAAGGTTCTTGGCCTGTATTGCCTGCTCCTGTTCACGGGCAGGAGCTACACCTTGCCGCAGCTGTCGCGGGAGTTGCGCTGCTCCAAGCAGACCGTCATGCGGCTGGTCGAACAGATCGGGCGCAGCTTTGGCGGCGAGGTGGAGAGCCGTCTGGAAAAAGGCACGCGGGTGTACTGGATGCCGGGGCCCAAGGTGACGCCAAGGGCGGCCCTCAGCGCCGAGGACATCCAGCAGCTGGAGCTTTGCCGGGGGATGGTCCTGCACCTTCTGCCCGAAGGGATTCGCGAGCAGGCCAGGCACGCCATCGCCAAGGCGGCGACGCTGCTCGCCGACCAGGGCGAGCGGGACCAGGCGTTCGCGCCCGTGGCCGTCGCCGGGTTCAAGGGCCGGATCGACTACACCCCGCACCAGGAGCACCTCGCCGCGCTCATCGCGGCCATCCGGGGCAAGGGGGTCTGCGAGGTCACCTACCACGCTCCGAACAACCCGCAGCCAAGGACCTACGCCTTTGCCCCGCAACGGCTCGTGGCGTATCGCGAGGCCCTGTATGTGACCGGGTGGCGGGTGGCGGACGAGGGAGCTGCCCGGCCCTTGCGGTCGATCATGCTCGCCGTGCATCGGCTGCACGGCGTCCGTGCCCAGTCCAGGGCCTTCGGCATGGAGCCCCGGGTCGGCGAGAGGGCGGAGCTGTTCGGGCTGATGGAGGGGGAGCCGTTCCGGGGCAAGGTGAAATTCCACAAGGACGTGGCGGCGTACGTTGCGGAACGCATCTGGAGCGAGGACCAGAAGATAACCCGGTACAAGAACGGAAACGTGCTGCTGGAGTTCACCGCCCGGAGCATGCCCGAGGTGGTCTCCTGGGTGCTGAGTTTCGGTTCCGGGGCGAAGGCCCTGGCTCCCGGGGAGCTGGTCGCCAGGGTGGCCGGGGAGGTCCGGGCGCTGGGCAGGGCTTATGGGTGAGCGTGCCCTGGCCGGGCTTCGGGGCGGGCGGCGCCGCTCGGCGCCGCCCGCAGCGGGGAATCAGAACTTGTAGGTCAGGGTCAGGCCGAACTGCCGGGACGCGCCGTCGAACCCGGCGGGGACGCCGGCGATGGCGTAGCGCACGGTGTTGTACGACGTGTCGAAGGCGTTCTTGCACCACAGGGTGACCTCGTAGGTCTCGTCGGCATAGCCCACGCGGGCGTTGACCAGCTCGTAGCCGTCCTCGCGCAGGGTGTTGGCGGCGTCGTGGTACAGCGGGCCCGTGCCCAGAATCTCCATCCGGCCGAAGAAGCCGGTGTCGTGCGTGTACTGCGCGCCCACGGTGTAGGTGTATTCGGGGGCGTAGGTCAGCTCGTTGCCGGAATAGTCGTAGGGTCCGGCGGCGTTCACGCCGCTCCAGGAGTCGACCTCGGTGTCGGTGTAGCCGAAGCTGCCGAAGAGCTCCCAGCCCTGGTGCGGGCGGGCCCGGACTTCCACCTCGATGCCCCGGGAGTGGGCCTTGGCCGCGTTGGAGATGTAGACGGTGCCCGTGGCGGGGACGGCCTCGGCCACCTGCTTGTCGTCCATGTCGATGTGGAACAGGGCCACGTTGAAGGACAGCCTGTTGTCCAGCCACGTCGTCTTGGCGCCGATCTCGTAGTTCAGGGTGTATTCCGGGTCGTAGCGGAGGGTCTTCGCCGAGGTGGGCGAGGTGTGGTCGAAGCCTCCGGCGAGGTAGCCCCGTGAGACGGTGGCGTAGGGCATGACGTTGGCGGTCAGGTCGTAGGCCACGGAAACCCTGGGCAGCAGCTCCGCGCCGTTGCTCCCGGCGCTGTACCGCGCGTGGGTGACGCCGAACAGGGTCGAGTCGTAGGTCTGGTCGGCGTGCATGTCGATGTAGTCGAGTTTGAACAAGCCATTTCTTCCGACGCAAGCAACGGACATCCCGTGTTGGTTCCTTGAATCGGAAGAGAGCCAAAGGACGAAAAGAGCGCCAAGATGCCTCAAGGCCCGCATCCATTTCTTGAGATTGAACGCCGCCGCGGCCATGAACAGGTTGATGGCGTCGCCCAGGGCGCCCTTCAGGT
>NZ_JALNWM010000112.1 GCF_023230885.1 Desulfocurvus sp. | reverse complement strand
TGCTGCTGCTGGCTGGCGACAAGCTCATCGCCATCAAGGACCCCGGCGGCTTCCGGCCCCTGGCCCTGGGCCGCCTTGGCGACGCCTACGTCCTGGCCAGCGAGACCTGCGCCTTCGACCTGCTGGAGGCCGAATACCTGCGGCCCGTGGCCCCGGGCGAAATGCTGGTCATCGAGGGCGGCAGCCTGCGCAGCCTGCGCTATGTCGAGCCCGCCGCCGTCAGCCAGTGCATCTTCGAGCTGATCTACTTCGCGCGGCCCGACTCCTACGTTTTTGGGCAGAACGTCTACCAGCGCCGCAAGGCCATGGGTATGGCCCTGGCCCGCGAGGCGCCCGTGGACGCCGACCTGGTCATGCCCTTCCCGGATTCGGGGGTCTACGCCTGCGTGGGCTACGCCCAGCAGTCCGGCCTGCCCTACGAGCACTGCATGATCCGCAACCACTATGTGGGCCGCACCTTCATCCAGCCTTCCCAGGACATGCGCGACTTCTCCACGCGCATGAAGCTCAACCCCGTGCGCAGCATGGTCGAGGGCAAGCGCATCGTGGTGGTCGAGGACTCCATCGTGCGCGGCACGACCATCCGCACGCGGGTCAAGAAACTGCGCGAGCTGGGCGCCCGCGAGATCCACATGCGCGTGTCCTGCCCGGCCATCGTCTCCCCCTGCTTCTACGGCATCGACTTCTCCAGCAAGGGCGAGCTCATCGCCGCCAACAACAGGGTCGAGGACATCGCGCGCTACATCGGGCTGGACAGCCTGCACTACCTGTCCATCGAGGGGCTGCTGGCCTCGGTGGAACACCCCGACGACTTCTGCCTGGCCTGCTTCAACGGCAAGTATCCCGTGGAACCCTGCGTGGGCGCGGGCAAGATGTGCCTGGAGAAGGACCGGGCGCTCAGCTGGTAGGAGGACGCGGTGCGACCCAAGGCTCCTGAACGCGACTGGCTGGGCATGGCCCGCGAGGTGCTCGACATCGAGGCCTGCGGCCTCGCCCGCGTGCGCGACGCCCTGGACGCGGACTTCGTGCGCGCCCTGGAGATGCTGGCCGGCTGCCGGGGCCGCGTGGTGGTCACGGGCATCGGCAAGTCCGGGCTGGTGGGCCGCAAGATCGCCGCCACCCTGTCCAGCACGGGCACGCCCGCCTTCTTCCTGCACCCCGTGGAGGGCGCCCACGGCGACCTGGGCATGCTGCGCCCCGAGGATGTGGCCCTGGCCATTTCCAACAGCGGGGAGACCGACGAGCTGAACGCCATCCTGCCGACCCTCAAGGCCGGGGGGGTGCGCATCATCGCCCTCACCGGGCGGCGCGAATCGTCCCTGGGCCGCCTGGCCGACGTGGTCATCGACTCCGGGGTGCCCCGCGAGGCCTGCCCCCTGGGGCTTGCGCCCACGGCCAGCACCACCGCCGCCCTGGCCCTGGGCGACGCCCTGGCCGTCTGCCTCATCGAGTGGAACGCCTTCGACGCCGCGGCCTTCAGGCGCTGCCACCCCGGCGGAGCCCTGGGCCAGCGGCTGGCCATGCGCGTGGCCGACCTGATGCACGCGGGCGACGTGCCCGCCGTGGACGAGGGCGCCACCTGGGCCCAGGCCCTGGCCCGGCTGCACGAGGGCGGCCTGGGCGCCCTGGCCGTCACCGGCGCCGGGCGGCGGCTCACGGGTTTCGTTTCCGACGGCGACGTGCGGCGCATCCTGCTGCGCGGCGGGGCCGGGCCCGAGGCCCCGGTGGCCGGACTCATGACCCCCGACCCCGCGAGCATGACCCCCGAGGCTTCGGCGGCCGAGGTCCTGGACCTCATGGAGGCCAAAGCCATCACCGTGGTGCCCATCGTGGACGCGGAGCACCGGCTGGTGGGCATGGTCCACCTGCACGACCTGCTGGGCAAGGGCCTGCTCAGGTTCGCGGGGTAGGCATGGACGCGGGCGGACCGATGGACAGACGGACACCCTGGAGCGGCCGGCCGGACCTGTGGGCCGGCGCTCTCATTCTCGGGACCACCCTGGCCCGGCTGGCCTTCGCGGCCTCGGGCCAGCTCGACCTGGTGCAGGACGAGGCCCAGTACTGGGACTGGTCGCGCACCTTCCAGTTCTCCTATTTCACCAAGGGCCCGCTCATCGCCTGGATCATCGGGCTGTGGACCTGGCTTCTGGGCGACTCGGCCCTGGCCGTGCGCCTGGGCGCCGTGCTGGGTTCGGCGTTGATGCAGGTCACGGTCTATCTCGGCCTGTCGCGGCTGTTCGGCCGCCCGAGGCTGGGGCTGCTGTGCCTGCTGGTGCTCAACACCACGCTGCTCTTCCTGGCCGCCGGAACGCTCATGACCACGGACAACCCGCTCATGGTCTGCTGGTGGGTGGCGCTGTTCGCGCTCTATGCCGCCGGGCGCGACCCCGGGGCGCGCTGGCCCTTCGTCGCCCTGGCCGCGGCCCTGGCCGTGGGCACCTGGGGCAAATACATGATGCTGGCCTTCGCCGTCACCGCCGTGCTGCACGGCGTGCTGCTGCGGCGGCGGCTGCTCGACTCGCCCCTGTTCTGGCGGCGGCTGGCCCTGGCCCTGGCCGTTGGCGCCGGGCTGGGCCTTGCGCCCATCCTGCTGTGGAACCTGGGCAACGATTTCGCCGGGTTCAAGCATGTGGCCCACCTGGGCGGGCTGGCCGGGAGCCGCGCGCAGTCCTTCATCCGCTTCGACCGTTTCGCGGAGTATTACGGCAGCCAGTTCGGCCTGCTCATGCCCTGGTGGTTCGTCATGACCCTGGTGGGCGCCTGGGGCGCGCTGCGTTCCCTGGGCAACGGCCGGAGCCGGGCCGCGCGCGCGGTGTCGTCCCTGGACTATTCCCAGCGGGCCTTGCTGGTGGCGGGGTTCTGGCCGGTGTGGGGCTTCTTCGCCCTGTGGTGCTTCCACACCAAGGTCCACCCCAACTGGTCCGCCGTGAGCTACGCCTCGGGATTCATCCTGGCCGCCGTGGTCTGGGAGCGGATTCTCCTGGCCCGGGGCTGGCGGCACTGGAAGGTCTGGACCTGGCCTGCGGTGGGCGCACTGGTCTTTGTCCTGTGGCTGGGCCACGACCTGGTGCCCATGCCCTACCGCGTGGAGCTGGCCAATCCCTTCACGGGCAGGACGGCGGTGCTCGAAAACCCCGCCCTGCACCTCAAGGGCTGGGAGGACCTGGGCCGCGAGGTGGACCGCCTGCGCCGCACCCGCTTTGCCGATCCCGGGCGGGTCTTTCTCTTCGGCAACCACTACGACGTGACCGCCGAGCTGGGCTGGGTGGTTCCCGGGCGCGAGCGCGCCTATTGCGTCAACGTGGGCCGCAGGCTGAACCAGTACGACCTGTGGCCCGGCCCCGAGGGCAAGATGGGCTGGGACGCCATCTATGTGCGCCAGAAGTTCAAGGGCGGCGTGGAGCCGGGGGTCGAGGAACTTTTTGATAAAACCGTCCAAATCCACTATCAGTCGATGCACCGGGGTCGGCCGGCGCGCCAGTTCACCATCGCCCTGTGCTACGGGTTCAAGGGGAAGTGGCCCCGTCCGGCCTCGTCGGGGTATTGACGTGGCCGACCCGGACATCTGCCAGCGCTGCGCCCTGCGCGGCCCGACCTGCTGCTGCCTTGAGCCCGGCACCGAGCAGGGCTGCTTCCCCCTCTCGGAGCCCGAGCGCGAGCGGATTCTCGCGGCGCTGTCCGGCGCGGCGGGCGCCTTTGCCCGCGAGGCCAACAGCCCGGTTTTTTTGGACACCATGCGGGCCCTGTTCCCCGGCGAGGAGCAGCTCGTAACCCGGCTGTTCCCCGAGGGCTGCCACCACATGCGCCTGGCCGTGGACGAGGCCGGGTGCTGCCGCCTTTTGGGCCCGGAGGGCTGCACCCTGCCGCGCGAGGCCAGGCCGTACTACTGCCGCCTGTTCCCGTTGTGGCCCGTAGGGCGGACGACCATGGTCTTCGCCGCCGAGCGCTGCCTGGCGTGGCGCGAGGGGCGCAGCCTGCGCCGCCTGCTGGGCCTGTTGCAGACCACTGAAAAAAGCGCCAGAGAACTCCACGGCCGGCTGCGGCTGGCCTGGGGCCTGCCCCCCGAGCGGGGGCTGGCCCCGGTGCCGCCGCCAACCCGGACCAGGAAAAAAACATGAAGAAATTCGCGATAATCCTCGGAATCCTTTTGGGCGGCGCGGCGGTGCTGGCCGCGGCCCTGGCTGGCGGCCTGTACTACTGGGCCTCCCTCGACCTGCCCGACTTCAAGCGCATTACCGACTACAACCCTCCGCTGGTGACCACCGTGCACGCCCGCGACGGGCGCGTGCTTGGCTACTTCTACAAGGAAAAGCGCTTCCTGGTGCCCTTGGCGGAGCTGCCGCCCCACGTCTGGCGCGTGTTCCTGGCCGCCGAGGACAGCGCCTTCTTCCAGCACGAGGGCGTGGACCTCGCGGCCATCCTGCGCGCCACCATGCGCAACCTCCAGGCCGGGCATGTGGTCCAGGGCGGCAGCACCATCACCCAGCAGGTCATCAAATCCCTGCTGCTGACCCCCGAGCAGAGCTACAAGCGCAAGATCCGCGAGGCCATCCTGGCCTACCGCCTGGAGCGCTACCTGACCAAGGAAGAGATCCTGACCATCTACCTGAACCAGATATTCTTCGGCGCCCGGGCCTACGGAATCGAGGCCGCCGCGCGGACCTACTTCGGCGTCCACGCCAAGGACCTGACCCTGGCCCAGGCGGCCATGCTTGCGGGGCTGCCCAAGGCGCCCTCGCGCTTCAACCCCTACCGCAACGAGGAGCGCGCCCGCGAGCGCCAGATCTGGATCCTGGGCCGCATGCACGAGCTGGGCTGGGCCGACGACGAGCAGTACCAGGCGGCCCTGGCCGAGGAGCCGGTCTACTCCAGCATGGAGGACCCGTCCTGGACCCTGGGCGCCTACTACCTCGAGGAAGTCCGCCGCAGCCTCATCGAGACCTACGGCGAGGACCAGGTCTACAATTCGGGCATGCACGTCTACACGGCGGTGGACCTCGACCACCAGCGCGCCGCCGAGGCGGCCCTGCGCCAGGGCCTGCGCGACTCCGCCCGGCGCCGGGGCTGGGACGGCCCCAGCCAGAACCTGCCCCAGCGCGACTGGGAGGAGGTGCTGGCGCGCACGCCCTACGACCCCGGGGCCCTGGCCCCGGGCGACTGGGTGGAGGCCCTGGTGACCGCCGTGGGCCGCGACGCGGCCGAGGTCCGCTTCGGCCCCCTGCGCGGCGTCATCGGCGTGAAGGACATGTCCTGGGCGCGCACGCCCGACGTTTCCCGGGCCCCCGAGGAGGTACCCCCGGTGGCCGACTGCGCCGCCGTGGTCCGCCCGGGCGACGTGGTCTGGGCCTCGGTGAAGGCCGTGCCCGCCGAGGTGGCCAAGGCCGTTCAGGCCGCCGCCGCTGCCCAGGCCGCCGGGAGCCCCGGGGACGGGGGCGCCCCCGCCGGAACCCCCGCGCCCCTGCCCGACGCAGTGTGGCCCCTGGCCCTGGAGCGCCAGCCCGAGGTCCAGGGGGCTCTGGTGTCCCTGGAGCCCGGCAGCGGCGAGGTGCGCGCCCTGGTGGGCGGCTACGCCTTCGAGTCCAGCCAGTTCAACCGCGCCACCCAGGCCCGGCGCCAGCCCGGCTCGGCCTTCAAGCCCATCGTCTATTCCGCCGCCCTGGACAGCGGCATGACGCCCTCCACCGTGCTGCTCGACGCGCCCATCGTCTACACCGACTCCGAGACGGACCGCGTCTGGAAGCCCGAGAACTTCGAGGGCGTGTTCTACGGCCCGACGCTGCTGCGCACGGCGCTGTGCAAGTCGCGCAACCTGGTGACCATCCGCGTGGCCCAGCGCATCGGCATCCGCAAGATCATCGAGCGCGCCCGGGCCCTGGGCCTGGAGGCCGAATTCCCCGAGGATCTTTCGGTCAGCCTGGGCTCGGTCCCGGTGAGCCCGCTGAACCTCGCCCGGGCCTATACGGCCTTCGCGCGCGGGGGCTCCTGGATCGACCCGCGCTTCATCCTGCGCGTGGAGAGCGCCTGGGGCGAGGAGCTGTTCCGCTCCGAGCCCAGAATCGAGGAGGCCATCTCGCCGCAGACGGCCTACATCATCACCACGCTGATGAAGGAGGTTGTGCGCGACGGCACGGGCTGGCGCGCGCGCAAGCTGGGCCGCCCCGTGGCCGGCAAGACCGGCACTTCCAACGACGAACAGGACGCCTGGTTCGTGGGCTTCACGCCGGACCTGCTCACCGTGGTCTGGGTCGGCTTCGACCAGCTGGCCCCGATGGGCAAGTACGAGACGGGTGCCCGTGCGGCCTCGCCCATCTGGGTGGACTACCGCATGGCCGTGGAGGCGGGGTATCCGGAGCGCGACTTCCCCCTGCCCCAGGGCGTGGTCATGGCGCGCATCGACCCGGTTTCTGGCCTTCTGGCCTCGCCCTATGCCGAGAAGACCTTCTTCCTGCCCTTCAAGGACGGCACGCAACCCACGGAAACCGCCCAGGACGGCGACGACTTTGGCGCCCCCGGCCCCTCGGCCACCACCCGGGGCGAGGACCTGCTCAAGCAGTAGCCCGGCCCGCCTTCGGTCTTCCAGGCGCCGCGCTTCGCGCGGCGCCTTTTTTTGTCCGCACGGCACAGGCGGCGCGGCCGGGGACGGCAGGGCCGGGCAGCAGGGCTGGACACAGGCAGCAGGGCAGCTGGGCCGGGGGGGGAGACGGCAGGGCAGGGCAGCGGGGCCGGGCGGGAGACGGCAGGGCCGGACACAGGCGGCGCGGCCGGGGACGGCAGGGCGCAGCACGGTGACCGGGCAGCAAGGCGGGGCCGGGCACAAGGCAGCGGGGCGGCGGGGCTTGCGGCATGGACGCCCGGGGCGCGGGCACCCCGGATGCCCGGGCGGGCGCAGCCGGGCCCCGGGCCCCGGATTGCCCCGCCGTTCGGGCCCTGGCGGGCGCGGCGCGCGCAAATATCGGCCCCGCGCAAAAAAAAACTAAAGTCCTCCGGATAAAGGCCGATAAGACCAGCAAGTGGGTAGGGGCGACAGGCCGCGCGAAGTGGGGACTTTGACGCCGGCAGCCCCTGGCAAGGAAGCCCTGAACATTCAAGGAGGAAAGGCTATGTCTCTGATTATCAACAACAACCTTATGGCGGCCAACGCAGCCCGCAACCTGGCCTCGGCCTTCAGCGACCTGGGTACCTCGGTCCGCCGACTGTCCTCGGGCCTGCGCGTGGGCAACGCCGCCGACGACGCCGCCGGTCTGGCCATCCGCGAGCTCATGCGCGCGGACATCGCTTCCCTGAACCAGGGCGTGCGCAACGCCAACGACGCCATCTCGCTGATCCAGACCGCCGACGGCGCCCTGGGCGTCATCGACGAGAAGCTGATCCGCATGAAGGAGCTGGCGGAACAGGCGGCCACGGGCACCTACAACTCCGACCAGCGCCTGATCATCGAGTCCGAATACCAGGCCATGGCCTCGGAAATCACCCGAATCGCCAACTCCACGGACTTCAACGGCCTTTACCTGCTGAACGGCAACCTCTCCGGAGCCGACACGACCCACGACGGCTCGGGCCTGGTCTCCACCGGCCCGCTGAAGGTCCACTTCGGCTCGGGCAACGACAGCGCCGAAGACTACTACTATGTGAGCATCAACAACTCCACGGCCTCGGCCCTGGGCGTGGGCAACAGCGCGGGCGCTGGCGCTGGCTACACCATCTCCACCCAGTCCGCCGCGCAGAACGCCCTGGAGGCCCTGAACGAGGCCATCGTCTCCAAGGACAACATCCGCGCGTCCCTGGGCGCCACCCAGAACCGCCTGCAGAACACCATCTCCAACCTCCAGATCCAGGCCGAGAACCTCCAGGCCTCGGAGTCGCGGATTTCCGACGCGGACGTGGCCACGGAGATGACGGAGTTCGTGCGCAACCAGATCATTTCCCAGTCCGCCGTGGCCATGCTCGCCCAGGCCAACAGCCTGCCGCGGCTGGCCCTGTCCCTGCTGGGGGGGTAGGTGATGCGTCCGGGGCCGGCTGATCGGCCCCGCCCCGGGCGCGCGTTCCGTCCCTGGCGGCGCGAGGTCGGCCCGGGCGCAGCGCCCCCCGGCCCGCTGCGGGCCGACACCGTCCACGAAAGCGGGGCCGCAAGGCCCCGCTTCCTCTTTGCCCCGGGGGCTGGCCCGCGCTTCACAAGCCCCGGCCTTTGGGGCATCCTGCGGCCATGAAGACCAGCCACGCCCTTGTTCCGCCCTATGTCACCAAGGACGGCTCGACCATCCGCGAGCTGATGCACCCCGCCGTACACGGCAACGCCGCCCAGAGCCTGGCCGAGGCCACGGTGGCCCCCGGGTGCGCCACGGCCGCGCACCGCCACCCCGTGGCCGAGGAGCTGTACCATGTGCTGGAGGGCACGGGGCTCATGACCCTGGGCGCGGAGCGCTTCGCCGTGGAGCCCGGCGACACGGTGTGCATCCCGCCCGGCACGGCGCACCGCATCGCCAACACCGGCCCCGGGCCGCTGCGCGTGCTGTGCTGCTGCGCCCCGGCCTACGCCCACGACGACACCGAGCTGCTGCCGGACTGAGGCCCGGGCCCCGCGCCCCGGGCCAGGGGCGTCCCGGCCCGGGGTTTTCCGGGTGCGCAATATATTTTCGGCATTTTAAAAAATAATGTTGCTTTTGCCAAAAAAAGTCTAACTTTTAAGTATGGACTAACAGGAGGCAAAGCGCAATGTCTATCGAATCTGTCATCAACCAGTTCAGATCGCTGAACAAAGACCAGCAGGAATCCTGCGCACGCCGTATTGAATCCTATCTCCACGAACACATCGAGGGGTTGAAGGGGTTCAGGGACACTATTGTCGAGGCGCGTTTTGCCGACGGCAGGCACTGCCCCAGGTGCGGAAGCGTCGATGTGAAGCGCTGGGGCGCTTACAGCGACAAAAACGCCTACATGGCCCGCCAGCGGTACATGTGCAAGGATTGCGGACGCACCTTCACCGAGCTGACCGGGACGCCGATGGCGGGGACCCACAAGCCTGAGCTGTGGTCACGCTACATCCGATGCATGATCGAGGGGTTGAGCCTTCCCCGGACCGCCAAGCGGCTTAAGATATCCGTTCCGACCGCCTTCTACTGGCGGCACAAAATCCTCCGCGCCTTGAAGGCCCTGCACGACAGAGACATTCTGGAAGGTATCGTCGAGATGGACGAGACCTTTTTCGTGGAGTCCAACAAGGGAAGCCGGAATCTGAAGCATCGTCCTCCGAGGAAGCACCGTGGAGTTGCCAGGAAGCGGGGCATCTCGAACGAACAGGTCGCCGTACTGGTGGGCATCAGCCGCGACGGAGACATCCTCAGCCGGGCCGCCGGCCGAGGGCGATTGTCTGCGGACCAAGTAGCTCGGGCTGTGGGCGGCAACCTTATGCCCGACAGCACCCTTGTCACTGATTCAATGTCCGGCTTCACCACTTACGCCAAGCGCGAGGGCCTCCGGCATGTCCGCCTGAACAGCCGTCAGGGCGTGTATACACAAGGTGTTCACCACATCCAGCACGTCAACAACTACCATGCGGGCCTCAAGGAATGGATGCGCCGGTTCTGTGGTGTGGCTTCGAAGTTCCTCGACCACTACATGGCGTGGTTCAACCTGCTCCGGGTCGTGACCAAGCTGGAATCCAAGAGCAGGCTTGAGGAGTTCTACCGCCAGTCCTGCCGCAAGACCGCCTACACGCCGGTCAGGGATTTCCGGGAGTTCAAGGTGGGCATGGAACCGTAACCGGTCAGAATATTTCGCTCCGGGCTGGACCGTCCCGCGCCATTGTCGTATGGGGAGGAAAAATCAGGAGCGGACATGAAAGTCGAAATAGGCGAATCGCTGGTAAGGACATGGGTACGCCATTGCAGGGGGTGCCAACTGGCCGAACTGAACTGGAAACCTTCCCCCATATGGCCCGGCGAGATCACGGCCGAACATGAACAGTGGTACAGGGAAGGCGCGGCCGAGTTCTCGGAAAAGGTCTTGAAAAAGACATCCAGTCTTTCCCAGTTCCTCGGCCAGGCTGAAGTCGACGTACTCGGCGTGCAGTTCGTGCAAGGGACGGCAAGGAAAGTCATCGCCGCCGACATCGCCTTTCACACGAACGGGCTGCAATACGGCCCCAAGGCCGAAACCGCCGCCCGGATCGTCAAGAAGCTGTTTAGGACGGCCCTGACCATGGACATCCATTTCCCCGGCGTGCCCGTTGAGATCCTTTTCCTGTCGCCCAAGGTCAACAACGCCACTATCCAAGGCGTGGAGGAAGCCGCCCGGATGATGGAATCCTTCTTCCGTGGGCGCCGGGACGGCTTTCGGTTCCAGATCATCGTCAACCAAGGCTTCAAAAACATCGTAATCGACGATGTGACCCCGCTCCAAAAACAGGTGGCCGACACAAGCGAACTATACCTGCGGGCGGCCCAGCTCGTGGGGCTGTTTGAAGACTGTGTTCCGCGTCCCGCAAAGGCCACTGCCGCTCCAGCGCAATCCGCCCCACGCAAAACCGGGCAGACCCTGCCCATCGAATATGTGCCGGGCGACACCAAGGAATTCAAGTGCCTTCTTCTCAAGCAGGGTGCCGTCATTCAAGAACATTACGCCGATGGCAGAATCAAAGAAAGACAATGGGATGCGGGCGGGATGACCGAAACATCCAACGTCAGCGGCAACCTGCGCTCGAAGACTTGGTACAGGAGCGGGGCCTGGCAAACCACCGGCATCACCAAGCTTGTCGTGAAAATCGTCGGGCACTAAACCTAATCCTTGAAAAACAACAGAATGTTTTAAAATCCCGAATTCAAAAGCGCATCGAGGCCCTGCGCAAGGAGCTCGACGAGATCAGGCAGGGCGAGGGCAGCGAGGAGGAAAAGCGCTCCCAGGCCGCCGTGAAGGAGGCCGAGATCGCCGCCCTCCAGGC
>NZ_JALNWM010000111.1 GCF_023230885.1 Desulfocurvus sp. | reverse complement strand
GGAACAGGCCCAGGGCGCCCTTCTGGAAGCGGCTGGGCAGGAGCTGGTCCTCGGCCCGGTAGCTGGTGAAGAACAGGCCGCACTTGCCGTTGGACATGCCTAGACCCTCTCTATCTGCTTGGTGCCGAACAGCCCGTAGGGCCGGATCATCAAGATGACCACCAGGACCACGAAGGCCGCCACCTCGCGCACGCCGCCCAGGCCGAACAGATCCTTGGCCGCGCCGTCGCACACGTTCTCCAGCACGCCGATGATCAGCCCGCCCAGGGCCGCGCCCAGCAGGCTGTCCAGCCCGCCCAGGATCACCGCCGGGAAGACCTTGAGCCCCAGGTGCCCGAGCTGGGAGTTGATGCCGTTGATATTGCCCAGGATCACCCCGCCGATGGACGAGACAACCGCCGCGATGCACCACGACAGGGCGAAGATGTTCTTGATGCCGATGCCCATGCTCTGGGCGGCCTGCTGGTCCAGCGCCGTGGCGCGCATGGCCACGCCCAGGCGCGAATACTTGAAGAAGGCCGAGAACACGAGGAACAGCACCGCCGACAGGGCGAAGGCCGCGATGTACACCGGCGACACGGGCAGCCCGGCGATGAACACCGGCTCCTGCGGCAGAACCTGCGGATAGGCCCGCAGCTGCGTGCCCCACAGGAGCTGCACCAGCGCCTTGAGCACGCTGGACAGGCCCACCGTGACCATGATCACGCTGATGACCGGCTCGCCGATGAGCGGACGCAGCACCAGGCGCTCCACGGCCAGCCCCAGGACCACGGAAAAGGCCAGGGTCATGACGAACGCCGCCAGGAACGGCACCTGGAACTGCACCGTGAGCGAAAAGCAGACATAGGCCCCGGCCATGACCAGCTCGCCCTGGGCGAAGTTCACGACCTTGGTGGCCTTGTAGATGATCACAAAGCCCAGGGCCACCAGGGAGTAGATGCTGCCGACCACAAGGCCGTTGATGACGAGCTGGAGGTAGTATTCCATGATCCCTCCCGGGCTATACGTCCATGAGTTTCAGCGTGCCGCACATCTCGCGGGAGCTGCCGTCCTGGTAGCGGATGCAGGCGGTCAGGGCCACGCTGCCGCTGCCGGCGTACAGGGCCTCGACCAGCGCGGCGTAGCGCTCGGCCACCACGGAGCGGCGCACCTTGCGCGTGCGGGTCAGCTCGCCGTCGTCGGCGTCCAGCTCCTTGAACAGCAGGGCGAAGCGCGCGATGCGCACGGCCTGGGGCAGGGTCGCGTTGATGGCGGCGATGGCCCCGCGAACCAGTTCGAGCACCTCGTCCTTGGCCGCCAGGTCCTGGTAGGTGGTGTAGGTGATCATCCGCGACTCGGCCCAGCGGCCCACGATCCCGGCGTCGATGCACACGATGGCCGTCACGGCCTCGCGCCCCTGGCCCAGGACCACGGCCTCGCGCACATAGGGCGAGAACTTGAGCTTGTTCTCCAGGAACTGCGGCGAGAAACGCGTGCCGTCGGCCAGGTGCATCACGTCCTTGACGCGGTCGATGACCACCAGCTGGCCCTTGTCGTTGAAAAAACCCGCGTCGCCCGAGCGCAACCAGCCGTCGTCCAGGGTCTCGCGGGTGGCCTGCTCGTTGCGGTAGTAGCCCAGGAACACCGCCGGGCTGCGCGAGAGGATCTCGCCGTCCGGGGCGATGCGGATTTCCGTCTCGGGGATGGGCTCGCCCACGGAGTCGAAGTCCACGGCGCCGTCGCGGTGGATGCAGGATATGCCCGCTATCTCCGTCTGGCCGTAGATCTGCTTGAGGTTCACGCCCAGGGCGTGGAAGAAGCGGAAGGTATCCGGGCCCAGGGCCGCCCCGCCGGTGGAGGCGCTGCGCAGCCGCGAAAACCCCAGCCGGTCGCGCAGGGCGCGCAGCAGCAGCCACTGGGCCAGGCCGTGCTTGAGCGCGGCCCACGGCCCGGGCCTGCGCCCGGCGAACACGGCGTCGGCGCGGGCCTGGGCCCAGGGAAAGACCGTGTTGTACAGCAGGCGCTTGAAGGGTGTGGTCTCCATGATGCGCACCTGCACCGTGGCCGCCAGGTTTTCCCACACGCGCGGCGGCGAGAAGATCAGGTGCGGGCCGATCTCGCGGATGTCCTGCTGCACGGTGTCCGGCTCCTCGGGGAAGTTCACCGTGAAGCCGAAGAGCAGCGCCGAGGCCACGGCCATCATCTGCTCGCCCATCCAGGCCAGGGGCAGGAAGGACACGAACTCGTCGCCGGGCCGCTTGGGGTCGGCCTGGCCCAGGTTCCAGGCCATGGAGAGCATGTTGCGGTGCGAAAGCATGGCCAGCTTGGGCCGCCCGGTGGTGCCCGAGGTGGTGGCGATGAGGCAGGGGTCCCCGGGGCGGACCTCGGCCACCCAGGCGGCGAACTCACCGGCCCGGGGGCGGCCCGCCTCGCGCACGGAGTCGAAACTGGCCAGCCCCTGTTCCCGGCAGCCCGCAAGGCCCTTGGGGTCGTGGTAGACGATGTGGCGCAGCCCGGGCAGCCGGGAGCGCAGGGAGAGCAGCTTGTCCACCTGCTCCTGGTCCTCTGCGACCACGACCTTTGCCTGCGCAAGTTCCAGGATATAGTGAATCTCCTGGGCGGGGGCGTCCTGGTAGAGCCCGAGGGCCATGCCGCCCAGGCCCTGGATGGCCAGCTCGGCCCACAGCCACTCGGGCCGGTTGTCGCCGATGAGCACGACGATGTCGCCGCGGCCCAGGCCCAGGGCGCGCAGCCCGGCGGCGAATTCGGCCGTGGCGGCCAGGCAGTCGGCCCAGGAAAAAGCCTGCCACACGCCCCACTGCTTCTCGCGCAGGGCGGTGCGTGCGCCGTGGCGGGCGGCCTGGTCCAGCAGCAGGCGGGGCAGCGTCGTCTCGTAGGGCTTGCTCACACGCGCTCCTTGTCTAGCGCCCGGCGTAGGCGGCGTCGCTGCCCAGATAGGCGGCCACCACGTCGGGATTGGCGGACACCTCGGCGGGTGTGCCGCTGGCCAGCACCTGGCCGAAATCCAGGACCACCACCCGGTCGGAAAGGTCCATGACCACGCCCATGTCGTGCTCCACCAGCAGCACCGTAGCCCCCCACTCCTCGTTGATGTCCAGGATGTAGCGGGCCATTTCCTCGGTCTCCTCCAGGTTCATGCCCGCCATGGGCTCGTCGAGCAGGATCAGCCGGGGCTCGGCGGCCAGGGCGCGGCCCAGCTCCACGCGCTTCTGCACGCCGTAGGGCAGCCGCCCGGCGGCCTGGTGGCGGTAGGGCGACAGGCCAAGGAAGTCGATGACCTCCTCCACGCGGCGGCGGTGTGCGTCCTCGGCGCGGCGGGCCTTGCCGAGGTAGGCCACGGCCGCCAGCAGCCCGTAGCCCAGGCGCCCGTGGCGCCCGACCAGCAGATTGTCCAGCACCGACAGGCCCCGGAACAGGGCGATATTCTGAAAGGTACGCGACAGGCCGTGGGCCGCGCGGCGGTGGGCCTTCATGCCCAGGAGGGGCACCCCGCCCAGGGTGACGGACCCCTGGTCGGGACGGTAGCGCCCGCTGATGCAGTTGAGCATGCTCGTCTTGCCCGCGCCGTTGGGGCCGATGAGCGAGACGATGGCCCCCTCGGGCACGGTGAAGCCGACGCCAAGCAGCGCGGCCAGGCCCCGGAAGGTCAGGGTCACGTCCCGCACCTCGAGCAGCGCGGCGGCCTGGGCCAGGCGGTCCTCCGCCGGGGGGGCGCAGGTCCCGGTCACGACCAGCTCCCCCGGAAGTGGTCCGGCCCGACCAGCGTGTAGCCGACCTCCACCAGCCGCTTGGCGATGGGCGTGGGGTCGCCGGTCTGCACGCGCACGACCACGATGCGCCGCCCGTCGTGGAAGAAGGTGCCCGTGGCGATGATGGACACGCCCATATCCTTGATGATGCCCGAGACCTCGTGGATGACCCCTGTGCGGTCCTCGACATCGATGACGATGCGCGCCCCGCCCTGGCGCAGGCCCATCTCCTCCACCAGCACGTCGAGCATCACGTTGCGGTTGATGTAGCCCAGCAGGCGGCCCGTGCCGTCCACCACGGCCAGGCCGTGCAGGTTCTTGCGGTGCATGATCTCGGCGGCCTCCTCGATCTCCGTTTCCGGAGGCACGCAGGCCACCTCGCGCTGCATGATCTTGTCCACCGTCAGCCTGGCCAGCAGATAGTTCAGCTCGTGGCGCGCCAGGGTGGTGGCGCTGGAGGGCAACGCCTTGCGCACGTCCTCGCGGCTCACGGAGCCGACGAGCATGCCGCCCTCCTTGACCAGGAGCATCCACAGCCGGTGCTCGTCCATGAGCCTGTCGGCGTCCTTGACCAGCGTCGCGGGAGTCAGGGTCACGACATCCGTGAGCATCTTGAGCCCGACGTACATGGCACGTCTCCTTGCCCGGCTCGGCCCGGGGGATATGGTTCAGTCGGGAGAATGGGAGAGGGTCAGGACATTTGCCGCCGTTTTTCCGCCAACGGACCGATTCGCGCCGCAAGCGGCGACCGGCCCCGGAGGGAAAACGTTATAGTAGGAAGACGGCAAACATGATGGTGTGTGGCCAAAGGAAACCCGAATACCAGGAACAAGTCAAGCCCTTTTGCGATATTTCTCCCCAACCCCCTGCATGCGCGGCAGGGCGCGGCCACGCCGCCCCAAGGCCAGGAAACCGTCTGCGCAAGCAATAAAACCCGCCCCCCACGCCCGCGCGGGGCGTGGGAGCGAACAATGATGAAGCAGATATGCATCGCCCACCCCTCGCGCGGGGGCGCGGGGTTGCGCGCGGCGGCAGATTTTTTTGCCGGGTGCCAGCCCGGCCCGCGCGGGGGCGCGGCGTGTCGCATCCGAGGCGGCGGGCGCAAGGCGCGGGCGGCGCGCCGGGCGGGGCGGCCCCGGGTCAAGACCCGCCGCGGGCGGCGCACCGTCTGGACGGGGCGCCGTTTTTCCAGTACACAGCCAAAGCCATGCATGAAATGTCCATCGCCCAAAGCCTTGTGGCCATCATCAAGGAAGAAATGGAGAAGCACGGGCTGACCAGGCTGCACGCCGTGCGCGTGTGCCACGGCCGCCTGGCCGCCCTGGTGCCCGAGGCGCTCAGCTTCGCCTTCGAGGCCTGCACCCTGGGCACGCCCCTGGAGGGCGTCCAGCTGGAAATGCAGGACATCCCCATCGTGCTGCGCTGCTCGCAGTGCGCCACGGAGTTCTCCCCCGAGGAGGGCGACCTGTTCATGCCCTGCCCCAAATGCGGCGAGGGCCTGGGCCACGAGGTGCTCCAGGGCAAGGAGCTGTATCTGGACAACATCGAGGCGGAATAGCCGCCCCGTCTTCCCCCTTCACCCCCGCGCGCAGCATAAGGAGCCCGCCATGGAAGTCCCCGTCGTCCGCAACATCCTGGAAGCCAACGACCGCATCTCCGCCCAGTTGCGCAAGCTCTTCGCCCAGCACAGGATCCTGGTGCTCAACCTCATCAGCTCGCCGGGCTCGGGCAAGACCTCGACCCTGGAGCGCACCCTCACCGACCTGGCGGGCGAATTCAAAATGGCCGTCATCGAGGGCGACCTGCGCACGGACAACGACGCCCGCCGCGTGGCCGCCACGGGCGCCCAGGCCGTGCAGATCAACACCGACGGCGCCTGCCACCTGGACAGCTCCATGATCCAGGAAGCCCTGGAGGCCATCGACCTGTCGGGGCTGGACATCCTGTTCGTGGAAAACGTGGGCAACCTCGTGTGCCCGGCCGAGTTCGAGGTCGGCGAGGACTACAAGGTCAGCCTGCTGTCGGTGACCGAGGGCGACGACAAGCCCGAGAAGTACCCCCTGCTGTTCGCCGAATCCGCCGTGATGCTGCTGAACAAGACCGACCTGCTGCCCTATGTGGACTTCGACATGGCCCGCGCCGAGCGCTTTGCCCGCGCCCTGAACAAGGACATCGCCGTGTTCCCGGTCTCCTGCCGCTCCCGCGAGGGGCTGGGCGCCTGGTACGACTGGCTGCGGGACAAGGTGCGCGAAAAGAAGAACGCCTGATCCCGGAGGGACGATGCCGTTCCCCAAGGGCCTGCCCGCCCAGGCCATTCTCGACTCGCTGGCCGACGGCGTGTTCACCGTCGACCCGCAGTGGAACGTCACGTTCTTCAACCGCGCCGCCGCGCGCATCACGGGCATCGAGCCCGATGAGGCCCTGGGCCGCAAGTGCTGGGAGGTCTTCCGCTCCAGCCTGTGCGACGGCGGCTGCGCCCTGCGCGCCTGCATCCAGGACGGCGGGACGGTGGTCGACCAGCCCATATTCATCGTGCGCGCCGACGGCGAGCGCGTGCCCGTGTCCATCAGCGCCGCCCCCCTCGCGGCGGCGGACGGCACACCCCTGGGCGGCGTGGAGACCTTCCGCGACCTGACGGAAATCCATCTGCTGCGCAAGGCGATGGAGGCGTCCTACACCTTCGAGGACATCGTGGGCAAAAGCCCGGCCCTGGAGAAGCTGTTCGCCATCCTGCCCCAGGTGGCCGCCAGCCCCTCCACCGCGCTGCTCACGGGCGAATCGGGCACCGGCAAGGAGCTTTTCGCCCGCGCCCTGCACAACCTGAGCGCGCGCAAGGACGGCCCCTTCGTGGCCGTGAACTGCGGCGCCCTGCCCGAAACCCTGCTGGAATCCGAGCTGTTCGGCTACAAGGCCGGGGCCTTCACCGACGCCCGGCGCGACAAGCCCGGCCGCTTCGACGAGGCCGCCGGGGGCACCCTGTTCCTGGACGAGATCGGCGACATGCCCCCGGCGCTGCAAGTCAAGCTGCTGCGCGTGCTCCAGGACGGCACCTACCGGCCCCTGGGCGACAGCGCCGCCCGCCGGGCCGACGTGCGCGTGGTGGCGGCCACCAACCAGGACCTGGAACAGCTGGTGGCCGGGGGACGCTTCCGCAACGACCTCTACTACCGGCTGAACGTGGTCCGGCTGCGCCTGCCGCCCCTGCGCGAACGCCGCGAGGACATCCCCCTGCTGGCGGCCCATTTCGTGCGCAAGTTCGCGGCCCTGCGCGGCAAGCCCATCCAGGGCCTGGACCAGCGGGCCCTGGCCGCGCTGCTGGACCACCCCTTCCCCGGCAACGTGCGCGAGCTGGAAAACGCCATCGAATTCGCCTTCATCCTCTGCCCGGGCGGACTGATCCGGCCGGAGCACCTGCCCGAGGGGCTGCGCCCGGCGCCCGAGGCCGCGCCCGCGGACGACACCCCGGGCCCACGGACCCTGGAGCAGGCCAAATGCCTGGCCGCCTTGGGCGCCCTGGAGCGCAACGCGGGGCGCGTCATGGCTGCCTGCCGCGAGCTGGCCATCTCCAAGGACACCCTGCGCCGCCTGCTGCGCCGGGCCCGGGAACTGGGCTTAAAATAAGCCCGGCGGCCCTCGTTTGGGCTATTTTTGAGCCCACGACACCCGGGCGCAGCGCCCCCCCCGAAGCTACAAGCAGATAGTATTATTTACTTATTCCAATACGGCCCCATTCCTGCTTTCTCCCGGGCAGACCGGGCGTGCCGGGCGCGGCGGACGCGATGCGCCCCGCCGCGGGCCTGAGCGGCACGCCCGAAACCGGAGGAAAGCATCATGATCGTCTGCCTGGCCTGCTATGAAGACCGCCTGGCGTCGCTGTTCGAGAACGCGGCGTCGTTCCGGCTGTTCGAAGTCAACGCCAAGGGCGCCGAGCCCCTGGGCGAACTGGACGCGCCCCAGGGCGACGCCACGGCCCTGGGCGCGGCAATGACCGCCCGGGGCGCGCAGACCCTGGTCTGCGGCGGGATATCCGGCGCCTCGCGCCGCCTGCTGTTGCAACACGGCCTGACCGTCCAGCCCTGGATCAGCGGCTCGGTGGCCGAGGTGCTGGACGCCCTGGGCCGGGGCGCCCTGGCGGAACTGGCCATGCCCGGCGTACCCTGCGCCGGTGGCGGCCGGGGCATGGGCGCCGGGCGCGGCATGGGCATGGGCGCGGGCGCCGGGCGCGGCATGGGCATGGGCCCCGGCCAGGGCATGGGCGCCGGGCGCGCCGCGGGCGGTCGCGGCATGGGCGGTCGCGGCATGGGCGGCGGCGGCGGCATGGGCGGCGGCCGCAAGGCGGCGGCCGTGGCTGCCGGCCCGGGCCTGGGGCTTGGCCCCTGCGGCCTGGGCCAGCGGCGCGGGCCCGCCGGGCGGGCCGACCTTCCGGCCCAGGGCGCACCGGGCACGGGCCCCGGCCTGGGCGCCGGGCGCGGCATGGGCCAGGGCCTGGGCGCCGGGCGCGGCATGGGCCAGGGCATGGGGCCCGGCCTGGGCCGGGGCGGCCGCCGGGGCCGCTAGGCCCGGAGTTTCCGGCCCGCCGGTCCACCTCCTGGCCGCGGGCCCGGGGCCGCGACTCCCTCGGCCCCGTCCGAAGCCGGGGGCGGCGTGCCTCATGGCCGCCCCCGGCCACCCGGACTCCGCAATTTGACATTGCCCCAAAAAGGATTAACTGGCTTTACCGGCGCCGCGCATGGCCCATACCGGCCCTGCGCGGCGCCGCAACGCGCAACGGCCGCAGCGGTCCAGAACCACAAAAGGCCGCGCGCCAACGACACCGATCCCCGCAAAGGAGAATCCCATGAGCGATGCATGCGCAGGCTGCTCCTCCGCCGGCAGCGGCTGCACCCCTGAAACCTGCGGCACCAACCCGCAGGACGAAAAAATCAAGAAAACCCTGGGCCGCATCCGGCACAAGCTGGTGGTCATGTCCGGCAAGGGCGGCGTGGGCAAGTCCACCGTGGCGGCCAACATCGCCGTGGCCCTGGCCCAGGCGGGCAAAAAGGTCGGCCTGCTCGACGTTGACGTGCACGGCCCCAGCCTGCCGCGCCTGCTCTCCCTGGCGGGCACCCAGCCGCACATCGAGCGCGACTACATCGAGCCCGTGCCCTACAACAACAACCTGCTGGTCATGTCCCTGGGCTTCCTGCTGCCCAGCCCCAAGGACGCCGTCATCTGGCGCGGCCCGGTGAAGACCGGCCTCATCCGCCAGTTCATCTCCGACGTGGCCTGGGGCGACCTGGACTACCTGATCGTCGACTGCCCTCCCGGCACCGGCGACGAGCCCCTCTCCGCCCTCCAGGAGATCGGCCCCGAGGCCCAGGCCATCATCGTCACCACGCCCCAGGGCGTTGCCGTGGACGACGTGCGCCGCTCGGTGACCTTCTGCGCCCAGGTGGGCAACCCGGTCTTCGGGCTGGTGGAGAACATGAGCGGCTACGCCTGCACCAAGTGCGGGCATGTGGAGAACATCTTCAGCGCGGGCGGGGGCGAGGCCCTGGCCGGGGAAACGGGCGTGCGCTTCCTGGGCCGCATCCCGCTGGACCCCGAGGTCGCCCGCTCGGGCGACGAGGGCTACCCCATCGCCAAGCTCGGGCAGGACAACGCCACCTCCCGCGCCCTGACCGAGATCATCAAGCCCATCCTGGCCCTGGCCGACTAGCCGGGCCCCGCCGGGCCATGCAGAAAAAGCCGGAGGCTCGCGCCTCCGGCTTTTTTTCGTCGCCGCCGCACCGGGCTGCCCGCCCGGGGGCCGGGGCGCCGCGCCCCTAGAACTCGCCCGGAGTGCCTTCGAAGTAGCTGATCAGGGCGTGGCTGATCTCCACGCGCACGCCGCCCTGCCCGTCCTTGACCACGCGCACGTTGGCCTCGGGATACAGGGCGATGTCCTCGCACACGTCGCTCCAGCGCTTGAACTCGTGATAGGCCTCGTCGTTGTAGTCGGGGTAGGTGCCCACGACCTTCCAGTCGTCCATGCCGTCCTCCTTGGGCCACGGCGCGCCGTGGCGTTAGCGGGGAGCCGCCCCGTACTCGGGCGCCCACAGGGCGTAGAACCCCGCGCGCGGCACCCCCAGCAGATGCGAAAGCCCCAGGTCCAGCCCCGGCGCGGCGTCCGCCGCCGCCAGGGGCGGGTTGTACAGCGTGTCGTCCCGCATGGCGCGGCGGCGGTAGACCACCACCCGCGCATCCTCGGCCAACCCGGCCAGGGCCCTGGCCTGGGCCAGGGCGTCGTGGGCCGAGCCCACCGTGTCCACCAGCCCCAGGGCCTGGGCCTGGGCCGCAGTGAACACCCGCGCATCGGCTACATCGTCCAGCGCCTCGCGGTCAAGCCCCCGGCGCTGGGCGACCAGGGCCAGAAAGCGCCCGTTCATGTCGTCGATCATGGCCTGGACGATGGCCCGCTCCTCGGGGGTGGAGCCGCGCAGGGGCGAGCCGATGTCTTTGTGGCGGCCCGAGCGGGTGACCTCGGCGCCCACCCCGATCTTGCCCATGAGCCCGCTCACGTCGGGCCGCAGGAACACCGTGCCGATGGATCCAGTGACCGTGGAGGCGTGGGCCACGATGCGGTCCCCGGCCAGGGCGGCCTGATAGCCCCCGCTGGCCGCCACGGTCATCATCAGCGTCACCGCCGGCAGGGCGCGCGCCGCGCGCAGGCGCCTGATCTCGGCGTAGAGGATGTCGCTGGCGACCACGGTCCCGCCCGGGCTGTCGACCTGGATCAGCAGCGCGCGCACGTCGGGGTCGTCCCCGGCCTTGCGCAGCATGGCCGCAACGTCCTGGACGACGCTCGGCCGCCGGGCCGCGAGGCCCTGGTCCGGCTCCAGGTCGATGAACCCGCGCACGGGCAGGACGAGAATCTTCTCCCGCGCGCGGCCCGAAAGCACATGCTCGGCCAGGGGGGTGTCGTAGTCGCGAAAGGCGTTGACCTGCACCGAGCAGCCCCCGAGCAGCATCGCCGCGCACAACAGCGGGCCCAGGGCCGGGAGGAACCGGAAAAAGGGACATCGGGACATGGCGGAAGGCCTCCTGCGGGCAGTCTGGCACGGGCCGCGTGGGGCGGCGAGCCCCGCGCGGAAAAAGACGCGACGCCCCCGCGCGGATTGCCGCGCCCTTCGCACCGGGCGCCCGCGCGGGGGCAGAACGTCTTGCGCG